>DXGH01000009.1 GCA_019114005.1 Candidatus Acetatifactor stercoripullorum
CCGTGAGGCCCTAAAAATGCGGTAATGTTCGATAACAGCCTATAACGCCTTCACATGGATAAATTGGCGTATTTTCAAGGATTTCCGGGGCTTTAATAACACCCGATAACGCCTCTCGGAAGGTGGTGAAATCTCAAAGGGCTAATTTGCATTTGCGGGAAGGAAAAGTGGGAACGGGCGTTTTTATCCGGCGTCTGTGGCTGTCACGGCTGTGGTGGCCTGCGGGTGCATTGTTCTTCCTGTTATGAGGTTTGACAGGATATATGCGCAGACGAACTAGTTTGCCCAGGATACCTATCTTGCCACATTGCTGTGGGAAATTATGGGGAGCACTCAGAGCCTGCCGGAGGATTATTCTCTGGATGAGGTGCGCCGGATCATGGAGGCATATGAGGAAGACCAGGAAGTACAGAGAAATGAGGAGGAAGACGGTATTTTAGGGACGGATGAAAACTCTTCAGTTATGGAATTTCCCAATATTGTGGTGATCATGAACGAGGCATTCAGTGATCTGCGCGTGCTGGGAGATTTTGAAACCACGGAGCCGGTGCTGGAATATTGGGATTCCATTCAGGAGAATATGATCTGTTGCTGGGCAAATGTGTCCGTCCTTGGAGGAAAACACGGCAAACTCAGAATAAGAGTTTCTCACCTCCGATTCCATGGGGGGCATACAGCGCCGCAGTGCCCTATAACTCTTATTTATCCAGCGGCTGGAACCGCACTCAGGTATACCGGGCCATGGGGTTTGATCGAATCCTGTTTTTGGATGATGTAGGGGAGGAACTGGACACACTGCGCATTTATGTCAGTGACCGGGGGATTACTCCTATCTGCAGACCTATTTTGCTCAAAAGGAAGAAGGAGCTCCTCTGTTTTTCTTTCATGTGACTATGCAGAATCATGGGGTATACCTATAGCGGAAATAGCTTTGAAACTACTGTGCGGCTTGCTTATTTTGAGCAGTATTGGGAGCCGGTGGTTGTGGTGGTAATCGGGGGACCATCAGCCCCATCCTCCCTTTATTATCTGGCATAATTATGAGACAGAAAGTGTCGATTTAGGAGAGGTAAGTCTCAATTATCTTGTCGGCATTCTGCATGGGCAGCTGGGGCTGCCCATGAGCGAATATCAGCAGTACGTGATGGAGCTGTATGAAAGCCTGCCAGTGATAAGCAGTCTGCCAACCAAGATTTACCATCACACGGCGGACGGGGAAAATCGGTTGGAGGATTTTTTGAAATAGCAGGGACTAAGCTTCCTCCACCTCCATAAAGTTTCTGGGGTGCCTGTGAAATAAAATGTCTTTTTGCTTTATATTGGATACATAGGTATAGATTTCGGTGGTGCTGATGGAGCTGTGCCCCAGCATCCGCTGGATATAACGGATGTCTACATCCTGCTCTAAAAGAAGTGTTGCGAAGGAATGACGGAACATATGAGGGGTGATATGCTGCTCTATTCCTGCAAGTCTTGCGTAATGCCGGATCATAAATCTCACCGACTGATCGGATAGCTGTTTTTTCAGCCTGTTTACAAAAAAGCATCCGGCAGAAGAAATTTCCGGGGCGAAGGCGTTCTGATAGGAGGCCAGGGCAGAGAGCACTGCCGGATTCCCGATCTGCAGGATTCTTTCTTTGGCGCCTTTGCCGTAAATACGGACGGTCTTTTCCTTCAGGTCGATATGCTGGGGCTTTAGGGAGCAAAGCTCACAGATGCGCATTCCCGTGGCGAAAAGCAGCTCAAGTACCGCAACATCCCGGATGCGGCAGCGTTTCTGATACTGGGTGTGAGCGGTTTTCCTTTGGCGGTAGGCCTCCGACAAAAGAGCCTGCACGGAATGAAAAGGGATGGTCTTTGGCAGAAGCCTTGCCTCCCGAAAACGGATGTCCAGCTTGTCAAAGGGATTTTCGGAAAGAATTTCCCGATAGGAGAGGTAGCGGAAGAAAGCTTTTAAGCTGGCCACCTTTCTCTTTGCGGTTTTGGGCTGGTATTTTCTGTGGAGCATGGTGATGTAGGCGTCTACCGGCTCCCGTTCATAAAAAGGAAGAGCGTTGTCCATGCTGCGCTCGTATTGGGTCAGATCGATACGGTATGCTTTCAGCGTCTTAGGGTCAAGGTGCTTTCTGTACTGGCAGTAATCCAGGTATTCTTCCAGGTAAAGGTTCAAAGCTTTCATCATTTGTATCCTCCGTGTTTTTGTCCTATTATGAGGGGAAAGGGGGAAATTGTCCATTCTTCCCGCAAAAGCTCCTCCGCCCTTTACATTGCCCTTTCCCTGTCTTATAATAGAGACACTACAAAAACGGCGTGATAAAGGGGAGGTTTCAGTGGAAAATTTTATACCTGCCATAAGAACAGACCGATTGAGGGAAATGAAGGGGTATGACGAGCGGAATTATTCTTTTATCGACAGAGCTTCCTATCGGATTATAGAGAAAATCCAGACGCTGCAGGAGGGCTGTGAGGCTTTCTTCGGGGTGGAAGCCACACAGAATGACGTATATTTTTATTTGATAGACAATCAGGCCAATACCTATTTGTCTATCTATGAAATTTATCAGCTTCTTTTGGAGATTTCCCGCAGAGAAGGGATGCAGTTCGTGGTTAACGCCTTAAAAAAGCAGCTGCGTCTGAAAATCAGAAGGTCCCCCGATCCGAAAAAGAAGGAGGAGTGGCTTCATCAGCAGGAATTTGAGTATCGGGGAATCCGGTATCACATCAGGGAAACGGTAGACCCGGGCCGCTGTGGAGAAATTGAAATTCCTGATATGGATTTCAAAATATCCTACAGGAAGCTCTTTGTGCTGATCAATCTGATTCAGGAAAAGAGCAACGCCTTGTTTTTAAGGGGCGGACAGAATAAAAAATATGCCAACGGCATTCTGCGGCTGTTTGTGGTTTTGCTCTCAAAGCATGAAGAAATTCCCCTTTTGACCGGCCTGGGCTGGAGGTATGATGCAGGCTCGGATCAGTTTTCGTTTCAGCCGCCCGGGGCGGAGAACGAACGAAATAAGCGGAAATATTATTTGACGAAGCAGGAGTTTGATACTATAATGAAGTAAAGAATCCTAGTATTCGTCGAGGACGAAGTATTTCTAAAGAGTTTAAGGAGTGGCAAAAGTGCAAACTGAACGTCAGGCGCGCTTTTCCGCTCGCACGCCTATGCTCGCGGAGCTTGCCTGGCGTTCAGTTTACTCTTTTGCCACTGTAGGATTCTTTTTTTATGCTGTGCAAAAGAATGTCTTCTATTCTTTGTGCGTGGGAGAAAAGATTGAAAATGAAAATTTTCAATCCGGAATTTGCGCTACGCACAAAGTTCCTTCTGATTACAAAGCCGCTCACGCGGCAGAATGAGAGGAACCATGGAATATACCTTGCTGGATAAAATCACGATCACTCGTCCCATCCTTTTTTTATGCGGACCTTATTATGAAAAGAGCAACAAAAGTGACAGACGGGTGATTTTGCAGAACATGCTGTATGACACCTACAAAAACAAATACCTGCCCTTGGTTATAGATGATTTCCTCACGGAAAAAAATATACGGGATGACAACATCAGCATTCAGATTATGGAGGAAATCTGCGCCGCGGTGTCCTATAAAACGTATATTTTTCTGGATACCATGTCATCGGCCACAGAGCTTGGAATTTTTGCAAACAGCGCCTATGTGAACGAGATCAGTGTGTTTGTCCCTAAGGTCAGCGATATTTATAACCGCAAAAATGTGGGATACTTTGTGCATGATGTGGTGCTGAAAAAGCATGAGGACAGGGTGAAATGCCTGGAATACAGGCCGGGGCTGGAGAGAAAGGCTCTGGCCACGGATTATGTGGTGGAGCATTATAAATTTGTAAACGACAGCCTGCCCTCAAACCTTGCAAGGCACATCAAGGAGGATCCCATTTTCGGGCAGGAGGATTCTCATCCCATCAATCTGAGGGAGGACGATGTTGTCATACCCCAGACGCCCTATCAGATCTGCTGTCAGAGAAAGGGAAACAACCTTACGGTGAGCATTTCGCTGCGGCTTTTGTTTTATGTGACAGTGTCCATTATTTCTCATGAGTATAAAACCTTTCTCCAAAGCGGGGATGAGGATTTTTCCAAGTTTGATATTGACGATATTGTGGACAAGGTGAACCAGTGCATTAAAAATTTTATTTCCGGAAAGACTGGGAAGGATCTGTCCGCCTGTGTGATTGCAAAGCTGAACACGGTTCTGCAGGAGGAAGAAAGAACTCTGGTCTATCACATTGCAAAATTTGTCCATGTGTACTATCTGTATTCCCAATTTCACAGGTTCTATCTGGTGGAAAAGCCGCTGGGTAATGTTGTGGACAAGATTGCAGTGGGAAACCATCCCTATACTTTGTGCGGCCTTAAGGAAAAGGATATCACGCTTTTGGAAAAAATCCAGGCCGATCAGGAGAAGTATTTTGAACAGATAATCGTTAGAAAAAATAAAAAGAAACGCGAAATTATAAAATACAGGGAAGACAAAAACGGAGATCAGGCCAGAGAACTGCATAACCGGATGCTTCAGGGCATACTGGAGTATTACACGGCAAATCAGGCTTCCTACGCTTACCGACGGGGACGGGGAATCAAGCAGTGCGTGCAGCAGCATCTGGACGGCGTAGATTTTATGAAATACGACATCCGTAAATTTTTCAACAGCATTGGTCTGGAAAAGCTGACCAAATGTTTTGGGGCGGCCCTCAAAATCGACGAAAGATTTTTTAAGGAGCTTTACAGGATGCTGGGCAGCTGCTTTTATCATGGGACGCTGCCGCTTGGGCTTGTGCTGTCTCCGATTTTATCGGATATTTATATGAATGAGTTTGACCGCAGGGCGGAAGGCTTTTTTTCCTCTCTGGGATTTACCTATACCCGGTACGCGGACGATATTCTGGTCTCCGCAAAAGAGGTTATGGAGGAAGAAGCCAAGGAGAAAGCGGAGGAATTTGTGGAGCGGGAGCTAAAAAGGCTTTCCCTGTCCATAAACAGGGAAAAGGTGCGAAAGGCCCGCCTGGAAAAGCAAGGGGATCAAATCCGCTATGTGGGGCTTTACATTGTCAGGGGAGAAAAGGAGAATTTTATCACCGTTGGCAAATCCTATGCTTATGAGACCGCCCGGGAATGCCTTGATTACTTTCACAAGGTACGCCGCCTGCTTGTGGAGGAGCTGCCCGCCGCAGAAAAGGAAAAATTAGAGAAGGACACCTTTTTTGAGAGACGGATTCTTTTGGGAAAGCTGGGCTTTATGGAGCAGATGGAAGGGCAGAGAGGCATTGACCGGGTGGAGGCCAGGCTGAAGGCCCACGGTTTAAGCATACTGGAGATTTAGGAAGCCCATTAAAATCAAAAGGAGAGTATTCATGAAGCAGACCAAATCACAAAAATGGATGAATATAGGCTTTTTTATGCTGCTGCTTCTCGGGGCCTCGGCGGTAACCCTGATTTTGTTTCACAGGCAGACCCTTGGAAGTCCGGAGAGGTATCATTCGGATATGAAGGCTTATATACTGGAAATGCAGGGACTCGACAGCGGCTACAGTTTTCCCTACCCTGTTTTTTTTAAGTTTGCCGCGTTCCTGCACCTGTTTGTGGGGCCGGAATTTGCGGTGGCCCTGGCCACCATGCTGTTAAACAGCCTGGCTATGGTGATTGTGAAGCTGATTCTGGATCATCTGCTGCTTGCGGACCTCCAGGCGTTTTTTGCAAAACAGAAATGGCTGGCAGGAGCCTTGCTGAGCCTTCTTTCCATCTCTTTGTTTTTTATTTCCATGCTGTATCCGCCTCCAGGAATCTACCTACCGGGCATCAAATACAATTATCTGGGGGTTTTTACTGCAAATCCTTTTCATAATGCAACCTATATGGCGGCCCGGCCCTTTGCCATTCTTTCCTTTTTCTGGTTTGCCAGGCTGCTGGAGCGCTATGAGAAGGGCTGGAAGGAGCAGAAAAAAGATTATGCGTTGTTTTCTTTCTTTCTCCTGGCGGCTACCATGACCAAGCCAAGCTTTACCCTTGTACTTGTGGGAGCTGCGGGATTGATTATGGTATGGCGCATGATAAAAAGCAGGTTCCGCAATTTTGTTCCCACGCTGCAGCTGGGGCTGTGCTTTGTCCCTACCTTTCTGGATCTGTTGTATCAGTACAGGGGCGTCTTTGTGCCCGATGAAGGAGAGGAAGGGGGCCTGGGCTTTTGTCTTGGCAGCATATGGAGGCTTTACTGTGATAATATTCCCCTTGCGGTCTGTCTGGCGGTGGGCTTTCCGCTGGTTGTGCTGTTATGTAATTTTAAGGAGCTGAAGGAAAATACATTGTACCGTTTTTCCTGGCAGATCTATGGGATGAGCTTTGTCATGGCGTTTTTCCTGTACGAAAAAGGCTTTCGGGAAGTAGATTTCAATTTTTCCTGGGGATATATGTATGGAATTTTCTTCAGCTTCCTGGCGGCTCTTCCGGTGCTGGTTCGTGCAACTATAGCAAAGAAGCGTCCTTTTCTTCTCGCGGTTCAGTGGGGGGCTTATTTGTGCCATGTGGTCTGCGGACTGTATTATTTTTGGGGAATATTCCAGGGGAAAATGTACTATTAGCCCGTGCTGCAGTCCGCTCAGCCCGCGTCCGTGCTGCAGCCCGCTCAGCCCGCGCCCATGCTGCAGTCCGCTCAGCCCGCGTCCGCGCCGCAGCCCGCTCAGCCCGCGCCCGTGCTGCAGTCCGCTCAGCCCGCGCCCGTGCCGCAGTCCGCTCAGCCCGCGCCCGTGCTGCAGCCCGCGCCCGCGCCCGTGCCGCAGTCCGCTCAGCCCGCGCCCATTCGCAAAGCCGCACCTGCGGTGCTTTCCCGCTGCTTCGCAGCTTGCTTTGCTCATAGTCGGGCGCTTAGCTCATAAGAGGATAATCTCTGTGCATTGTGTGCAAGCACCCATGCCCAGTGCTTATCCTCTTATGGCTGAGCTGTATTGGAAATTGCCTTTTGGCTCATCCTATGCTATGATATAACAAAATCCCTTGCCGGGACGGCGGAGGGGACGGGCGTAAAATGTCCACTGGACAGATTGCGCACAGAAAGAGAGGAAGTTATGTTAAACAATAAATCCATACTGATCACAGGTGGAACGGGAAGCTTTGGCAAGGCTTTTACCAGATATGTGCTGGAAAATTATGACCCCAGAAAGATTATCATTTATTCCAGAGACGAATTTAAGCAGTTTATGATGCAGAATGAGTTTAAGGAATATGCGGACAAGCTGAGATTTTTTATTGGTGACGTGAGAGACAAGGACAGAATGATGCGGGCCTTCGAGGGTGTGGATTATGTGATTCATGCGGCGGCTTTAAAGCAGGTGCCCGCCTGCGAGTACAATCCAGCCGAGGCCATTAAGACCAACATAGGGGGCGCCCAGAATGTGATAGATGCGGCGCTGGACTGTGGGATCAAAAAGGTGGTAGCGCTTTCTACGGATAAGGCGGTAAATCCAGTGAATCTCTACGGCGGTACCAAGCTGGTGTCCGACAAGCTGTTTGTGGCGGCAAACGCCTACGCGGGAAGCAAGGATATCTGTTTTTCCATTGTGCGTTATGGCAATGTGGCCGGAAGCCGGGGCTCTGTGATTCCCTTCTTCCATAATATTATCAAAAACGGAGGAAAGGAGCTGCCCATCACTGACTACCGCATGACTCGTTTCTGGATCAGTCTGCGCCAGGGCGTTGAGCTGGTGATCAAGGCTCTGGAGGAGGCAAAGGGAGGGGAGACCTTTATTTCCAAAATCCCTTCCTTTAAGGTGACAGACCTTGCCCAGGCCATGCTGCCGGGCTGCAATATGCCGGAGGTAGGCATCCGGGAAGGGGAAAAGCTTCATGAGATCATGGTGACGGTGGAGGATGCGCCTAATACCTATGAATACGACAAGCATTTCATTGTGTATCCCCAGATGGTGTGGAGTGAGCACAGAAAAGCAAAGCCCACCGGCAAAAAGGTTCCGGAAGGCTTTTCTTACAGCTCCGGCAGCAACACCCAGTGGCTGAGTGTAGAGGAGATTCAAAAGCTGCTTGAGACTGTGGACTTGGAAAAATAATAAAATTGATAAAACAGCGTAAAATAAGGCGGCAGACCTTCCTGGGAGGGACTGCCGCCTTTTGTCAGGCGTTTCCTTTGGCGGACCGGGGAACGCATCCGGAAATATACCGGCCGAAAAGGTACAGCCCCCTTGCCCCATAGGGTAAAAGCAGCATGGCATAAAGGAAAATATACCGGGAATTGGCCTCCCAGGCTATGTGAAATAAAAAGCCTCCCATCACGGCAATGATCCACAGATAAAGGAAGAGCCCCAGAGGGGAGTTCTCCTTTCGGCGGCTTTTCCGGATATCCCACACAAAAAACAGGAAAGCGCCCAGGTAGAAAAGGTTTTGGAAGGCATTGCAGTAGTCAATCACATAGGAGCTGGCGTCTCCTGCATACAGAGAGTCAAAGAAGCTGCTTCTGCCGCCGAAGGTTGCCAGAGTGGCCTGCCTGCAGGCATAGGTACCGTCCGCCCACTGGGAGAGCAGCTTGCCTGCATAAAATGCCGCGAAGGCTTTGGGATTCTCCCGAAAATATTGAAGCCTTTCACCGATGGCGGCGCGGCTTAGGGCAGCTGTTTCTTCAGTATCCATGCCGGTGCTCTGATAGGTGTTAAAATTAAAGCCGTTGTACCAGCCATTCCCCCGGGAGGACTCCTGCATTCCCATAGCCAGATAGGAGATGGCCGGGACGCCGCTTTTTAAGGTACTGTGGGCGCGGATTTCATAGGTCTTCTGCACCAGGGGAAGGATACTGAGGCTGCAGATGGTGCACACAAGGGCAAAGACAAGCAGCAAATGCTTTCGTTCCCTGAGCCATTGGAAAAAAGCGGCCAGCACTGCGGCAATGATGAAGATCAAAGAATTTTTGCGAAGCATCACCGCCAGCGTCAAAAAGACTGTGGCGGAGAACAGATACAGCAGGGGCTTTTGGATGCCCGGCGCTTTGTTTTTGGCAGTTGTGTCGGAGGTTAGAGACCAAAACAGTCTGCCCAGACAGTAAAAGCCTATGGAGGCGGCCGCAAAGGAAGGAATCTCTCCATAGACGAAGGAGGGGTACATCAAAAAGGGCAGAAAGCCTCCTGCCAGCGTTAGATAAATACAGTCTGTCCTCTCGTTCTGCCACAGCAGATGCACGGTTTTGTACTGAAACAGTAAAATCACACAGGAAAACAGTACATTGACACATTTGATAAAGTGATAGGCGGGAAGGGAAAAAGGGAGCAGCTTCCAAAAACGGATCAATAATTCGTAAAATGCAACAAGTCCGATCTGCTGGGGATAATAAGAGAGATAGGAATCGGTGGGGTGGATGACGGAGGTATCTCCTCCGGCAAGAGCCTCCGCCGCAGAGTAGACGGACATAGAGTCCGCCGCGGGAACGGTTCTTCCAAACAAAATAAGCGCAGCTCCCACAAAAAGGCACCAGGCCATCACCAGGAAAAGCAAAAGACGGCCTGCCCTGAGAGCGGGGAATAACCGCCGCAAAAGATGGATGGCGCCCAAGACGCCAAGAACAGCGGCGGACAAAACAGCCAGACCAAGCAGGCTGGACAGAGGATTATCCCATTTGGTCAGCACCTGCTGGGTTTCCATGTTTTCACTGTAACAGGTGAAGAAAAAAGCACCCAAAAACAAAAATCCCGTTAAACCAAGGGCAAGAAGCCGCACAAAGCGGCAGGAAAACAAAGACAGCTTTTCACAAAAAAGTTTCAGACGTTTCATAGAAAGAAAGGCCTCCCTAAGCGATTGTTTTTATAACTGCATTATGCTGTAGTAATTATTTTATCATATAATCGAGAGAATGAAACCAAGAAATGTTTTTTAGCTATTGATGAATGTTTGTCCGGTGTGATTTGTTTCTGAAGGGGTATATTAGTTGTCAGGACTAAAAGAATGTGATAGAATCTTTTCATGGAACAATCGTGTTACAGGGTGTGTTGGCCTCATTCTAAAAGAATTGGTTTTTTCGTTTTGTAAGTAGCTATACATAGCAAAACCACCCTTGTACTTTGGTCGGTTCAGGGTGGCATTTGCTGGCTTGCTAACTTGGTCAACCCCCTCGTGGGCGGTTGTTCCTTTTCTGATTAAATTATAGCATGATGCTAAGGATAATTCAATATTATCCTTTGCTTTTTTCTTAAAAATGGGTAACGGATGGAAAAGAAAGGATATACTCCACATGGATAAAGTAGCGGTATTGATCCCTTGTTATAACGAGGAGCAGACGGTATCTAAGGTGATAGGGGATGTAAAGGAAGCACTGCCGGAGGCCCGGATTTATGTGTATGACAACAACTCCACAGACGATACGGCTAAACTGGCCGCTCAGGCCGGTGCCATCGTGCGCCGGGAATACAAGCAGGGGAAGGGCAATGTGCTTCGCAGGATGTTTCGGGAGATTGACGCCCAGTGCTATCTGATGATTGACGGAGACGATACTTATCCTCTGGATTGTGCCAGGGAGATGGTGGACAAGGTGCTTTGCCGCAACGCGGACATGGTGGTGGGGGACAGGCTCTCCTCTACTTATTTCACGGAGAACAAAAGACCCTTCCACAATTTTGGCAACAGTCTCATGCGCATGGGAATCAACGGCCTGTTCGGCTCGGACATCAAGGATATTATGACAGGCTACCGGGCACTGAGCTATGAATTTGTAAAAACCTTCCCCGTTTTCTCCAAGGGCTTTGAGATCGAGACGGAGATGACCATACATGCGGTGAATTACAATATGCAGGTAGACAATGTGGTGGTGGAGTACAGAGACCGGCCTGAGGGCAGTGTGTCCAAGCTCAATACCTACAGCGATGGGCTTAAGGTTCTTCGCAAGATGCTCCAGCTGTATAAAAATTATAAGCCTCTTCGGTTTTTTGGCGGGCTTGGTCTGATTCTTATACTGATTGCCCTCATTTTTATGCTGCCTATTATCGGCGTATACCTGGACACAGGACTGGTGCCCAGATTTCCCACGCTGATTGTATGCGGCTTTATGGTGCTGGCCGGAATCCAGTCCTTTTTTTCGGGAATGATACTGGAGGTTATGGCTGCAAAGGATAAAAAGGATTTCGAGTACAGGCTCAACAGGATTCACGAGAACAGGAAAACGCCTGAGTGAGCGGAGGGACTTTCATGGATAGAAAAAAAATGCTTTCCAGACCGGCTGCTTATTTTATTTTTATCAGCATCGGCTTTTGGTTTTTCTTTTTATGCGGCGCCATTCACAGGCTGACAGAGCAGGGAAACATTCTTTGGACGGGTTCTTACTTTTTGGGCCTTGCTGCGGTAAGCCTTGTGGGGGGCGCGGTCTTTGGCGGGGGCATCTGCTTTTTGGTATACAAAAGTGCGTTTCGTCCCGGAAAAGTCAGAGAGGAGTGGGAAGAGGCCTGGCACAGCAGCCCGGGAAAGGTGTTTGGGGTATCCTTTGTGCTTATGGTGCTTTTCTGGCTGCCTGGGTATTTGGCATATTATCCGGGCATCTGCGCCTACGATATGCCCATTCAGACAGGGCAGATCGTTTCGGGAAGCTACAACGACCATCATCCCATCGCCCACACGCTTTTGATTGAAGGAGCCATGCGCCTGGGGGAGGCAGTGTTTGGAGAGGTAAATGCAGGCATCGCAGCGCTTTCCCTTTTACAGCTTTTATTTTTGGCCTTTGCCTTTGCTTTTGGGATGGCTGCCCTTACCCGGTGTAGAGTGCGTCTTTGGCTTAGGATATTGCTCCTTTTGTACGGGGTCTTTTTCCCCTTCCATATGTATATGAGTGTCAGCATCACAAAGGATACGGTGTTTTCTGCTTTTTTTGTGCTGCAGGTTTTGGCGTTGTGCCTGATTCTGCGCCGGGTAGAAAACGGGCTTTCGCACGGGCAATTGCACGGGCAATTGCCCGGGAAATTAGATTTTTTGCTTTTTTTTGGCACAATCGGCATGATTTTATTTCGAAACAACGGGAAATATGCTATGCTGGTACTGCTGGCGGTTTTAGCGCTTGTTTTTTTGTTTGGAAAGGAAAGAAGAAAGCTCTGGGGGCGGCTGCTTTTGTGTCTGGGAACGGCGTTTCTCTTGGGAAATCTGATTCTCAGCGCCCTTTTTTGGGTCACAAAGGCACAGCAGGGGGATAAGCGGGAGATGCTGAGCATGCCCATTCAGCAGCTCGCCCGGTGTATGCTCTATCACGGGGGAGTTGGAGCTCTTTCAGAGGACGACAATACCATGGGAGAAGGGGATAAGGCGTTAATCAACGACTTTCTTTTGGATCAGGGCTATCTGTCATACAACCCATCCATCTCGGACCCGGTGAAAAGCCATACCAACACTTACGTGGTGCGCTACCGTACCTTGGAATTTGCCCAGACCTATTTTCGGCTGCTTGTGCAGTATCCCGGAGATTTTGTCAATGCGGCGCTTGCCCTGAACGCAGGCTATCTCTCTCCCTTTGACGAAAGCCACGCAGACATCAACCAGGGCTCCGGAGAGAAGGGCCTTGGCTATGTACAGACCAGATGGGTGGAGGAGGAACTTGAAGGAAGGGGCATTTACAAGGACTCCAAATGGGAGTGGCTTCATGAGAGGCTGGAAAGCCGGGCAGATGATAACGGATATCTGCAGCTGCCTCTGATCAAATATTTGTTTGTACCGGGCACCTGGCTGTGGCTGCTGCTTTTCCTTTGGGCATATCTTCTGGTCTACAGGCGTTTTGGAATGTGTATTCCCCTGGCATTGTTTGCCGGGTATTACATCACGCTTTTTTTAGGGCCTGCGGTACAGCTTCGCTATCTATATCCTGTGATGGCGGCGCTGCCCTTTGCGGCGCTTCTGTGCGGGAAAAAGAATATGGATGAGGGAACGGGAATATGACGGACAAATTAATTATCGGTGCAGGGCTCTACGGGCTGTATGCGGCCTTATACTGCGCCAAAAGAGGGCAGAGTGTGGAGGTGCTGGAAATTGACAGCGGACCCTTTAGACGGGCTACCTATATCAATCAGGCAAGGGTGCATATGGGTTACCATTATCCCAGATCTCTGTCCACCGCCTTAAAATCAGCGGGCTATTTTAAGAGATTTGTGGAAGAGTATGCTTTCTGCATCCGTTTTGATTTTGAACAGGTTTATGCCACCTCGGCCCATTTTTCCTGGACGGATGCCAGGGAATTTGGCAAATTCTGCAAGGATGCGGATATCCCCTGTATGCCTCTTCCAGTGGAACGTTTCTTTCGGGAGGGAAGCTGTGACGGCGCTTTTCTCACCAAGGAGTACACCTATGACGCCCATATTCTGCGGGATTTTTTCCTGGAGGAGCTTTCCAAATATCCGGGCGTGCGGATTTATTACAATACAGAGATACAGAGAATTGTCAAAGAAGCGGACCGTTTTACCATTTATGCCCTGCGGGATGGAAAAAGGGAATGCTACAGTGCTCCCTTTGTACTGAATGCCTCCTATGCCTCTGTAAATCAGGTGCTCCAAAAGGTGGAGGGGGTGGATGCAGAGCCCTTTGGGCTCAAATATGAGCTTTGTGAGATTATACTTTGTAAAACTGCGGAAGCCTTGCAAAATCTGGGGCTGACGGTGATGGACGGGCCTTTTTTCTCCATTATGCCCTTTGGCAAGACAGGACTTCACTCTCTGACCTCTGTTACCTTTACCCCACACATGACAAGCTATGGGGAAACGCCGGACTTTTCCTGCAAAAAAGGAGGCAGCTGTGAGGGCTTCTTTCTGGGCAATTGTAATGACTGCCCAAACAGGCCGGACAGCGCATGGGAATATATGTCCGCCCTGGCCCGCAAATACATCAGGGACGAGTATGCGTTCACCTATGAAAAGTCTTTGTTTTCCATGAAGCCCATCTTAAAGGCGTCGGAGATTGACGATTCCAGGCCCACGGTGATCCGGTACGCCTCCAGAAATCCGGACTTTGTAAGCGTTTTGTCGGGCAAGATCAATACGGTGTATGATCTGGACCCGTTTTTGGAATAAAATACAGGCCCTGGGGCCGGATGAGAGGAAATGCTGATGCAAAACAGGGAAAAGAACTTTGTGTCTTGTGTAATTTATCTGCACAATGTGGAAAACCGAGTGAAGGGTTTTCTGAATGAAATCTGTGGCGTCATGGAGGAAAACTTTGAAAAATTCGAGATCATTTGTGTAAATGACGGCTGCATGGATGCCACGGTGGAAAAGGTAAGAGAATTTCTGCAGGAGAGGAAGCAGAGCCTGGTGGTGAGTCTGGTGAATCTCAGCCATTTTCAAGGGGTGGAAAACGCCATGAATGCAGGCTGTGATCTGGCGGTAGGGGACTTTATTTTTGAGTTTGACAGCTGCCAGCTGGATTTTGAACCGGGGCTGATTATGGAGATTTACCGCAGATCTTTGAAAG
>DXGH01000010.1 GCA_019114005.1 Candidatus Acetatifactor stercoripullorum
GTATCCCTTGGTGCACAGGCTTCCTACCGTAAAACAGAAAACTTCCATATCATCCAAGAGGAGATCAACCGCCTTGCCCTGGATAAAAGGAAAACCCCTGTGATCATCATTGATGAGGCGAACTATATCAAAAACGCCGTCCTGAACGATCTGAAGATCCTGTTCAACTTTGAGATGGATTCCCGGGACCGGGCTGTGATCCTTCTGGTTGGACTGCCCCAGCTGAACAATACGCTCCAGCTTTCCATCCATGAACCACTGCGCCAGCGTATCATTATGAACTACAACATCGACGGGTACTCAAAAGAAGAGGGACGCGCCTACATTGAGTGGAAACTGAAAAAAGCAGGCTGTACAGACCCCGTTTTTGACGACGCAGCCATTGAAGCGATCCTGAACGCTTCCGATGGGACAGCCCGTGTGATCAGCAAGCTCTGCAATGCCTCGCTTGTGATTGGACACAGCCAGTCTGCGGGCCACATTACATCCGACATTGTCATGCAGGCGATCAACGACAGCACTCTTGGCTGAAAAGGCATCCGCAATTAATTTGCGGATGTTTTTCTTTTAGGAAAACAATTCGCCGAAACAGCTGCTTTTAAAGTGACTGATATCCCTGTGGGAAGTCGAAATCGGCATAAAATAATCTGCCTGATAGGACATCATTTAATTTGCCGGACAACACAATATCCGTTTTCGTCAAATTCTCCGCCCCTTAGAACATAATCCGCTAACCTCGGCTCTCTTATCTGCAACTGTGCAATCCTATCTCTGTCCTGCGTTATTCCAAATAAGCAGAATACACAACCGGTCCTCATGCAACCTGTCGTTTTGTACTTTTCCTCTTTTGCATCAAAAACTACTTTTCCGTATGCGTCCGCAATCTCTAAATTGTTTTCGCTGATGTACTGCAATATATCGTTTTCCGTCCAAAATGATAAAGGATTGCTTACAGGTCTTTTCATTTCAAACCCATTACAACCATTTTTCATCCATTGTTGCTTACGCAATCTGCTTTCTGCTGCCATAGTGCCAATAAACGGCTTTTTATCCGTTTGCTTTGCGTATTTCTTGGTCGGGTTTTTCTTCATAACATTGCAGCACATGTGAGAAATTTTGAAAGGTGCGTATAATAAAAACTTCCACTTTTCTTGATTGTAAAGGCTCTTTCTGCCCTGCTTATCTACTGCCGTTCCCTGTAACTTTGCCAATCGGTAACTATAATATCCTTTGTCTGATTCCAAGCCTTTCCTAGCTTGTGAAACACACTCCGCTACTTCTTTGCTGATTAAAGGGTAGCCATATCTTAAAAGCACCTCCCTAAAATTGATTTCTGGACGAATTACGGTTACGTTTTCTTGGCTTCGTGCAAATAATCCTACTGACGGATATTCAAGACCAGTGTTTACAAATACCGCTCCTATGTCAGGGTATAACTTTCTTACCAAGTGCTTTAATACCGTGCTGTCTTTTCCTCCGCTAAACGCTATATAAACGCCGTCCTCTCCGTATTCCTCTACCCAACCTTTTATCCGTGATTCCGACATTCTGATTTTTGCACTTAATGGCAGGCTTTGCATTTGCCACAAGTCGCTTTCTGTATGCTTGTATCCCTCTGCCATTTCTTCAATCCCTCACTTTCCGCAATCGCAGGTAGCAACTCCACCCGGTATAATCGTTATGCTCAAACTTTATCTTAGTAGGCTCGTACCCTTTGTACTGCTTACGCCACACCGTTTTATCTTCGGGAGTCTGTGCCAACTCTCGCAACTTCTTAAAACTGTATTTATGGTCGTTTTTCTTCTCCTTTGGCTTCTCCAAATTCATAGAGGTAGACCATTTTTTACAACCTTTTTTACGCTTGTTTATGTAGTTTACTAATCCCTCTATACCGTTTTCGTTCGGCTGCAATCTGTCACAATTCACGAATCCGATATAATCAATATTTTTCCTGTATTCCCTGTCTGCTGCCTTTTTCCAATTTATTCGGTTTGTACTCCACATCAACTCCAAATCATCACGGCTTAATCCTCCATTTAGGATAATATGGTGGTGGATTCTGACCGCCTTTTCTTCGTCCTCTTCGTCCGGGGTGTACTCCGTCACAAGCATATATTTTAAGTCCTGTCCTGTTACCCTCTTCATTCTGCGTTTTATACGGTCTAAATAGTTGTGTACGTTCTTTTCCGCTTCCTTTAGGGTCATTGGCAAGTGTGCTTCATTGTAGGTAGCTGATATATGCAAATCATCTTCCCCAAAGTTAGTATTTGCTATCTGTACAAATCTTCTTTTACTCCGCTTGTCATTCAGATTCTTTTGGGTCTGTGAAGATTCCTTGCCTTTTTTCTTTCTCGCTTCCGGCATATTGGTAACAGGCACTATATCAACCTCCAACCATTCTTTGCCGCAATAAATCCTCTTTTCCCGGATAAAGTTTTTTCTAGCCATTTTCTCTCCTTATACTATCCAAGCCTTTATCCTGCGAAAGGGTACATCAATCCAACCGTATACTTAGGTAAGTATATAGTTTTATATAATGTCCTTGATGTTAATACCCCATACAAGGTCCGAAACACGCCTGTATTTATAGCCTTTTGGCGTGTTTCTCAAGGCTTCCTTATTGACTTTTGGCAAGCCTTATAGTATAATTTGAATAGGTTTAATTATTGCTATAAGGCAATGAAAGGTGTTTGCGTAAGCCACTACGCAAACGCCTTTTCTTTTTCTCTATATACCTTTGTTGCGAATCCTGCTTTGAGAAATCCGCCACATTCTTTATGCTGTGCCATATAGACACAACTAAGCATTACATTATGGCACTTGGTACATTCCAACTGTAGGTATGGAAATTCCGACATCTGTGTATTTAACAGGGGCAAGTATGGTATTTCTATATCGTTATCCCTGTAATACTGCATACCCTTCACAAAATCCGGGTTGTCTATCGTATTGCCAATAACCTTTATATCTGCCGTCTGTAGGCTCTCTGTTTCCACTATTTCGCCCCAAACAATATCTATTGCCGTTTCTTCATCCTCAACAATAAAATAGGCTATTTCTTCCTCTGTTTCGTGCAAAAGAATATCCTGTATGTATACCTTGTTTCCGTTTTTGTCTACTGCTGCCGTTTGCCTGCAAAATGTATCAAGGTTTATAGCGTACACATTTGCACCCGGATAACCGCCTTTATCTATGTAGTGACCCTCGGGGCGTTTCGCCCCGTCACTTGGACGCATTGGCGGGTTGGTTATGTATTCGCCGTAAACCCATATCGGGTAAGGCGTGTTACTGCTCTTTGCTCTCGCTTTCACTCTCACGCACCGCCCTTTCTGCTGCCGTGTCGATAATCTCCATAAATGCCGTATCGCTTACGCCTGCTTCATTCACGCAAGGTAACAGGTCAAATACTTTTCCGTCCGGGGCCGTCCAACGAAAGGCAATCACTCCCGATAATCTAACCTTTACGGTATCGCCTGCAATCCCTGGCAGAGTGTTGTACTCTCGGTCTGTGGTAATCTCCACTACCTCAAACTCCCTTAATTCGCCGTCAACCTCCAAGGTCGTAATGTCTCCTGTGTAAATCGGCTTTCTATGACGGTCCCTGTACTCTGTTTCTTTTCCAAGGGTCGTAGGGTTTATGTCGTAAAAATCGCCGTGTGGCGTTCCAATTTCTGCTATTTCCTCGGTTTCAAATCCGTAAGAGGGCAAGCCGTAGACCCACTTGTACTCTAATTTTTGCCTGTCGAATGTTAAACCTCTGTACTTCATTTCTTGATACCTCTCTTTTCCAATGCTTCCTTGTACCGCTCGTGTGCTTCTAGCGTTATTTCTCCTGTTTTCAAAGGACACGGATTTTCTACGCCTGTTCTCGGGTCAATCAGAATCATGCTTGTAAACATTTCCGCATAAAGTGTAAGACCGCACGAACAAAAACGGCTGTCCTTGTCTAGGCAAAATTCGCAATCATAGCAATTTTTAGGATTCTCCATAATGCCACCTACCCTATGTCAATATCTAAGAAAATAGCCTTTTGCCATTCAATATTTTCCACTTCCTCCGCTATTTCCTGTTCTGAATAGCCGTTATCTGATAAATACGTTTTCATAGGCTCGGTATTGTCTCTAAAAACATATTGTTCTCCGTCTGCGTACATCTGCATAAAGGTATATTCTCTTACTCTTGCCCTGCCAATAACGCCACTCCAACGCCTGCAATCGCCTCCGGCTACTACCTCGCTTTCAACCATTGGAATAGTTTGCAATTCAGGGTTAAGGCTGACTAAGAGCATATAGTTTCTTACATTATCTTCCTGTACTGTCTGTATGTTCACATTTAAGAAATTCATGTTTTACCTCCCACTTTCTTCGGGCACCATGCTGGGGAAGTTTTTATAGGTACTTCCCTTGAATATCTTGTGCCGAATCCTAAAAATCCCTCCATTTTCTGTATTTTGTGTTCCTTGAAATATTTTCTGATGTACTCTTTGTCGGGGTGTTCGCAAGTAAAATCACTTCTTATATTTCCGGTCTTTCTAAATTCTTTACAATATTCGCAATCCGCACATCTGATTTTATCTGTCATTTTCTTTTACCTCCTTTTAGGTTTTAGGGGTGCTATCGCGCCCCCTGCAGTTATTCAGCAATCAGTTTTCCGTTTACCTCGTAAAAAGCAGAGCGGAAACCCACGTAGTCGTAAGAGATGGAACGGGCATAATGCAAGTAGAGAGCAGACGGCCCCGAATAGGAAGTATTGCTGAACGCCGACCCACGGATAGGCAACCACTCGCCCTCGGTAGCGTCAAAACATACATAGGTTTTCCCCTCTGAATCCGCCCGATTTTCCGGCACAATGCCTAAATCCCTTAACGCCTGCGGTATCTCTGATAATTCAACCGTTAAATCCTCAATTCTTACGCCGTCATAATCCGGCTCGTATTCCTCATGTTCCGACAAGTCAACGATTGCAATATCTCCGTTCTCTACGTTGGCTCTTGCCGGTCCCCTGCTCGTCTTAATCTGCTGCCATTCTTTGCTATCCCTTGACAGGTCGCAAGTGTCAAGTGCTGCGTCATTGTTCGGTATGTACTCCAAAATGCCGTTTACCATGCGTAAGCCTGCCTGCCATTCCCACACATTGCCGTTAAGGTCTGATACTCCGTATATGGTGTGGTCGTGATTCCATGTAGCCGGTCCGCTTCCTGTAAGTGTCCTGCCGAATCCGCACCCCTTACGGTTGCCCTGCTCGTCCGGGTGGTAATAATCCTTGCCCCAATTAGTATTACCGTGTGGCATTGTTCCCTTGGCTCTGCTCTCATTTAACAGATATTCGCCCTCAACTACGGTCATTAAATGCCAACCGCTGCCTTTGGCTCTGCAAACCTCTACCGCCCTATCAAAGTCAATATTTACGGTCGGGTCTACCATTGGCAGGCTGTACGCCCTGCCGTCAATTACTACGTTCGGATACTTGGAAATATAGATAGCGTCTACTACCTTATCCCCGATTCTGAACATTGCCGGGGTTTCCTCTGCGTCTTTCGGTCGCATGAAACGGACCATAATAGAGGGGATACCTCTATCATCAAAAATCACTACGTTGTTGTGTTCTACTGCCTTGCTCATTACTGCTTGTCCTCCTTACTTTTTGGAATAGATTGAATGTAACTTTATGCTTCCTCTCCGCTTTATGCTTTCCTCGGTATGTAATCCCGAATCAAAGAATGCACAAAACGTAGTACCGCCGATAATACTAATTGCCACGATATACGCCCCGATATTATGAAATTCGCATTTTTTCACGTTTCGGTACGCTACCGTATGCTTTTCTGCCTTGCTTGCCACGCCTGCCCCTCCTTTCCTGCTGCCAACTGCTGCTCTCTTCCAATTCTTTTACCGCCTGCTGCTCTGCTTTTATGTCCTCTGCTGCCCGCTTAATCTTCCTGTAATCTTCTTTCAGAATGTCCGCCGTCAATTCCAATACTTCAAGTGGCAGATATTCATCTACTACCACACTACCAACCATATCCGCCAACTCTCTAGCCTTGTCCTCGTTTGTCACGCTTACACCGTCCTTTGTGCTATCTCTGCCCGATAGGGTGTACCGCCACGCTTCAACTCTTTGTAGATAGTCTGACGGCATACACCGATAGTATCAGCAATAACTACGACCCTTTCACCTTTTGCGGTCATTTCTTCTATTTGCTTTCTGTCTGTGTACCTTAACCGCTTATCTCCTTTTCTCACGTTTCTTTACACCTCCTATCATTCAAATTAAAAAAGGAATGTGCCAAAAGCCCTTAAACTCTTGACACATTCCCTATAAAACCGTATAAAAAAAGAAATGCGATAGAGTTTATTAACTCTTGTCGCATTTCATTTTACAATGTAGCTGATTTTTCAAGCTTTTTTCCGATTTTCGGAGGCTTTTGAAAAGCTTTATTCCCATACAGCTTACCGCCACAGCCGCAACACTCAAAATGCGGAAGGTAAATCTTGCATGCAGTGCCGAATGATGCTGTACAACAACAATCCATGCAAAGGGAATGCAGAAGATCACCACACAGGGAATCACAATCTCCAAAGCCGCTCTCACAGACAGTTTTCGTGCGGCAAGGAAAAACAAAGCCAGGGAAACGAGAAGCAAAAGCCCGGCCGCCGCCGGGTAAATCATCCACTTGTATTCCTGGAGATTTAAACCGATCACATAAAAGCCGCCGTTCATCCTGGGCCTTCCGCCGATGGCCTCCGTCCTGCCGATAATGGACCATGCCGCATCTTTTATGGTTCCTGTATGGAGCGTAACATCTGCAATAATCCATTTGAGCGCCCACATGCCCACATAGCCGACGCCCCAGCAGAAGCTGTATCCGATTACCTTCTGCAGTCCCTTCTTTATGGACTCTCTTTCTGCCAGCAGAAAATATGCACAGAGGGGAAATCCCAGCGTTACCACAGGGTAGGTCAGAAAGTCAAAATACGAGGTAAGGATACCGGTCAAAAGAAACAGCTCCGGATACCTTTTCCCCGCTTCTATTTTACTGTGGCAAAGCAGCATGATGAGCAGCACAGCCAGTGTAATGATCCAGCATACAGACATGGTCAGCGAACACAAAACCAGCACAGGCTTCATAAAGAGAAAGCCTATGAGCATGGCAGCGCCCACCCCCGGGGTTCCTCTCTTTATAGAAGCAAACAGCACGGCCCCCATAAGAAGCACCTGCAGGACAATCCCCAGCATCACAATCTGTGACCAGGAAAAAATCAGCAGGAGAGGCTTTAAGTAGATCAGATATCCATGCCAGTAACGGGAATATTCATGCAGATAGGACTGCTCCATCCCTTCCTCCGAAAGAAAGGCTTTCAGAGAAGCCTCCGGCGTCCAGACCTCCTCTTCCAAGTCTGTGTGATAAACCCACATAGCCTCTTCAAATACATTTTTCCCCGGTATTCTTTCGATGGCATTCTGCACCATGATGGCGTCCGTATAGGTCTCTTTTTCACTCCAGACATATTGGGCAAAGGCGTTATCCGCCACCTCTTCCGGGTCCTTTATCATGCTGTCCACGCTCACGGCCACATTCTCCCGCATGCGCTCCACGGGCAGGCAGAATGCCAGCACCAAAAGCAGCGTTCCCAAAACCGCGCTCCCCAAAAGAAGCAGTGCCATACGTCCCACTTTTTTGATCATTTATTTATCTCTCCAGATGATGCGTCCCTTGGTCAAGTCGTAGGGTGACAGCTCCAGAGTCACCTTATCCCCCGGCAGAATGCGGATAAAGTTCTGGCGCAGTTTGCCGCTGATATGAGCAAGCACGCGATGCCCGTTTTCCAGTTCCACCTGAAACATGGTGTTGGGCAGCTTTTCCACAACCGTTCCTTCAATTTCGATTACATCACTTTTAGACATACATTCCCTCCATTTTATTCCTTTTCTTTTTCATATTGCTTTATTGCATACTTGATTTGCTCATCAAGCATTGTTTCCCTTTTTTCCAGTCCGGCAAGCAGCTCTTCACCCACGCGCCGGTTTACAATCTGTATATGCTTTTTCCGTTTTTTCTTAGGGGCGTCTATCTTTTTCAGCCTCCCGTCGCACAGGTAAACATAGTCTTGTTCCTCTGCGACAATCACATAAAGCTTTCCTTTGTCATGCCCCGCTTTTGAAAAGGCAAAATTACCTGTCATATTATATGCTCCTAATACAATGTAAGGATTTCCGGCTCGCCGTCCGTAATCAACACTGTGTTCTCATAATGTGCCGACCAGGAGCCGTCCTCCGTAACCACTGTCCAGTCATCATCAAGCCACTCCACATCCGGCCTGCCCATATTGATCATGGGTTCGATGGCCAGGGTCATGCCCGCCTGCAGCTTTATTCCCTTTCTCCTTTGGGCAAAATTCGGTATCTGAGGGTCTTCATGAAGCCGGGTTCCGATGCCATGGCCCACAAGATCCCGCACAATCCCATAGCCGTAAGGTTTTATGGACGCATCAATGGCATTTGAAATATCATATAGATGATTTCCTGCTTTTGCCATTTTTATTCCGTCGAAAAAGCTCTGTCTCGTCCGTTCAATCAAAAGCCTCGCCTCTTCACTGATTTCCCCGACGCCGAAGGTACGGGCCATATCTGAATGATATCCCTTGTAAATCAGTCCCGCATCCAGGCTTACAATATCGCCTTCCTGCAGAATATGGTCTTTTCTGGGAATGCCGTGTACCACCTCGTCGTTCACCGACACACAGATGGAGGCCGGGTATCCGTTATAATGGAGGAAATTGGGAACACATCCATGGGCACGAATCAGCTTCTCGCCCAGCGCATCAATCTCATAAGTGGACATTCCCGGTCTCACCGCTTCCTCCATATGATGAAATACATCTGCCAAAAGTCTGCAGGATTCCCGCATCAGCTCAATTTCCCGAGGGGACTTGATTGTAACAGCCATTCTATCTTACTTCCTTTCCTACAGCGGTTCGGGTTTTGGCCTAACCCAAAATCGCCTCTATGGCAGCAAATACCTCTTTGCTGTCCACCGTTCCATCAACTGTCTTTAAAACACCCTTGGCCCCGTAAAAGTCGATCAGGGGCTGGGTCTGCTCATGATAAACCTGCAGACGGTTCTGCACCGTTTCCGGCTTATCGTCATCCCGCAGGATCAGCTCTTTTCCACACTTGTCGCAAATGCCTTCCTCCCTGGGCGGTATATGCTCCACATGGTAAGTGGCCCCGCAGGATACGCAGGCGCGCCTCCCCGACATTCTCTTTACGATATTCTCGTCCGGCACCTCTACATTAATGGCATAATCTATCGCATCGCCCAGTTCTTCCAGCGCTTCATCCAAAACCTGAGCCTGCGGTATGGTCCTTGGAAATCCGTCCAGAACATAGCCGTCAGCACAGTCAGGCTGCGCCACCCTGTCTAAAAGAATCTTCACCGTCAGCTCGTCGGGCACAAGAAGTCCCTGGTCCATGTATTTTTTTGCCTCTATTCCAAGCGCAGTGCCGTTTTTAATATTGGCACGAAAAATATCTCCCGTGGAAACATGGGGAATCCCATATTTTTCTGCAATCATTTTTGCCTGGGTTCCTTTTCCGGCGCCAGGTGCTCCCAACATAATAATCTTCATATGTCCTCCGTTCCGCCGCTTTCAGGGCGCAGCACAATCACATTAACACAACATTTATATTTTAACTTTTTTAAAAACACTTTGCAATATCTAATACAGAAAAAGTATCCGAATGATTTTCATCATCCGGATACTGCCTCTTAGTAATACGCAACCGGCAAACCGGTGCCGCACATTCGTCAATCCTCCAAAAAGCCTTTGTAGTTGCGAACCAGCATCTGCGATTCGATCTGCTTCATGGTTTCCAGAATGACGCTCACGATAATAATAAGACTTGTTCCTCCAAAGGATACGCTTGCCCCGAACACGCCGTTGAAAAAGTACGGAATGACCGAAACAATAATCAGGCCTACTGCGCCGATGATTACAATATAATTCAAAACTTTGCTGAGATAATCGCTGGTGGGCTTGCCGGGCCTGATGCCTGGAATAAACCCTCCCTGCTTTTTCATATTATCGGCAATCATCAAAGGATTAAAGGTAATTGACGTATAGAAATATGCGAAGAACACAATCAACACAATATATACCAGTAATCCAATGGAATAGATGGGCTGACTTGGAACACACCAATAGCTGGAGTTTAACCCCTTTAATATTTCACCCCATACGCCTGTACCCTCATATCCGATAAAGGAGCAGATAATAATGGGCATCTGCATAATGGACGATGCAAAAATAATGGGGATCACGCCAGAGGTGTTCACCTTCAACGGGATGTTGGAGGTTTGTCCGCCGACCATCTTCCGGCCCTGAACCTTCTTTGCATACTGCACGGGAATTTTGCGCACACCGCCGTTTAGGATAATAACCAGAATTACCATGGCAATAATAATGGCAAAAATGATCACCACCGCCAAAATCGCGGTAGCCGGCGCTTTCCCATACACAAACTGTTCAAAAAGACGCCCCAGATCCTGAGGCAGCCTGGAAATAATATTGATCACCAGGACAATGGAAATTCCGTTTCCCACGCCTTTTTCCGTAATCCGCTCACCCACCCACATCAAGAAAGCACTTCCTGCGGTAAGGGCGGCAACCGCAGTGATCACGTTAAGGGCATTATATTCCACCAGATATCCCTGCATGCCAAATCCGATTACCATTGCAGTTGCCTGCACCAGAGCAAGCACCACCGTCACATATCTTGTGATAGCAACGATTTTTTTTCTTCCATCCTCTCCGTCGCGCTGCATTTCCTCCAGCTTAGGAATGGCAATCGTCAAAAGCTGCATAATGATGGATGAAGTAATATAAGGACTGATACTCAACGCCAAAATGGAGAAGTTCTCAAAGGAACCTCCCGTTATGGCATCAAAAAAACTGAACGCATCACCTGTACGGGCAGCAAACCATGCAGCAAAGGCCTCTCTGTCCACTCCCGGCACAGGAAGTTGTGATCCGAGCCGAATCACAACTAACATTGCCATGGTAAAAAAGATTTTCCGCCTTAATTCTTTGATCTTGAATGCGTTTTTCAGTGTTGTAAGCATTACATCACCTCTGCTGTTCCACCAAGAGCTTCTATTTTTTCCTTTGCAGACGCGCTGAACGCATTTGCCTTCACGTTAAGCTTTTTGGTAAGTTCTCCGTTTCCGAGTATCTTTACTCCATCTCTGGGGTTTTTTACCACACCAGCCTCAATTAATGTGTTTACGTCTACAGTCGCACCTTCCTCAAAACGCTCCAGCTCCGTCACATTGATGGCTACAATGTCCTTTGCGTTTCTATTGGTGAAGCCTCTCTTGGGGATACGTCTGTATAAAGGCATCTGACCGCCTTCAAAGCCGGGTCTGGGAGCGCCGGAACGAGCCTTCTGGCCCTTGTGTCCTTTGCCTGCTGTCTTTCCATTTCCCGAACCGTGTCCGCGTCCTCTTCTAAAATCATTATGCTTGGAGCCTTCAGCGGGCCTTATATTGGATAAATCCATATCTGCCACCTCCTTTTCCTTAAACTTCAACTTCTTCTACTTTAATCAGATGACGAACCTGACGAATCTGTCCTCTGGTAGCTGCATTATCAGGAAGGATTATGGACTTGCCGATCTTGCGAAGGCCCATAGATTCAACGGTTGCTCTGTTCTTCGGCACAGCGCCGATTGTGGACTTTACCAAAGTGATTTTCAATTTCTTATCTGCCATTGTCTGGTCCTCCTTCCTTAAGCCATAATCTCTTCCACAGATTTACCGCGGTTTCTCGCAACTTCTTCAGGGGACTTTAACTGGCTTAAGCCGCTTATGGTTGCAAGAACAACGTTCTGCTTATTGTTGGAGCCAAGAGACTTGGTACGAATATTTTTGATGCCTGCAAGCTCGCACACAACACGGGCAGGACCGCCTGCGATAATACCGGTACCTTCAGGTGCTCTCTTCAACAGAACGTTGGAGGAACCATAAGTGCCGATAAAATCATGGGTAATGGAATTGTTCTCATCCAGGGCGATCTGCACAAGGTGCTTCATTGCGTCTTCTTTTCCCTTGCGGATCGCTTCCGGAATTTCTACAGCCTTGCCAAGTCCTGCTCCAACGTGTCCGTTGCCGTCGCCCACAACTACAAGAGCAGTAAAACGCATATTACGGCCACCCTTAACGGTTTTCGTTACACGCTTGATGGCAACAACCTTGTCCGTCAATTCTAACTGGCTTGCATCTATGATTGTATGTTTCATGGTGTATTCCTCTTCCTTTCCTAGAATTCCAAGCCAGCTTCTCTGGCCGCATCAGCTAATGCTGCAATTTTTCCATGGTATAAAAAACCGCCTCTGTCAAAAACAACCTGCTTAATGCCCTTTTCCAAAGCTCTCTTTGCAATCACTGTTCCAATGTATGCTGCCGCTTCCACGTTGTTGGTCTTCTCAAGTTCTGCGCCGATCTCCTTTTCAAGAGTGGAAGCAGATACTAAGGTATTTCCCGCCGTGTCGTCGATAATTTGAGCATACATATGATTATTGCTTCGAAACACAGCAAGACGAGGCCTCTGTGCAGTGCCGCTGAAGCGGTTGCGAATTCTTTTGTGCTTTTTCACACGAACTTCCTGTCTGGACTCTTTTCTAACCATCTTCATACTCTCCTTATCTATTTCTTACCGGTTTTACCAACTTTGCGCCTGATGGTCTCGTCGGCATACTTGATACCCTTGCCCTTGTAAGGCTCAGGTCTTCTCTTGTCTCTGATCTCGGCTGCGAATTGGCCAACCTTCTCTTTATCGATGCCCTTTACAGTAATCAGGTTCTGTCCCTCAACAACAGTTTCAATGCCCTCGGGATCCTCCATCTCAACCGGATGGGAATATCCCAGATTCAGGGTCAGCTTTTTGCCTGCCTTTGCCGCTCTGTAACCAACACCGTTTACTTCCAGCTTCTTTTCATAGCCCTGGGTAACGCCAACAACCATGTTGTTGATCAGGCTTCTGGTGAGGCCGTGAAGGGATTTCATTTTCTTTAAATCATTGGGTCTGCTCACCAGCACTTCAGCGCCCTCTACCTTGATTTCCATCTCTCTGGGCAACACTCTTTCCAGCGTTCCCTTGGGACCTTTGACGGTCACTTTATTATTTTCTGCAACTTCCACAGTAACACCTGCGGGAATCGCGATTGGCATTCTTCCTATACGTGACATGCCCGTACCTCCTAAATTAATTGGAATGATTTTTTGCTGCCTTAAAAAATCTTTTTGCGAAGACAACTTGTTGGCTTTTTACCAAACAAAAGCAAGAACCTCGCCGCCTACCTGAAGCTCGCGCGCCTTTTTATCGGTTACTACGCCTTGGTTGGTAGAAATGATGGCGATGCCAAGACCGCCCAATACCCTGGGCAGCTCCTCCTTGCCGGCGTAAACCCGAAGACCCGGCTTGGAAATTCTCTTGATTCCGGAAATAATTCTCTCATTCTTATCTGCACCGTACTTTAAGGTAATGTGAATGGTCTGGAATTGTCCGTCCTGGATCATATCAAACTTCTTAATATATCCTTCCTCCAAAAGAATCTGCGCAATCGCCAGCTTCATCTTGGAAGAGGGAACATCAACTGTATCGTGTTTTGCAAGGTTTGCATTACGGATTCTCGTAAGCATATCTGCAATAGGATCACTCATTGTCATGATTTCGTTTCCTCCTTCTCTACCAACTTGCTTTCTTCACACCGGGGATCTGTCCCTTATATGCCAGCTCACGGAAGCAAACTCTGCAGATTCCGTATTTTTTCAGAACCGAATGTGGACGACCACAAATTTTGCAGCGGGTGTATGCCTGTGTGGAAAACTTGGGTTTGCGCTGCTGTTTTACTTTCATTGATGTCTTAGCCATCAGAATTTACCTCCTTATGATTTCGCAAAAGGCATGTTGAACAGTCTCAGTAGCTCCCGTGCCTCTTCGTCCGTCTTTGCTGTGGTTACAAAAATAATGTCCATACCTCTGGTCTTGTCGATCTTATCGTACTCAATCTCAGGGAAAATAAACTGCTCCTTGATGCCCAGCGCA
Source organism: Candidatus Acetatifactor stercoripullorum (assembly GCA_019114005.1). Classification (GTDB taxonomy): domain Bacteria; phylum Bacillota; class Clostridia; order Lachnospirales; family Lachnospiraceae; genus Acetatifactor; species Acetatifactor stercoripullorum. The sequence goes on from DXGH01000010.1 coordinate 14,106, forward strand.
TAATTTCCTCTGCCGTCAAAGGAATTGGGATTTACTCCTCTGAAGTCACGCACACGAGGGAGCGCCAGATTTACAAGACGGTCAAGAAAATCATACATCTTCTCGCCGCGCAGTGTGGTCTTACAGCCGATTGCCATGCCCTCACGGATTTTGAAGTTTGCAACGGACTTCTTTGCCTTTGTGAGAACCGCCTTCTGGCCTGAAATGATCTGCATGTCATTTACCGCATTCTCAAGAACCTTTGCATTTTCCTTCGCTTCGCCGACGCCCATATTAATTACAATCTTGTCAAGCTTGGGAACCTGCATAACATTTGTGTAGCCAAACTTTTTTGTCATTGCAGCTACGATCTCGTCATTATATAAAGTTTTCAGTCTGCTCACCTGATATTTCCTCCTTCCTATTGATTAATCGATGGTCTCGCCGGTTGCTTTTGCGAAACGTACCTTCTTGCCGTTCTCCATGCGGAAGCCTACTCTGGTGGGCTTTCCCTTTACAACAAGCATAACGTTTGAAATATCAATAGGAGCTTCCTTCTTGACGATACCGCCGTTGGGATTTGCCTGAGAGGGCTTGGAATGCTTTGTGATCATATTCACGCCTTCCACCAGAACCTTGTGCTTTTTCGCATCTACCGCAAGCACCTTGCCCTCTGCATTATTATCTTTGCCGGCGATTACCTTAACGGTATCACCCTTTTTAATTTTCATGGTTGACATATGGTACCTCCTTACAATACTTCCGGAGCCAGAGAAACAATTTTCATGAACTGCTTTTCACGAAGCTCTCTTGCCACGGGTCCAAAAATACGGGTTCCTCTGGGAGTCTTGTCATCTTTGATAATAACAGCGGCATTTTCATCGAATTTGATATAGGAGCCGTCCTTGCGGCGCGCACCCCTTACGGTACGGACAACAACTGCCTTCACAACGTCACCCTTCTTTACAACGCCGCCTGGTGTTGCATCTTTAACGGAAGCAACAATCACGTCGCCAATCTGTGCATATCTTCTTGTAGAGCCGCCCACAACCCGAATGCAAAGCAACTCTTTTGCACCGGTATTATCAGCAACTTTCAATCTGCTCTCCTGCTGAATCATGATTTCCTCCTTCGCCGTGATGGCTTATTTCACTTTTTCTACAATTTCCACAAGTCTCCATCTCTTGTCCTTAGACAGAGGCCTTGTCTCCATAACCTTAACGGTATCGCCGATGCTGCATTCGTTCTTCTCATCGTGCGCCTTAAGTTTGTAGGTTCTCTTCACGACCTTCTTGTAAAGAGGATGCGTCACACGCTCTTCGATTGCAACAACAATAGTTTTATCCATCTTATTACTGGTAACTTTACCAATACGTGTTTTTCTTAAATTTCTTTCCACAATTGATCTCCTTTCCTCGCACAAATGCAATTACGCTCTTGCCTTCTCAGTGATGACAGTCTGAATACGTGCAATATTTCTTCTCACTTCTTTGATCCTTGCAGTATTGTCCAACTGATTGGTTGCGTTCTGGAATCTCAAATTGAAAAGCTCTTTTTTCGCAGCAACAAGCTCTAAAGCCAGCTCAGCCTCGGACTTATTCTTCAACTCTTCTACATATTTACTTGATTTCATTATGATACACCGCCTTCCAAATCCGCCTTAGAAACGATCTTGCATTTACAAGGAAGCTTATGCATAGCCAGACGCAATGCTTCACGGGCCTGCTCCTCAGCTACTCCTCCGATCTCAAACATCACACGACCGGGCTTAACAACCGCTACCCAGTATTCCAAAGAACCCTTACCGGAACCCATACGAGTTTCCGCAGGCTTTGCTGTCACAGGTTTGTCGGGGAAAATCTTGATCCATACCTTACCGGTACGCTTTGTATAACGGGTAAGTGCAATTCTGGCTGCCTCAATCTGGTTTGACTTAATCCAGCAAGGCTCCATAGCCACCAGGCCGAATTCACCGTAGGTAATGGTATTGCCTCTTGTAGCCTTACCGCTCATCGTTCCACGGAACTGCTTACGACGTTTTACTCTTTTGGGCATTAACATTATTTATCACTCCCTTCCGCTTGGTTTCCTTTTGTAGGAAGTATCTCGCCTTTATAAATCCAAACTTTTACGCCAACCTTGCCATAAGTGGTATTTGCCTCTGCAAAACCATAATCAATGTCTGCTCTCAGAGTCTGAAGGGGAATGGTGCCCTCGCTGTAAAATTCTGTACGGGCCATATCAGCGCCGCCCAGACGTCCGGCACAGCAGGTCTTAATGCCAAGCGCTCCCGCCTTCATGGTTCTGCCCATGCAGGACTTCATGGCACGTCTGAAGGAAACACGGTTTTCCAGCTGCAGTGCAATGTTCTCCGCTACCAGCTGCGCGTCCTTATCGGGTTTCTTGATCTCCTTGATGTCCACAAGAACCTTCTTGTCTGTAAGCTTGGAAAGCTCCTTCTTGGTCACCTCGATCTCAGCGCCGCCCTTGCCGATCACAACGCCGGGCTTAGCGGTGTAGATGACAACCTTTACTCTGTCGGATGCCCTTTCAATTTCGATTTTGGAAACGCCTGCGCTGTACAATTTCTTCTTCAGATATTTTCTGATGTTGTAATCTTCCACCAGATAGTCGGAAAACTCAGCGTCTGCGTACCATTTGGAATCCCAATCTTTAATAACTCCGACTCTTAAGCCGTGAGGATTAACTTTCTGTCCCATTTTGTTTTAAGCTCCTTTCCCTACTTCTTCTCGTCCAGCACAATGGTGATGTGGCTCATTCTCTTTTCAATCCTGTAAGCTCTTCCCTGTGCCCTGGGTCTTACTCTCTTCATGGTAGGTCCCTTATTTGCATAGCACTCTGCAATATAAAGGTTCTCGGTATTCATGCCGTTATTGTTCTCTGCGTTGGCAATTGCCGACTGCAGCAGCTTCTTGATCAGGCTGGAAGCATATCTGGGATTGTACTCCAGAATGGCAAGTGCGGTCTGCACATCCTTGCCTCTGATGGCATCTAATACGAAACAAGCTTTCTGCACGGACACTCTCGCGTAGGACAGCTTAGCTGAAGGTCTGGTGTCTTTTTTTGCGTTTCTCTCTCTCTTAATCTGGGATCTATGTCCTTTCGCCATAGATATTGTCCTCCTTTCAAATAAACGCATCTGCTATGGCTTCTCCCACAGTCAGACGCGGGGCTTTTCACCCCGGGAGAAGGCTTAAAAGCTTCTCCCGCAATTCCCTCCCGGGTAATTGTACGTTTTTGTAGTATCGTTTTTTATCTCACTTTGGACTTCTTCTCGTCTTTGCCATGCCCGCGGTAGGTTCTGGTAGCAACAAACTCACCCAGCTTATGGCCCACCATATCCTCCGTTACATATACAGGAACGTGCTTTCTGCCATCGTGCACTGCAAATGTATGTCCCACGAAGGAAGGGAAAATCGTAGAACGGCGAGACCAGGTCTTGATAACCTGCTTCTGTCCTGCCGCATTCAAAGCGTCCACTTTCTTTAACAGACTTGCATCTGCGAAAGGTCCTTTTTTCAGTGATCTTCTAGCCATTGTCTTTCCTCCTGTTTATTATTTGATTGCTTTGCCGTCGCGTCTTCTTACAATCAGCTTATTGGAAGCTTTCTTCTTTTTACGTGTCTTATAACCAAGCGCAGGCTTGCCCCAGGGAGTGCTCGGGCCGGGACGGCCGATACCGGTCTTGCCCTCGCCACCGCCGTGAGGATGGTCGTTGGGGTTCATAACAGAACCGCGCACCGTAGGACGGATGCCCATATGGCGCTTACGTCCCGCCTTACCGATATTAACAAGGTTATGATCCACGTTTCCAACAACGCCTACTGTCGCACGGCACACAAGAGGAATCATTCTCATTTCTCCCGAAGGAAGACGAAGGGTTGCGTACTTTCCTTCCTTCGCCATGAGCTGTGCACTGTTTCCAGCGGAACGAACAAGCTGTCCGCCCTTGCCGGGATATAATTCAATGTTGTGTACCTGAGTACCAACAGGAATATCAGCTAAAGGCAGGCAGTTTCCCACCCTCACTTCCGCCTGGGGGCCGTTCATAACCTTCATTCCATCAGTCAGTCCCTGAGGTGCAAGGATGTATGATTTCTGGCCATCCGCATAGCAGATCAGCGCGATATTTGCCGTTCTGTTGGGATCATATTCGATACCGATTACAGTTGCAGGAATCCCGTCTTTATTTCTCTTAAAGTCGATGATTCTATATTTTCTTCTGGAACCGCCTCCGCGGTGCCTTACGGTAATTTTACCCTGATTGTTGCGGCCGGAATTCTTTTTCAGGGAAACACAAAGAGCTTTCTCAGGGGTTTTCTTTGTGATTTCCGAAAAGTCAGAACCGGACATATGCCTTCTGGAAGGTGTATATGGGTTGTATGTCTTAATTCCCATTTTTGTATCTCCTTTTTTCTTAGATTTTTTGCGCGGTGATTTTCAAACCGCATACCTGAATCCCAGGAAAAGCTTTTGCTTCTTTACAGACCGGCAAAGATTTCAATATCCTTGCTGTCCTCGGTCAGCCAGACCATCGCTTTCTTGGTCTTTGCTGTTTTTCCCACAACAGCTCCCCTTCTCTTTTTCTTTCCATCCATATTGATGGTGTTAACCTTCTTCACCTTAACGCCGTCAAACATCTTCTGCACGGCTTCCTTGATCTGAATCTTGTTTGCTTCCGGATGAACCAGGAAGGTATATTTCTTTTCGCTCATGCCGGCCATGCTCTTCTCTGTGATAACCGGTTTGAGGATTACGTCATAGTATTTAATATCTGCCATTACGCGTACACCTCCTCAATCTTCGCAACAGCATCCTTGGTAAGGACAACCGTCTTTGCTTTCATGATATCATACACATTGATGGTGCTTGCCAGAGTGGTGTCAATATCGGGCAGGTTTCTTGCGGACATAACTATATTTTCGTCATTCTCAGCAATCACCACCAGGCCCTTTTGCACCTTCAGGTTATTCATTACATTCACAAAATTCTTCGTCTTGACAGTGTCAAGCTTCAGCTCATCCAGAACAATCAGGCTGCTTCCCTGAACCTTGCTTGTGAGTGCAGACTTTAACGCTGCTCTCTTCTCTTTCTTATTCAGCTTGAAAGAATAATCCCTGGGAACGGGAGCAAACACAACTCCGCCGCCGGTCCACTGAGGAGATCTGGTGGATCCCTGTCTTGCGTGGCCGGTTCCCTTCTGTCTCCAGGGCTTTCTTCCGCCGCCGGATACCTCGGAACGGGTCTTTGCCTTCTGCGTTCCCTGACGCTTATTTGCAAGCTGCTGCACAACCGCCATGTGTACCAGGTGCTCATTGATCTTCGCGCCAAATACCGCATCGCTTAATTCTATTGTGCCAACTTCCTTGCCTTCCATATTATAAACAGATACGTTTGCCATCTGAATGGTCCTCCTTTCCTGCGTATACCCTCAATTATGCTTCCACCTTAACGGTTTCCTTGATGGTTACCAGGCCCTTCTTGGGTCCGGGCACGGAACCCTTTACCAAAAGCAGATTCTTTTCTGCATCTACTCTGATTACCTCAAGATTCTGAACAGTTACCTTTACACAACCCATGTGTCCGGGCATTCCTTTTCCCTTGAACACGCGGCTGGGTGAGGAGCACGCACCGTTGGAACCCTGATGGCGGTGGAATTTGGAACCGTGAGCCATAGGTCCTCTGTGCTGTCCGTGTCTCTTGATAGCGCCCTGGAAGCCCTTGCCCTTGGAAATTGCGGAAGCGTCGATCTTGTCGCCTGCTTCGAAAATGTCTGCCTTGATCTCTCCGCCCAGAGCATACTCCTGCGCATTCTCAAACTTAAATTCTCTCACATATCTCTTGGAGCTTACGCCAGCCTTCTTGAAATGTCCCTGCTCGGCCTTGTTGGCGCCATGTCTGTGGATAATTTCTTTTCTGCCGCCCGCATCCTTGTTGATGATTTTGTCCTTCTTGTCAACGAAGCCCACCTGCACTGCGCTGTAGCCGTCGTTCTCCACGGTCTTGATCTGTGTCACCACACAGGGGCCAGCCTGAAGCACGGTTACAGGAACCAGTACGCCATCCTCGCTGAAGATCTGCGTCATTCCGACTTTTGTTGCTAAAATTGCTTTCTTCATTTTTACCTCTCATTCTGCCGCAAAGCGGCTTTCCAACCTGTTGTTCTACATAGCGGACCACCTAAAACCCTTAAGTTTTACATGTTCTTACGTCTAGGTAGAGGTTTGATTACTTGTTCTTCATTTTTATATCAATGTAAACACCGGCAGGCATTTCCAGTCTCTGCAAAGCATCAACTGTTTTCTGGGTCGGCGCAATGATATCGATGAGTCTCTTATGCGTCCTCTGCTGGAACTGCTCTCTGGAATCCTTGTACTTGTGTACCGCTCTCAAAATGGTCACCACTTCCTTCTTGGTGGGAAGGGGAACCGGTCCGCTCACCTGAGAACCGTTCTTCTTTACTGTTTCAATGATTTTTCTGGCAGACGCATCAACCAGCTGATGCTCATAAGCCTTCAGTGTAATCCTCATTACTTGACTTGCCATAAAAAAAGTCGCCTCCTTTTCGCACTTTTGCAAGCGATTCAATCGCTTTGGTACGACAAGCGGTGACTGTACACTCTCCCGTGTGTGTCCCAAGCCCTTACGCAACGCTTTCTTCTTCCAGGCCCGGACGCTACACGCCCTTTCTGCTCCTGCAGACTATCTTCATGGTACAGTGACTTGTCGTCAGTTTTCTAACTTGACATTCGCTCCACGGAAAACCTCCCTGCCATTGCTGACAGACAGCAACCTCGCGCTTCACAGCTATCATGCCACAGCATTGATTAGTATACATGGAATTTCCTGGCTTGGCAATACTTTTTTTTAAAATATTGTATTTTTTTTCATACAAAGGCGTTGCTACCCTGTCCATCTTATTGTATAGTAAAAAAGGGCTTTCGGATATCATAAGAAACCTACTCTATATAAATAAGGAAAAGTGACTATGTGGATTGCAGATCGTTGGAAGGATTACGAAGTTTTAGACACCTCGGCAGGAGAAAAGCTGGAGCGCTGGGGAGATTATATTTTGGTGCGGCCAGACCCCCAGGTAATTTGGAGCACCCCTCGCCTCCATGCGGGCTGGAAGCAAAAAAACGGCCATTATCACAGAAGCAGCAAGGGAGGCGGGCAGTGGGAATTTTTCCATCTGCCTGACGAATGGAGCATCCGCTATACGCTGAAGGAGCTGGCAAACCGGCCGTTAACCTTTCGCTTAAAGCCCTTCAGCTTCAAGCACACCGGGCTTTTTCCCGAGCAGGCTGCAAACTGGGAATGGTTCAGCAGACTGATCAAGCAGGAGAACCGTCCTAAAGACAGGCCTGTGAAGGTATTAAACCTTTTCGCCTACACCGGCGGCGCCACCCTGGCTGCCGCTGCCGCAGGAGCAGCCGTCACCCATGTGGACGCATCCAAGGGCATGGTGTCCTGGGCCAGGGAAAACGCCCTCTCCTCCGGACTGGGAGAAGCTCCCATCCGCTGGCTGGTGGACGACTGCACAAAGTTTGTAGAACGGGAAATCAGAAGAGGCAGCAAGTATGACGGAATTATCATGGACCCTCCCTCTTACGGAAGGGGACCCAAGGGAGAAATCTGGAAAATCGAAGACAGCATCTGGCCTTTCTTAAACCTGACCGCAAAGCTGCTTTCCGAGGACGCCCTTTTTCTATTGATCAACTCCTACACCACAGGGCTTCAGCCCGCTGTGCTCTCTTATATGATAGGCGCCGTCCTGGAAAAGCAGCGGGGCGGCCGCACCCAGGCACAGGAGATCGGACTGCCGGTAACGGAGAGCGGCCTGTTCCTCCCCTGCGGCGCATCAGGGCGGTGGGAAAAGTAATCTCCAAAAAAGGACTTGTTTTCCTCAAATCGCATATTTAAAGCACGTACTTTCGCAGAACCGGGATTTTCCGAAGCACAAAGGCTCCCAAAAATGCCGGAACCAAGACCGCCAGAAAGAAAAGCGGCAGCGACAGGAAAATGCGGGGAATCCAGCCAAAGACCAAGGCTTCTTTGGGGAAATTAAGCGGAGTCAGTCCAAGAAATTTATAATATAGATTCACAAACACCGGATGAATCAAATATACTCCAAAGCACAGGGCACCGGCGCTTTGCCAGCAAGCCCTGTGTTTTTCTTTCTCTTTTCCTTCTCTCTCCCGGAATATCCACATAAGCAGCAGAGACAACAGTACGGTAAAGGGATAATTATAGGCCATCTGTACCGTGTCATCCCAGACGATCCTGCTGGCCGCCATTCCCGCCGCCAAAAGCACACAGGCAAAGACCGCGTCCCAAAAGACAAGCTCTCTCGTTTTCCGGGATGCTCCTTTTCCTGCCCCTTCTCTCTTGTTTTCTTTCCCCGGATATTTTGCAAACAAATACCCGCACAAGTAATAAAAAAGATAAATGCCGCCGTCCGGAAGCGTAAAAAGCTCATCCAGTGAGAAAAGCTTTTTCACAAAGGGAAGAATGCTGCTGCCTGCAAGCAGCACTCCCAAAATAACGTACAAAGCCGAATCTGGCATTTTTTTCAGCAGAAGCTTTAATGCCGGTGTGATCAGATACAGGAACAAGATCAAATACAAATACCACATGTGGGACCAGGACCTTCCCTGGAGCACCAAAAGCACTGCTTCTCCCGCCATGGTCGGCCGAAAAGTCCCCTCTGCCATGATCTGCTCCAGACAGGCATAGGGAATTCCAAATAAAAACAGGGCCAAAAGGATTCTTTTACAGTATTTCGTAAGCATCTGCAAAAAAGTAATCCTGCGTCCCGGATGCAGAAAGAGATAGCCTGAAATCAGCAAAAAAACCGGCACACACCAGGTAATCCAGTCTAAAGCGATGAGAAACACCTTTTTTTCCAGGGGATACGGGGTCATATCCACAGTATCCATGATTCCGGTCACCGTGTGCAGAAGCACCACTGCACAGGTAGCCGCCACCCGCAGTATATCTAAAAAGCATTGTCTGTCATCTGTTTTATGATTTATTATCATTTTACGCATTCCTTTTTTTGCTTTTTACCCTTATCATATCCGACTTTCCAGGACAGCGCAAGCACAATCAGCCCTGCCGGATACCTCCTTCCCCGGTTTTTAACAGCTTTTTTGCGCCCCCAGGTTGCTTCCTTTCCACAAAACAGTTATACTGTGGATAATAAATGCTTCGGAATGGAGAATTTTATGAACAAGAAACTGCGCAGGCTTCCCTTATGGAAGCAGCATCTTTTCAGCATCGTTTTTTCCCTGTTCTGCATGGGAGCTGCAACCGGAGTGTCCGCACTGTATTTTCACCTGGTTCCCGACAACAGCGCAAATATTGTGCTTGTCTTTATTCTGGCTCTCATGCTGGTATCTCGCTACTGTGTGGGGTATCTTTACGGCATTGTCTGCTCGGTGGTGGCTGTAATCTGCATCAATTACATGTTCACATACCCCTACTTTAAGCTGAATTTTACCCTGACGGGCTACCCCATCACCTTTATCGGCATGCTGGCGGTCACCCTCTTTACCAGCACCATGACCTCCCATCTTGCTATCCAGGCGGATGTAATTGCCGAGCGGGAAAAGCAGCTGGCCGAGGCCGAGATGGAAAAAATGCGGGCCAATCTTCTGCGGGCCATATCCCACGATCTGCGCACCCCCTTAACCGGCATGATCGGAAACAGCTCCGTTTTTCTGGAAAATCAGGCAAGGCTCTCCGAGGAGGAAAAAAAGGAGATTGTCACAAACATTTACAACGATTCCAACTGGCTGTTAAATATGGTGGAAAATCTTCTCACCGTCACCCGTATCCGGGGAGACAGCCTGACCATCAATACCAGCAGCGAGCCCGTGGAGGAGGTTTTGTCCGAAGCCTTACAGAAGCTTCACAAGCGTTATCCCAATGCACAGATCAAGGTGCGCGTACCGGATGCCTTCATTCTGCTTCCCATGGACGCCATTTTGATCGAGCAGGTCACCATCAATCTTTTGGAAAACGCCATTGTCCACTCCGACAGTCTGGCGCCCATTGAGCTTTTGGTGGAGGAGCATCCCCACAGCGTATCCTTTACCATACGGGACTACGGCGTGGGCATTCCTGAAGATATGCTGGACCATCTCTTTGACGGCACTCCCCATACCCCCTCCCATACCTCCGATGCCCACAAGGGTATGGGAATCGGACTGTCCATCTGCAAAACCATCATTACCGCCCACCACGGAACCCTCACCGCCAGAAACCATTCCCGGGGCGCGGAATTTATTTTCACCCTTCCTAAAAAACATTGAAAGGCCGCCCAAAGGGCGTGTAATAGAACCATGAACACCAAAATAAACATTCTGCTCATTGAAGACGACAAGAGCATCAGCGGTTTCATCACCACCTCACTGGAGAGAAACGGCTACCGTGTTACCAGCGCTTTAAACGGAAAAGAGGGCTTAAGCCTGGCTGCCTCCCTCTGTCCCGATGTGATCCTTTTGGATCTGGGGCTGCCGGACATAGACGGCTGCGAGATTCTAAAGCAGATCCGTTCCTGGAACAGCAACATACCTATTATTATCCTCTCCGCCAGAACCAAGGAGCAGGACAAGGTAAGCGCACTGGACCTGGGAGCGGACGATTATCTCACAAAGCCCTTTGGCACAGCAGAGCTTATGGCCCGCATCCGTACCTCCATGCGCCACCGTCATCCTGCATCCCCCGACAGGGTTTACCGGGCCCTGGATTTGGAAATTAATTTTGAAAAACGTCTGATCCGCCTTGAGGGAAAGGAGGTTCATCTGACGCAGATTGAATATCAGCTGCTGACTCTGCTTGCAGAAAATTCAGGACGGGTGCTCACCTACAGCTACCTCATGAACGCCATATGGGGTCCCTACATGGACAGCAACAACCAGATTCTCCGGGTAAACATGGCCAATATCCGCCGGAAAATAGAAAAAAATCCGGCGCAGCCCCAGTATGTCTTTACAGAGATCGGCATCGGCTACCGGATGCTGGAAAACGAAAATACTTAATAAGACAAGCCGCCGTGTTTCTTTGGCCGCTCTTCAGCGCCTTTCTGTTTCCTGCCGCAGTCTTTTCAGGCTGCGGATCAGGAGCGGCACCTCAAACAAAAGCATCAGAATCCAGCCCGCCATATTTGCCCAGGCCAGGCTGACAAAGCCCAGGTGAAACACACGGATCATAAGAACCACCGCCCCCACTCTTCCCAGCATATTCATAAACGTACTGTAAAGCGTCACCTTCATATCTCCTATGCCCCTGAAAAATCCCTGTATACCATTGGTAATGCCCGGCAGCAGGTACATAAAGGCAATGAGCCGCAGATAATCCGTCCCAAGACGTACCACCTGTGCATCCCCATTCTCTGCAAACAGCTCCATAATCCCCGACGCTCCCCAAAAAACCACTGCAAAAAGCAGCAGAGAATAGACAAGCTCAATCAAAAGCCCGCCCTGGAACCCTTTTTTAATCCTGTCGCTATGGCCCGCGCCCTTATTCTGGGCAATGAAGGTTGTCATAGCGTGGCCGATATTCTGCTGAGGAGTGTAAATAAAATCATCCACTCTGTTTACCGCCGTAAAGGCCGCAATCACACTGACACCCTGGGTGTTAATCACCGATTGGATGATCACCTTTCCGATCTGGAGGCACACCTGCTGCAGGGCGCTGGTGCTTCCATAGCTCACCGTCCTGCCAAGCAGAGATCTGTCAAACACAAGCCATTTCTTCCCCAGACACAAAAGAGGAATCCGCTTCTTGATATAAACAGCACAGAACAGACAGCTTAATGCCTCACTGGCCACTGTGGACACCGCGCTTCCAAAGACACCCATGCCAAATACCGCCACCAAAAGCAAATCTCCCGCCACGTTAAAGAACGCGCTGATCATGAGAAAATAAAGGGGGGTTTTGCTGTCTCCCAAGGCCCTCATGGTATTGGCAAGAAAGTTATAAATAAAGGTAAAAATCAATCCCAGAAAAATAACCCGCAGATAAGAAACCGCCTCCCCCATCACATCCTCCGGCACCTGGATCAGCGCAAGCACCGGCCTTGCCAAAAACAGCATCAAAAGAGAAAACACTGCGGAAAATCCACAGCCCGCCAGCAGGGTAGTGCTGATCTGCCTTGACAGCGTCTCATAGTCTCCGGCGCCGTACCAGGCGCTCATCAGCACACTGGCGCCCATGCACATGCCGCTGATCAGCAAGATAGCTATATTCATGATGGGTGTAGAGGTACCCACCGCTGCAAGGGCGCTCTCGCCTACAAATTTTCCCACAATTACGGAATCCGCAGCGTTATAGGTCAGCTGAAACAGATTTCCCAGAACTAACGGGATGGTAAAGGCAATCAGAGGAGAAATGATTTTCCCCTGAGTCATATCACGCTTTTTCTTCTGTTTTCCTGTTTCCCGGCTTTCCATTTTCTTATCCTTCGTCTCTCACTCTTTTATGGACGGATGGAGGCAAACATCTTCCAAATACTTTCAGCGTCGCCTCTTCCGGTAAAGCTCACCAGCACGCCATCCTCCTCATAGTATACTGCAAAACTGCCTCTGGGGGTAGAGGTATCTCCTACATCCTCGTAAATTTTTATACAGGAGGAAATCAGCTCTTCGCTGAGATCACTGCTCTTAAACACAGGATTGTCAAAGGTTTCAGGATTTTCCACATCCACGAACAGCAGGTTCTCTGCATCCTGAAGAGACAGCCCCAGACTGATCTCATCCATTCCGTTGATCCACATGATAAAGAGCGTTTCCCCTGTTTCGTCGGAAGTAATGTTCGCTCTGTCAAAAACATATCCCTCTGGAAGGATCGTTGGCACATAGGCCCCCAGCACCGCCGTCTGCCTGGCCTGTTCCTCCGAAAGCTCCTGGGCGGAAGAGCTTTTGCTGCTGTAATCTATCTGACTGTCCTGGACGGCTTCCGAATCTGCCTCTTCCTGCGCCGCCTCCCTTTCCACAGCCTCCTCAGTTATGCTGCCCTGCGCCATTGCGGCCTCTCCTTCCGGACTATCCTGCGCCATCGCGGTCTCCCCTTCCGGACTATCCTGTGCCATCGCAGACTGCTCGCCATTATCCTGGCCTCCTTGGGCGTCCGCAGCATCAAAAGCTGCCATTTCCTGAACAGACTGGCTGGACCGGGAGGATGCGCCGCCCGATAACAGCAGTCTGCGTCCTGTAAACGCCCCGGCCCCCAGTACTACAAAGCACAGTGCCGCCGCTAAAATTTTACTTCCCCTTGCAAAAGAGAAAACAGCCGTCCCCTTTTTATTTTCTGCTTCACTGCGCTCCAAAAGCTCCTGATCCACCCCGGACAATGCTTCAAAAATCCGTATTGCGCCTTGTCTCTTTTCCTCGCTCATACCCGAATACCCTCCTGTTCCAAGTAAGCTTTCAGTTTTCTGCGCGTACGGAAAAGGGAGGTTTTTACTGTGTTCAGCTTCATGTGATACCTTTTGGCAATGGCGCTGTATTCCTCCACATACCAGTATCTGCGCAGAAAAATGCTGCATTCCCGTTCCGGCAGCGTGTGCAGAAATTGATTGATCAGCCCTTCAAGCTGCGCCGCCTCCACCGCCTCCTCCGTACCGGAGGGCGCGGGAACACATTCCGCCAATTCATCCAATGCTACCAACATCTGTCCATGACCTCTCTTTCCCGCATTTTTCCTTTTCCATTTGTCAAAGGAAAGATTTCGCGTGATGGTGCCCAAAAATAATGCAAAGCGTTCCGGATATTTGGGCGGTATAGCGTTCCATGCCCGAAACCAGGTGTCGTTTACGCATTCATCCGAGTCCTCCCTGTCGTTCAAAATACGGTAGGCGATGCTGTAGCAGTATTTTCCATAAACGGCCTGTGTCTCGACGATGGCTCTTTCGTCTCTCGCCCAGTACAGATCGATAATTTCCGTATCCTTCAAACCTTCTCCTCCCTTCTTTCCTCTTTTCTATAAAAACGAATTCTGTGCCAAAAGGTTCCCGGCAAATGTGTGTCTGCATCCGCACACAAAATTGCCCCGCAGGCATCCTCCCTGCGAGGCACAGTTATGCTTTCCCTATCAGGTCCTTTACTACCTCCCCCGCCAATATCAAGCCTGCCGCAGCAGGCACAAAGGATATACTTCCCGGCGTAGAGCGTTTTCCATTCTCCCCTGTTGTCTCCCCGGGTATCTTGGGAGGCTCTGTGGAAAAAACTACCTTTAACGCCTTTACCCCTCGCTTCTTTAACTCCCTTCGCATTACCCTGGCCAGGGGACAGACAGAGGTCTCATAAATATCGGCTGCCTGAAAGGCCCCGGGGTTCAGCTTGTTTCCCGCTCCCATGCAGCTTATCACCGGCACACCGCAGTTTATGGCGCGCAGAATAATGTCAATTTTGGCAGTCACCGTATCCACCGCATCCACCACATAATCGTAGGCGGAAAAATCAAATTGTCCTGCTGTTTCCGGCAGATAAAAGCATTGATGGAGCGTAACCTGTACCTTGGGATTGATGGACAGCATCCGCTCCCGCATTACCTCTGTCTTATACCTGCCCAGTGTGTGATAATCGGCAATAATCTGTCTGTTTAAATTGGTAAGGCTCACTGTGTCATTGTCTATCAGGTCAAAGGCGCCCACGCCGCTTCTCACCAGAGCCTCCGCCACATAGCCTCCCACACCTCCAATGCCAAACAAAGCCACTTTTGCTTTCTGCAGGCGTTTTACGCCATCCTCTCCAATTAAAAGCTCCGTTCTGGAAAATTGGTTTTCAGGCTGATCTTTCACACAAATTCCTCCTACATCAGGGGTGCAAGCATTCTTAACAGCTTTCCCTCCATTCTTACAAAAAGATTCTGCTTTTTGTAATCCTCCGGACGCACCTCCTGGCATTGCTTCAGTGTCTCTTTAAAATCCCTCTCCACAGCATCTATCTGGGAATTCAAGTACATAACCACGCCGCATTCAAAGTGATGGTACAGACTCCTGTAATCCAGATTGACGGTTCCCACCACGGCTCTTACGTCATCCGACACAAACACCTTTGCATGGACAAAGCCCGGCGTATACTCCCAGATTTGGATTCCTGCCTCCAAAAGCTCATTATAATAGGTTTTGGCAACCACAAAAGCATACTGCTTGTCGGGAATGTGAGGCATGATAATTGTCACCTCCACCCCTCTTTTGGCGGCATAAACCAGAGCCATCATCATTTCGTGGTCGAGAATCAAATAAGGCGTCATGATGTGCACATACCGGCAGGCAGTGTTTAAGATATCCAGGTATACTCTCTTGCCTATATGCTCCTCGCTAAAAGGGCTCGACCCATAAGGAAGGAAAAATCCGTCCCTGGGAAGCGCCGCCTCCCTGGGCGACTTATATTTCCCGTAGTCCTCCTCCCCCTTTTCAGAAACATTCCACATTTCCAGAAACATATAGGTAAAGCGCTCCACCGCGTCTCCCTTCAGCATGATCGCAGTATCCTTCCAATGCCCGAAGCGTTCCTTCTCATTGATATACTCGTCTGCCAGATTGGTGCCCCCGGTAAAGGCAGTCTTACCGTCGATTACAATAATCTTTCTATGGTCCCGGTTATTATAGGAGGATGAAAAAATAGGCTTTATGGGACAAAAGGTTTTGCAGCGGATTCCCTCCTTTTCCAAAAGCTTTGGATAAAAGCTGGGAAGATACCACAAAGAGCAGGTGTCGTCATACAAAAGCCTGACCTCCACTCCCTGCTTCACCTTTTCTTTCAGAATGCTTAAGACACTCTCCCACACGCGTCCTTCTTCTATGATAAAGTACTCCAAAAAAATAAAGTTTTCTGCCTTTTGCAGCTCAGCCAGTATATCCGGAAACTGATCATCTCCCAAAGGGTAATAAACAGCCTGGGTGTTTCCATACACAGGACTGTTATCATAGGTCTGCATATAATCTGCAAAACGCCCCATCTGAATATTTTCCTCAAAAAGCTGCTCCCGGGCCTCGTTATTCTGCGGCGTATACTGCTTTATGACATCATTAATCTCACAAAGCCTTTTTTTCAAACGTTTTGTGCCCGTCTGAGTGTCGATATACACATAAAAAAGCGCTCCAAAAACCGGAAATACCACTATGGGAAGCATCCACACCAGTTTAAAATCCGGAGTGCCCTCACTGTTAAACAAACGCAGCACCACCAACACGCTCAGCAAAATGAAGAAGCCGTAGATGAAAAGGCTGTACTGGCGCAGTCTGATAAATGCTATAAACAGCAGCGCAAACTGCACCAAAAAAGCAGCCACCACAAAGAGGGTTCTCCCATATATGATGGTTTTGAGCCCCTTTATGCTCTTTTGCTTTACTTCTTTCGTATTCATTCCATCCCCTGCTCTCCTGATTTATGTCCGCTGCCTGTCAAGAAAATTTCACATAATGCTCAAGTCCTACGGAGCAGACCATGGCCGCAGCCTCCGTCTTAAGCCCGTGCTTTTTATTGATCATCTCCATGATAGCGTTCCGCAGGTCTCCCGCCGCCACTATAGCGATGATCTCCTTTTCAGACTGCAGGGAAATCCCGTAAAACTGGCTGGTATCTTCAGGCCCGGCCCACCTTGCCCGAATCACAGTGCCGCCTCTGGCTCCCGCCTGTCTGGCCGTATCCATCACGTCATCCGTATGTCCCTGATTCACTGAAACCAAAATCAGGCTGTAATCTGTCTTTGCTTCCATCTGTGTTCCTCCGTTTCCGCTTTCCTGTCCGCTTAAAAGCACTGTGGCGATGAGACTGTTTAACCCGGTAAGCGACATATCAAACACAATCCCGCTGCCGTAAATATCACTTTCAAGACCGTCGTCCAGCCTGCGCAAAAGCCGCTGGGACCTCTCCCCGGATGTTATGCTGATCAAAATATCCTTCTCAGCGCTTCCAATACCCAAAACGTCCAGAAGGTCTGAGGAGGCCGTTCCCCTCCCCATAGACTGGTAATTGCAGAGCACTCCCTGCTCTGCGTACAGCTTTGCCAAGGCCTTGCCTTTTCCGCGCTCCGCAAAGGTTACCACCAGCTTTACACTTTTTTTATCTGCCATAGCTCTTCCTCACATTTTACGTTAATCAAAATAAATGATGCTGTCCTCCACTTCTCTCAGCTGCAGAATAAGCTTGCGCTTCCTGATGCGTTTGCGCACATTATCCGCCAGGCCCAGCATCTGGATGGTGAGCAGCGGCGTCATAGCAACCATGGCCACAATGCCAAAAGCGTCGGTCAGCACGTTTCCTCCCATCGCCTCGCAGGCTCCCATTGCCAGAGGAAGCAAAAACGTAGTTGTCATGGGTCCGCTGGCCACGCCGCCGGAATCAAAGGCAATACCGGTAAATATCTGGGGTACAAAAAAGGTCATCACAAGAGAAATCAAATAGCCCGGCACCAAAAACCACATAATGTTCAGTCCCGTCAAAATACGCAGCATGGCAATGCCAACGGAAAAGGCGATACCGATAGAGAGGCTGTGTCCGATGGCCTTCTGGGTAATAGAGCCGTTGGTCACGTCCTCCACCTGTCTGGTGAGCACCTGCACTGCAGGCTCTGCCTTCACAATAAAGTAGCCGATGACCATGCCGATGGGAATCAGCACCCAGGGCTGGCTGCTTCCTGCAACGGCAGACCCGATATACTGTCCGGCCGGCATAAAGCCCACGTTTACGCCTGTCAAAAACAGCACCAGCCCTATGTAGCTGTATACAAAGCCCGAAAGAATCCGCAAAAGCTGTCTGCTGTGGAATCTGCGGAAAATACACTGGAACACAATAAACACACCTGCAATGGGAATAAGCGCCACTGCCACCTCCTCCATATAGGCAGGAAAAGCTCTGGCAAACTGCATTGCCACCTCTCTGGTGCTGTCAAGCTCCGAAAGCTCCACCATGCTGTAGGCTGCATCCTCCGGGCTATAGCAGATACCAAGAATCATTACGGAAAGAATCGGCCCGATACTGCAGATGGCCGTCAGACCAAAGCTGTCGCTGCTGGAATTTTTGTCGCTTCGCACGGAAGCCATACCAATACCCAGCGCCATGATAAAGGGAACCGTCACCGGACCTGTGGTAACGCCGCCGGAGTCAAAGGAAACCGGGATAAAATCTTCGGGAACAAAAAAGGTCAGCAGAAAAACAATCGCATAGAAAAAAATCAGGATATAGGAAAGGGGAATTCCAAAGATAATTCGAATCTGCGAAACCACAAGGAAGAGGCCAACTCCTATAGCCACCGTCCAGATCAGCACCATGTTGGGAATGGATGGCACCTGTTCAGCCAGCACCTGCAGGTCTGGCTCCGCAATGGTAATCAAAACCCCTAACACAAAACACACCAAAAGCGGAAGAATGATTTTCTTTGCCTTGGAAAGCTGTACTCCAATACCCTCTCCCATGGGAATCATGGACATATCCACCCCCAGAGTAAAAAAGCCCATTCCCACAATCAGAAGCACCGCTCCAAACAAAAACAGCATCATCGTCCCCGGCGTCAGGGGAGCAATGGTAATGGTAAGCAGTAAGACAATAATAGTGATCGGCAGGACAGAAGCAACGGATTCATATACTTTTTCTCGTAATAGTTCATTGTGCAGCAATCTTTCTACTCCTTTCTGTCAAAAAGGGCAGGGGGACGGTTTTCCCATCTCTCTGCACCTGCGCATATATTTATAGTACTATGAACCAGATAAAAAATCAAACAAAAATCCTCGAAAGTTTTTGTAAAAAAATTCTGCGGGCGATGCCCGCAGAATTTTCTTCTACACAGTTTTCTTTTCCACTTCTGTATTCTTTGCCTTCACTGCCATCCAGAAGAATACCATCCCAACGGCAAACAAAACGGCAATCATTCCCACCCCTTTATTGATATCTCCAGTCAGCTGGGACACCACGCTGACAACAGTGGTTCCCATAAAGGAAGCGCCTTTTCCGCAGATATCCATAAGCCCAAAATATTCACCTGACTGCTCAGGAGGAATGATACGGGCAAAGTAAGACCTGGAAAGCGCCTGAATGCCTCCCTGGAACATTCCCACCAGTACCGCAAGCACCCAAAACTGAGACTGTACAGTCAAAAACATGGCAAAAACGGCAATGCTGAAATAAGCGGCAATACACACGGCAATGAGCTTATGGGCAGCAATGCTTCTGGCAAGCCTTCCAAACAAAATCGCAAAGGGAAAGGCCACGATCTGCGTCACCAAAAGGGCCAAAAGCAGTCCGGTGCTGTCGAAGCCCAGCGCGGAGCCATATGCGGTGGCCATGTCGATAATGGTGTAAACACCGTCAATATAAAAGAAGAAGGCAAGCAGAAACAGAAATATCTTTTTTTCCTTCCGCACGTTCAGCAGTGTCCTGCCGATACGCTGAAAGCTCTCGGATATTGCATTCTTTTTCTTTTCCACATAGTTTTTTTGTCTATAGCCCTTTAAGAGAGGAACCGTCATTCCCAGCCACCACAGAGCGATAATGACAAAGGAAATTGCCATGGCATTCTCCATGGAAAGTCCAAGAGGCTCCGCTCCCAGCACAAGCCCCAGGCACACTACAAAGGGAATACAGCTTCCGATATAGCCCCAGGCATAGCCAAGAGAGGAAACATTATCCATGCGGTCATTGTCAGTCACATCCGAAAGCATGGAGTCATATACGATCAAGCTTCCCGAATACCCTATCTTGGCAATCACAAAAATAATCAGAAAAATCAGCCACTGCCTTGCCAGCCCCAGGCTGATGCAGCCCACAGCACCCACAAGAAGAGATACGATAAACAGGGGTTTCTTATAGCCCTTAGTATCGGCCATTGCACCGAATACCGGTCCTAAAAAAGCTACCGCCAGGGTCGCAGCGGAGGCCGCATAGCCCCAAAAGGCCAGATAATCCACTGAGGACACTCCCGCGTTATCCGCCAGATAATTAAAATAGATGGGCATAATGGTGGATATCAAAAGGGTAAAGGCAGAATTTCCCACATCATACAATATCCAGCTTTTTTCTGCCCTGGTCAGGCGAAAGCCTGTTTTTTTCTCTTTCATTGCGCTCTCCTTTGGTCATGTGCTGATATTTTTTCTCCAGTCTTTTCCTTCGGCATTGGAAGCTTGGAATCGAAGGTTTTTTCATAAACGGGGGACAGTTTTCTTTCTCCGGAAAGAAAGTCCCCATATTCTCCGATCAGCTTTACCGCCAGCTTCTTTGCCTCATCGTACAGAATCGTTAAGCGTCTTGTGCTGTCGGCACATTTCTCGTTCCTTTTGTAAGGAAGCACCAGGCCATGTATTTTTTCATAATTGCCGGACAGCTTTAAAACAGCATAAATCAGCCCTCTTTTCAAAGGTGAGGGCGCCACAAGCAGGTTATTGTAAAAGATCGTGCCCTTCAGCGCTTTTAATGTCTGCCTGGCTGTAATCTTTGGAAAAAATGCCTGTATGACCGCCGCATTTTCCGGTGTGGCCGCAATGTGTCCGGCTAACTTTTGCCTTATGGGATTCAAACCGTCTCTCGTCATAAGCTCCCTGTCAAATTCCGCTTCGATCTCTGTGTGGGAAACGCCGCTTTTCTTTATTTTTTCATCAATATATCCGTGGCACGTCACATCCAGGGCAAAATGGCAGATAAATCCATATACATAGGACAGACAGGCCTCTTTGTCCGGGCGGGATTTTATAACCTTTGCAGCTCTTGCAAAAAAATAGCTCCCTGGTTTATCGTGCATGCCGTATCCCGTCCGGTTTACGGGATTCGATGAAAGGGGCTTGTAATAAAATAGAATATCCGGGCCGTGCAGTCCAATCAAAAACAGCTGGGGATATTTTTCTATGATCTGCCTTTCCGGCTTCCCCAGGAGTGCTTTTACCTGCAGACCCATTTTGTGATGAGCATACATGGATGGCATAATGGTCTCCTTTTCTCATAGGAAGTAAGGCCGGATGAGGATATCCGGCCTTGTATGTCTACCTTTTTTATTTATTTTATCATTTTTTTCATAAAATACAATCTGTTCCATGTGAAATCTACCTAAGTTTCAGGTAAAATTCAGTTCGTCAGGCGAGAATCTCTCCCTGTGTGGAGATGGTGACCACCTGCCAGGGAAGAAACTTTCCACTCATTTTCAGAGCTGTGACCGCCGCATGCTCGATGCCGCCGCAGCAAGGCACCTCCATGCGCACGATTGTAAGTGCGCTGATCTCATTGCGCTTTATAATTTCCGCAAGCTTTTCTGTGTAATCCACCCCATCCAGCTTGGGACAGCCTATCAGCGTAATTTTCCCCCGGATAAAATCCTGATGAAAGTCAGCGTAAGCATAAGCCGTACAGTCCGCTGCAATCAGCAGATGGGCTCCCTGAAAATACGGAGCGGTTAAGGGGGCCAGCTTGATCTGTACCGGCCACTGGCGAAGCTGGGACCTGCCGGAAGGCTGTTCCTTGTCTGAAAGCTCCTTCTTGCTTGAAAGCTGTCCTTGGCCTGAAAGCTGTCTCTTGCTTTCTTTTACCGCCGCCTCATCATAAGCTGCAGCCTCACGCTCTACAAAGGTGATGGCTCCCACCGGGCAGGCGGGAAGGCAGTCCCCCAGCCCATCACAGTAATCCTCCCGCAGAAGCGCCGCCTTTCCATTTATCATGCCGATGGCGCCCTCGTGACAGGCTTGGGCACAGATTCCGCAGCCGTTACACTTTTCCTGATCTATCTCAATGATTTTCCGTATCATGCAATTCCTCCATTCAATAGATTTTGCAAGCTTTTTCTTGACTTTACAGCAGAAGTATACTATGCTTTTTGCAAAAAGTATGTTGTTCAAACAACAAAAACGGAGAAAAAATGAAAAATTCCCTTTTGTCCAATACCGCACTCTTTCGAGGCGTCCACCAAAAAGAAACTGATTCCCTGCTTTCCTGCCTCCAGGCATATGAAAAAAGCTATGAGAAAAATCAAGTAATCCTTCACGCAGGAGATATGGTGGACTCCCTGGGAATGGTTTTGGAGGGCACTGTCCTGATAGAAGCCGATGATATCTGGGGAAACAGAAGCATCCTGGACAAGGCTGAATGCGGTCAGATTTTTGCGGAAACCTACGCACTGCTGCCGGGGGAGCCCCTTATGGTGAATGTTACCGCCGCCTGCTGCTGCCGGATTCTCTTTTTGAATGTCAGAAAGCTTACCCAGACCTGCAGCGCCAGCTGCCCTTTTCACCACAAGATGATCGGGAATCTCCTTTCTTTATCCGCCGAAAAAAATCTCAAGCTGTCCCGGCGTATTTTTCACACCTCCTCAAAATCCATACGGGGAAGGCTTATCTCTTATTTTTCCCAGCAGGTAAGGCAAAACGGAAGCTATCAGTTTACCATCCCCTTTAACCGAAAGCAGCTGGCAGATTATCTGGGAGTTGACCGCAGTGCGCTCTCCAATGAGCTTTCTAAAATGCAAAAGGAAGGTATTCTCTCCTATGAAAAGAATACCTTCCGCATGATACCCTGAAAGCCAGCTTATGCTTCCACGAACGCATCCTTACCTAATCCGCAGAGGGGGCAGACCCAGTCGTCCGGGATATCCTCAAAGGCCGTTCCCGGCGCAATTCCTCCATCGGGATCGCCCACCTCAGGATCATATACCCAGCCGCATGCTTCACATACATATTTCTTCATAGTCTCTTCCTTTCTTCTTTCCTTTTATTGTTTGTACTTATTGTTTCTATGTGATGAACCGCTGCATGCGGTTCCAAACACCAAAGTTTTACAAAGCTCCGCCGTACAGGGCCACCAGCCTCTGCAGATAAGCCATTCGCTCTTTCGCCTGGTTCTCCGCCTGGGCAAACAGCTCCTGTGCCCGCTCTGGATTCGAACGCTGCAAGGCGTCGTAGCGCACCTCTCCGGACAGGAAATCCTGATAATCTTCCGTGGGCAGCTTGCTGTCTAAGGTGAATGCGCCGGCCTGTGTTCCCCGATTGCGGGGATCAAACCGGAACAGATGCCAGTATCCGGTCTTTACCGCCTTTTCCTCTTCCGTCTGGGAACAGGACATTCCCACCTTGATTCCGTGGCTGATACAAGGAGCATAAGCAATAATCAGGGAAGGCCCCTCATAGCTTTCCGCCTCCAGAAAGGCCTTGATGCACTGGTTGTAATCAGCTCCCATGGCAATCTGCGCCACATACACGTTTCCGTAGCTCATGGCAATGCCGGCCAGGTCCTTTTTCCGGGTGGGCTTGCCTCCTGCCGCAAACTTTGCAACGGAGCCTGTGGGCGTGGACTTGGAGGACTGGCCCCCGGTGTTGGAATACATTTCTGTGTCAAACACCAAAATGTTGATATCCTGTCCGCTTGCCAGCACATGGTCCAGACCGCCGAAGCCGATATCATAGGCCCAGCCGTCGCCGCCGAAAATCCACTGGGATTTCTTTCCCAGAAAATCCTTTTCCTCCAGAATCTCCAAAATCTCCTTTTGTTGATCCCCGTCAGCCTCTTTTGCCAGACAGGCCTCAAGCTGTATCGTGGCTTGCCCATTTAAGGCTCCATTCTGGAAGGTATCCGTCCACTGCGCAATGGCCTCCCGCAGAGTGTCGCTGATGTTTTGTGTCTCCAACGCTTCCAGCTCTTCCCTCAGCCGCTTTCTGATGCTTTTTTGTGCCAGCAGCATACCATAGCCAAACTCTGCCGCATCCTCAAACAAAGAATTGGACCAGGCCGGACCTCTTCCCTGATCATCCGTGGTATAAGGTGTGGAGGGGGCAGAATTTCCCCATATGGAGGAGCAGCCCGTTGCATTCGCAATATACATCCTGTCCCCAAAGAGCTGTGTAGCAAGCTTTGCGTAGGGCGTCTCCCCACATCCCGCGCAGGCTCCTGAAAACTCCAGAAGGGGCTTTTTAAACTGGCTGCCCTTAACTGTGGAAGCCTTAAATTTCTCTAAAACCTCCGGCTTTGCAGGCAGTGCCTTGCAAAAGTCAAACTGCTTCTGCAGCGCTGTCCTCTCTGCCTTTGGCAGTGTGGAAACCGCCGTCATGGAGAGAGCCTTGGCGCCCATCTTTCCCGGACACACATTAGCGCAGGAGCCACAGCCCACACAGTCTGCAGGAGACACTGTAACAGCAAAATACATTCCCGGCATCCCCATCATGGGAATAACTTTCATGCCATCCGGCGCGGCATCCGCTTCCTCTTTGGTAAGCACCGCAGGCCGGATAACCGCATGGGGACACACAAAGGCGCAGCGGTTGCACTGAATACAGTTTTCACAATTCCAGGCAGGAATATCCACCGCCGTATTTCGGCGCTCGTGGGCCGATGTGCCGGAGGGGACGGAACCATCCTGATACTCCAAAAAGGCTGATACCGGAAGCGCATCTCCCTTTTGCGCATTTACCTTCTGCTGAATCTGCTCCACATATCTTACCACCTCTGGCCTATCCTTCAGGGTTTCTGTCTTTTGCTCCTCTTCCACGGCATCCGCCCACCGCTCCGGAACCTCCACCTTTACGATATTTTGGGCTCCCGCATCGATGGCAGCATAATTCATCTGAACCACCTGGTCACCCTTTTTCTGATAGCTTGCCCTGGCGGCGTCCTTCATATACTGCAAGGCGTCTTCCCTGGGAATGATATCTGTCAGCGCAAAAAAGGCGGACTGCAAAATGGTGTTGATTCTTCCCTTTAAGCCGATTTTCCTGCACAGCCCCACGCCGTCTATAATATAAAAACGGATATGGTTTCTGGCTATGAACCGCTTTACCGAAGCGGGCAGCCGTTCCTCTAACTGCGCGCTGTCCCAGGTGCAGTTTAACAGGAAAATGCCTCCCTCCTTCAAATCCTGCACCATGTCGTATCTGCGCAGATAGGACTGGTTGTGGCAGGCCACAAAATCTGCCTTTTCTATCAGGTAGGTAGACTTGATGGGACTGTCTCCAAACCTTAAATGAGAAACGGTAAGCCCTCCTGATTTCTTGGAGTCATAAGAAAAGTAAGCCTGTACATATTTATCCGTATGATTGCCGATAATCTTAATGGAATTTTTGTTGGCTCCCACTGTTCCGTCACTGCCAAGGCCCCAGAATTTCGCGCTGTAAATATCCTTTGGCGCAGTGTGGATCTGTTCCGTAAGCTCTAAGGACAAATGCGTCACATCATCCAAAATTCCCACGGTAAACCGCTTCTTTTCCCGGTTGTCAAACACCGCCTTGATCTGGCTTGGGGTGGTATCCTTGCTGCTTAAGCCGTATCTGCCGGAAAAAATCTCAACGCTGTGAAATTTGCTGTCCCGCAAGGCTGCAGCCACATCCAGATAAAGGGGCTCGCCTATGGCGCCAGGCTCCTTGGTGCGGTCCAACACAGTAATCCTCTTTACAGAATCCGGGATGACTGCAAGCAGATGCTCTGCACTAAAGGGGCGGTATAAATGAACCTCCACTACCCCCAGTCTTTCTCCGGAAGCATTCAGATAATCCACTGTCTCCTCGATGGTCTGACACACGCTTCCCATGGCTATAATCACATGCTCCGCATCCTGGACGCCATAATAATTGAATAATCCGTAATGGGTCCCTATTTTCTCATTGATCTGGTTCATATAAGACTCCACAAGACCCGGCAGCGCATCGTAAGCCCCATTGCTGGCCTCTCTTGCTTGAAAAAAGATATCCGGATTCTGGGCGGAGCCCATCTGTCTGGCGTGATTGGGGTTTAAGGCGTTCTTGCGAAATGCCTTTACAGCCTCCAAATCCATCAGCGCCTTCAAGTCCTCATAGTCCCACGCTGCAATCTTTTGTACCTCGTGGGAGGTGCGGAAGCCGTCAAAAAAGTGAAGGAAGGGCAGTCTGCCCTTGACCGCCGCCAGATGCACCACAGGTGCCAGATCCATTACCTCCTGCACGGAAGCGCTGGCCAGCATGGCCACCCCTGTCTGCCTGCAGGCATATACATCGGAATGATCGCCAAAAATGGACAGCGCATGACTTGCTATGGTTCTTGCCGCAACATGAAACACCCCCGGAAGCCGTTCTCCCGCAATTTTGTATAAATTGGGAATCATGAGCAAAAGTCCCTGAGAGGCTGTGAAGGTAGTGGTCAGGGCTCCCGCTGCCAGCGAGCCGTGGACGGCTCCCGCTGCGCCTGCCTCAGACTGCATCTCCGTCACCCAAACCTCCTGCCCGAAAATATTTTTTCTCCCCTGATTGGCCCATTCATCCGTCACCTCTGCCATGGCAGAGGATGGGGTGATGGGATAAATGGCGGCTACATCACTGTAGGCATAGGCCACATGAGCCGCCGCCTGATTGCCGTCCATTGTCATCTTTTTCCGCACCATACTATCACCTCTTTTGAAATAAGCTCATATCTTAACTGGTTCTTGCTATTTTAATAGGATTATACTATAATGAAACAAATAATTCTGTTGTAATTACAACTTTTATATGTATTTTAGGAAAAACAATCTATGGAAGCTTACCTTACCTTTTTGAAAAACACCAATATGTTTCTGGGAATCAGCGAAGAAGAAATCAGTACAATGCTCAAATGCCTCTCCACCAAAAAGCTACATTTCCAAAAGGGGGAATACATCATCCGCAACGGGGAGGACAACCACTTTGTAGGCATGGTGCTCTCAGGACATGTGCTGATAGAAAAAGAAGATTACTGGGGAAATAATTCTATTTTTGAGGAAATCGCCCCGGGGATGATTTTTGCGGAAAGCTACGCCTGTATTTCCCTCCTTCCCCCGGAGCTCAACGTTTTAGCCGGCACAGATGCCGACGTTATGTTTTTTGACTTCCGCAGAATCTTTACGGTATGCTCCTGTGCCTGCGTTTATCATACAAAGCTGATTCACAACCTCTTAAATGCCATTGCAAGAAAAAATATCAGCCTCACCCAAAAGATAGAACACCTGAGCAACCGCACCATCAGAGGGCGGCTTTTGTCCTATCTGTCCGCAGAATCCTTAAAGGCAGGAAGCGCCGCCTTTACCATTCCCTTTAACCGCCAGCAGCTTGCCAATTATCTGGCTGTAGACCGGAGCGCGCTCTGCAGCGAGATCAGCAAGCTGCAAAAAGAGGGAATTCTCTCCTGCAGCAAAAATAAATTCCGCTTTTTGCAGCGGCCTGCGGGAGAGGAACATTTACTGGAGCACCTGGAATAAACTCATTGCTCCGGTTCACGATCCATTGCCGCCAGAAGCTCCAGGTTCTTCCTCTCATAATCGTTAAATACTGCGTCGTCAAATTCCTCACCTGCCACAGCAGGCCGGTACCATGCGCACCCCATAAAATAAGAGTACAAATCCTCATCTTTAAAAATGTATCCATGCCTTGCATAGATTTCATTTTTCGCAAGATGAATTATGATCTTTGGATCATTTTGAAAATCCTCTTCCCTGTAGTATTTCATATCCGTAAAATACAAGGGCTCTATGACATTGGAAATATCAGTGACGCCTCTTATATTTTCCCAATAATTAGTAACCTCCCCATAATATTTGCTGGCCTGGTAGTAAGAAATGCCTTCCGTGATTCTCTCCTCTATCTCTTCCTGAGAGAGACCGGCATAAAACTTTTCATAAAACTGATCCATCATTTCTTCGTAGGTCAAATTTTGTGTATCTGCTCCATTTTCCGCTGTCTCCAAAGAATTTTCCTTATTGCCTGACTCTAAAGAAGGTCCTTTGGGAGAGACTTCTTCTGTGGAAGCTCCCTCTGTTGCACCCGGCTCTGACTGTATGCTGTCAAAGCTGTCCTGTCTTTCACAGCCCGATACGCCCAATGCACAAATACACATAACCATGGCAATCATTATTTTTTTCATGGCTGTCGCTCCTTTCCATGTATGGCATTCATCGTGGTGAAAGTCTCAGCCCCAATAATCTAAAACTATTTTTTGGCTATCTCCTCAGCTTTTGCACTGGACCACTCAATCCAAAAGCCTGTTAAGGCCGGATTGCTGTTGTTGGTATTCAGCCGTCCCTCCCAGTCAGATATGTCACAATTACCATATTGCAGCTTGTCTAATTGCTCCTGCATCAAATCCTTTCCCATTTCATCTCTTACCTCGTCCTTAATTTCATCTTCCATTATTCTCTCTCCTCATGATTCTCCATGCGGCAAATTTCCCCATTGCCGCTGCCGTTGGCAGCCCTCCGGGCCCCATTAACCATTGACTTGCAAGCAGTACATTATCAATCCCCTTTACCACTCCAGGTACTGTGATACTCTTCGCCTGCTTGGTCGTTACAAAACTCATATATGCACCTTTGTAGGAATTGCAATACCTTGTATACGTCATCGGCGACCATATATCAATCACACGAATTTTCCCTTCTAAAAACGGATATTCCCAGACAACTCTTTGCAACGCCTGCTGTGCAATTTCATCCTTTATTTGTTCATATTTCGCCTTGTCTTCATAAAGTGACTCCCAATATGTATAATCAGATTCTGTTTGAGAAAAATTAGTCTGCAAAATCATTTTACCTTCCGGTGCAAAATCAGGTTCATAGTCATAAGACTGAATACTCATACACTTCACCATCTGACTTCCCACCTTCATCTCATCGCACGAAAATACTCTTGTACCTGTCAATTCTGGAAATACTCCATCTACAGCATATGCCATCTGAAATCCACTGCTAACCGGATATTTATCCCGTTCCGCATACATTTTCTTAAGCCCCTTTGGTATATACGTTTCCGGTAATAATTTGCGAAATGTATAATCTGTATCGCAAGCGCAAATCACATAGTCAGCTTCCACACTGCTTCCGTTTTCCAGCAGAACCCCTTCTGCCTTTTTACCATTCAATAAAATTTGTTTTACTTCTGCACCTGTATGCAATACGCCACCATATTCTTTATATTTTTCCGCAATACGCAGTGACATTGCAAGTGATCCGCCCTTTGGAATGTCACCATTTCCTCCCGTTACCGTACTATAGGAAACAAGAAAAGCATATGCCTGATATCCACTAGGCATGTAATCAATAATTGCACGCTGAATCAACGGATGCTTAAAACGTGTAGCCAATTCATTAATATCCATATTTCCATATTCTTTCATCACTTTTCCCATGGATTTCATAGACATACCTAATTTCATAAAATCAATGGGATTCATTGCATCAAAAGGCTTTTCCACGGGCACTGTCATTGTTTCCGCCATGGACACATATTCTATCAGTTTGTTGATTTCGCTTTCATCTTCCGGCGATAATGCAAGCATTTCTTTTCGCGTTCTTTCCTTATCTCTCCAAAAGGTCAATGTTTGCCCATTCAATTTTGAAGAAAAGAACATTTCTTTTTCGTGTACTTCCACGCCGTCCCCTAATGCACCAATCTCTTTCCATAATTCATGCAATGCACTTCCGGGTCTTGTTCCAGTCAACCAGTGAATACAATTATCAATAAAATACCCCTCTCTCTTCCATCCGGTACATTGCCCTCCCGGCAAAGCATTCTTTTCATAAATCTCTGTATTAAAGCCCGCCTTTTGCAACAATACACCTGCCGTCATTCCCGAAATTCCACCGCCGATAATTACAACTTTTTTCATAAATCTATCCCTACTTTCTTCTTATAATGTCTACAATCCACTCTGCCTTAGGCAACGCAATGTCTTGATTTGTAGCGAAACGCTCCGCTATTCCTTGTACACTACACCAAAATGCATTCGAAATGATTAGAGGATCCCCTTCTTTAATGGTTCCTTCCTGCTGTCCCCATTCAACAATAGGCACAAACTGTTCTATCACATTTACTTTCATTGCTATTTCCCGTATATGCTCAGGTGTCGCTTCACTTCGCTGTGCTTCTGCCATCAATACAAAAAATTTTGCAGTGGCCGGCTGTTCTTTCATATACGCAAATAACTCTTCTGTGAAATTCACAAAAAAATCAATGGCATGTTCACACTTCTGCTCTCCCGGATATGTCGTTCCTTCTACCCCCATTCGAATTAGTTCTTCATATAAGTTCTCTTTTGACTCAAAGTAATGAAACATTAATCCCCTGCTTATATTTGCTCTTTTTGCTATATCCGTAATCTTAGTAGCAGCATATCCTTTGCTAACAAATAACTCTAACGCAGTATATATAATTTCTTGCCGTCTGCGCTCTTTTTGCTCTTTCCGCGTTTCCATATAACACATCCTTTTCCTTAAATAAGCGTTCAATGAACTTTTGTTTAAAGATAGCATGAAATTTTCCGATTGTCAACCAACAAAAACACCCCAACCAGATTTTACCGGAAAGAAAAAACAGATAAAGAAACGAGGCTTTAAGCTTCAGCGTGAAGCGAAGGAATGGGAAGCTGATTTCCTAAGAAAGCAGAAAGGCAGCACGGACATGACCTTCCGCTCTATGTATGAGATTTATATAGAGGATATGGGACACCGATGCCGCCAGAGCACCATTGACGGGAAGAAGCATGTATTCGAGAAGCTCATCCTCCCTTATTTTGAGAATAAGCCCATCAACAAGATTACTCCCAAGGATATCAGGGCATGGCAGAATGAATTAATTGGGAAAGAGTATTCCAACTCCTACTTAGACAGGATACAGAATATGATAACCGCACTTTTCAACTATGCCATGGACTACTTCAACTTATCCGAAAACCCTTGTCATAAAGCCGGGCGCATGGGAAAACGTGAAGTTGTGGTAAACTTCTGGACTAAGTATGAATTTGACCGGATACTCGCCGCAATGGAAGATGATCCTACGGCACATGTTTCGTTTTCACTACTGTACTACTCCGGTATCCGTTTTGGAGAATTCCTTGCATTAACACCAAAGGACTTTGATTTTGAAAAGAATACCATCGACATTAACAAAAGTCTGCAGCGTGTCAAAAAGCAGGATGTGGTAACACCACCCAAAACACCGAAAAGCATTCGGAACATCATCATACCCGACTTCGTGATGAACGAAGTCAAAGACTATATGTCAAAACTATATGATATAAAAGATACGGACAGGGTATTCCCCTTCACCAAATCTTATATCAATAATGCGATGGCAAGGGCTTGCAAGAAAAGCGGAGTAAAAAAGATTCGTATCCATGACATTCGCCACTCACACGCCAGCTATCTTATCAACTTGGGCTGCGCACCACTGCTCATATCGGAACGGTTAGGACACAAAAAGGTGCAGACCACCTTAAGCACCTACTCCCACCTATATCCGAATAAGCATCAGGAAGTGGTGGATATGATGCAGAACCAGCACAAGTTGGAAACAGTAGCTGCCGGTGCATCTGAAACCTCAGATAAACCGGAAAAGGACCCACAACCACAAGGCACAAAGTTCAAAGTCATAAGTCCAAAGGATAAAATAAGCCCACAGCAAGTCCACGAGAATGACTTAAGCCCATGCATCGGCTTCACCGGACGCACATAAAAAGGCTCAACCCCTTGTAAACAAAGGGCTGAGCCAATGAAGTCAATTGATACTCAAAAAGTATTTAATTACTCAATGATTGTAGCAACACGGCCTGAACCTACGGTTCTACCACCCTCACGGATAGCGAAGGTAAGACCCTGCTCCATAGCGATGGGATGAATCAGCTCGATGGTCATCTCTACGTTGTCGCCAGGCATGCACATCTCGGTACCTTCAGGCAGGTTGCAGACACCTGTAACGTCGGTTGTTCTGAAGTAGAACTGAGGACGATAGTTGTTGAAGAAAGGAGTGTGACGTCCACCCTCGTCCTTGGTCAGAACGTAAACCTGTGCGGTAAACTTGGTGTGGCAGGTAACAGTGCCGGGCTTTGCAAGAACCTGTCCTCTTTCGATTTCGGTTCTCTGAATACCACGAAGCAGCGCACCGATGTTATCACCAGCCTGTGCCTCATCCAGCATCTTACGGAACATCTCAATACCGGTAACAACAGTCTTCTTCTTCTCCTCCTTGATACCAACGATTTCAACTTCGTCATTCAGGTGAAGAACACCACGCTCAACACGGCCAGTAGCAACGGTACCACGACCGGTAATGGTGAATACATCCTCTACAGGCATCAGGAAAGGCTTGTCTGTGTCACGCTGAGGATCAGGAATATACTCGTCAACAGTGCTCATCAGCTCAAGAATCTTGTCTCCCCACTCGCTGGAAGGATCTTCCAAAGCCTTGAGAGCAGAACCCTTAACGATAGGGCAGTCATTGAAGCCGTACTCCTCAAGCTGCTCGGTAACTTCCATCTCAACCAGCTCGATCAGCTCAGGATCGTCTACCATATCACACTTGTTCAGGAAAACAACAATATAAGGAACGCCTACCTGACGGGACAGAAGGATGTGCTCCTTGGTCTGTGCCATAACGCCGTCGGTTGCAGCAACAACCAGAATAGCGCCGTCCATCTGTGCTGCACCAGTGATCATGTTCTTTACATAGTCAGCATGGCCAGGGCAGTCAACGTGTGCGTAATGTCTCTTCTCGGTCTCATACTCAACGTGTGCGGTGGAAATGGTGATACCACGCTCTCTCTCTTCGGGAGCCTTGTCGATGTTCTCGAATGCCACTGCCTCACCAGTGCCAAGTCTCTCATGAAGAACCTTGGTAATTGCAGCGGTCAGAGTGGTCTTGCCATGGTCAACGTGACCAATGGTACCAATGTTACAATGGGGCTTAGTTCTTTCAAATTTAGCTTTAGCCATTATGAATGTCCTCCTTAAAATGATAACACATATTATTTTTCCTGCCGAACCGTCATTTCCTGTATCCGGCAATCGTTAACTCGGCTACCTCTGATTATATTAAATAATCAGAGGTTTTTCAAGTTATTTTTCATATATTTGCCTGCTTTTATTTACTTGCTTTTTGCAGCCAAAACCTTCTCCTGTACGTTCTTGGGCACGGGCTCATATTTCTCGAAGAACATGGAATAGTTGCCGCGTCCCTGGGTTCTGGAACGAAGGTCTGTGGAGTAGCCGAACATCTCAGCAAGGGGCACGAAAGCTCTCACCATCTTGCCGCCTCCGATGTCATCCATACCCTCCACGCGTCCACGGCGGGAGTTTAAGTCACCGATTACATCGCCCATATATTCCTCAGGCATGGTAACCTCAACCTTCATGATGGGCTCTAAAAGCACAGGATTTGCTTTCTGCATTGCCTCTTTAAATGCCATGGAACCTGCAATGTGGAACGCCATCTCAGAGGAGTCAACCTCGTGATAGGAACCGTCGTACACATTTGCATGAATGCCAAGCACGGGGAAGCCTCCCAGGATACCTGCGCGGGCAGCTTCCTGGATACCCTCGCCAACTGCAGGAATATATTCCTTGGGAATGGCACCACCCACAACAGTGGATTCAAACAACAGGGTAGGCGGATCGTTGATCAGCACATTGGCCTTGGGATCAAAGTCAAACTTCTCGCAGTTTGCCTCCAGGGGCTCAAATTTCACCTTACAATGTCCATACTGTCCACGTCCTCCGGACTGCTTTGCATACTTGGAGTCTACCTCCACAGCCTTGGTAAAGGCCTCCTTATAAGCAACCTGGGGAGCGCCTACGTTTGCCTCCACTTTAAATTCGCGAAGCAGACGGTCAACGATAATCTCCAGATGCAGCTCTCCCATACCAGCGATAATGGTCTGTCCAGTCTCCTGATTTGTATGGGCACGGAAAGTGGGGTCCTCCTCTGCAAGCTTTGCCAGAGCTTCACCCATCTTGCCCTGTCCTGCCTTTGTCTTAGGCTCAATAGCCAGCTCAATAACAGGCTCAGGGAATTCCATGGACTCCAGAATCACGGGATGCTGGTCGTCGCAGATAGTATCGCCGGTGGTGGTAAACTTAAAGCCTACTGCCGCAGCAATGTCGCCGGAGTAAACCTTATCCAGCTCTGCCCGCTTATTTGCGTGCATCTGCAGGATACGTCCCACACGCTCCTTCTTGTCCTTTGTAGCGTTCAAAACGTAGGAACCGGAATTCATGGTTCCTGAATATACACGGAAGAATGCAAGCTTTCCAACAAAGGGGTCCGCCATGATCTTAAACGCCAGTGCGGAGAAAGGCTCCTCGTCGGAAGAATGTCTCTCCACCTCATTACCGTCTAAATCCACGCCCTTAATAGCCGGGATATCGGTCGGTGCAGGCATATACTCCAAAATAGCGTCCAGAAGCTTCTGTACGCCCTTGTTGCGGTATGCGGAACCACAGCATACAGGAATCGCGGCACACTCACAGGTGGCCTTGCGAAGCACTCTCTTCAAATCTTCAACAGAAGGCTCCTCGCCCTCCAGATACTGCATCATCAGATCGTCATCCAGCTCGCAGATCTTCTCAATCAGCTCAGAGCGGTACAGCTCTGCGTCGTCCTTCATATCACCCAGATCATCGGTTACGGTAATGTCATCGCCCTTGTCATCATTGTAGATATATGCCTTCATTTCAAACAGGTCGATAATTCCCTTGAAGTCATCTTCTTTACCGATGGGCAGCTGAAGGATAATCGCATTTTTTCCAAGTCTGGTTCTGATCTGTTCCACTGCACCGTAGAAGTTTGCACCCAGAATGTCCATCTTATTGATGAAAGCCATACGAGGCACATTGTAGGTATCAGCCTGACGCCATACGTTCTCAGACTGTGGCTCAACACCGCCCTTTGCGCAGAACACGCCAACAGCTCCATCCAATACACGGAGAGAACGCTCTACTTCTACAGTGAAATCAACGTGGCCAGGAGTGTCAATAATATTGATACGGTGCTCCAGCGCGCCAGGCATGGGCTTGGTTTCTTTTTCCAGTGTCCAGTGGCAGGTGGTAGCAGCTGATGTGATGGTAATGCCTCTTTCCTGTTCCTGCTCCATCCAGTCCATGGTCGCAGTACCCTCATGAGTATCACCAATCTTGTAGTTAACGCCAGTATAATACAGAATACGCTCGGTCAATGTGGTCTTACCCGCATCGATATGAGCCATAATACCGATATTTCTGGTTCTCTCTAAGGGATATTCTCTTCCAGCCAAGATTTTTTCCTCCTATATTTTTAAAAAACCTGAAAATCTCCGCCCTAAAATCTGTAATGAGCGAAAGCCTTGTTTGCTTCTGCCATCTTGTGCACGTCTTCTTTTCTCTTAACGGCTGCACCGGTATTGTTGGCAGCATCCAGAATTTCGTTGGCCAGTCTGTCCACCATGGTCTTTTCACTTCTCTTGCGGGCAAACATAGTCAGCCAGCGCAGACCCAGAGCCTGACGTCTGTCAGCTCTCACCTCGATGGGCACCTGATAGGTAGCGCCACCGATACGTCTGGCCTTAACTTCCAAAACAGGCATGATATTGTTCATTGCCTCTTCAAATACTTCGAGAGCCGGCTTGCCGGACTTCTCTTCTACCTTGGCAAATGCGCCGTATACAATCTTCTGGGCAACCCCTCTTTTGCCGTCCAGCATAATGTTGTTGATCAGCTTGGTTACCACCTTGTTGTTGTATAAAGGATCTGCCAATACATCTCTTTTTTGAATATGTCCCTTACGCGGCACGTTTCTTCCCTCCTTATCAATGCGGCCGGCCATTTTGGCCGACATGAAATAGATCATCGGTACTCACATGTGTTTCCCCAAGTGTTCGCGCTGTTATATCTGCATTACAGAATTCCAACACTTTTCTTAGTTTCGTTGTTGTGGTACTTCATCATACCTTATTTCTTAGCGTCCTTAGGTCTCTTAGCGCCGTACTTGGAACGAGCCTGCTTTCTGTTGGCAACACCTGCGGTATCAAGGGTACCACGAATGATGTGGTATCTGGTACCGGGAAGATCCTTAACACGGCCGCCGCGGATCAAAACAACGCTGTGCTCCTGCAGATTGTGGCCTTCGCCGGGAATGTAGCTGGTAACCTCGATTCCGTTGGAAAGACGTACTCTGGCAATCTTTCTAAGAGCTGAGTTAGGCTTTTTAGGAGTCGCTGTCTTAACGGCAGTACACACACCACGCTTTTGAGGAGCGGAAACATTCGTCGTCTTCTTGTGAAGGGAATTGTATCCTTTCTGCAGGGCAGGTGCGGTAGACTTCTTTACAGATGTCTGACGTCCTTTTCTTACTAACTGGTTAAATGTTGGCATTCTGTTTCACCTCTTTCTGATTGTAATATTGGTTTATTGTTTGCGGCACACGAAAAAAGAATGCAGCCGCGTGCACACTATGATAGTATACTTGTTTGAGAATATGTTGTCAACTGATTTTTTTCAGAAACCGCTCTAACTGATTTTTTTCAGAAACCGCTCTAACGCATCCTGCCAGGAGGGCAGCCTTTCAAATCCGTTCTCCGTAAGCTTTTCCTTGCTCATACGGCTGTTATGGGGTCTGGGAGCCTTGGCACCATACTCTTTAGTAGAAACAGGGATCACATTGACCTGCACTTTGGCCTTTCTGAAAATCTCACAGGCAAATTCATACCAGGAGCACACGCCCTCATTGGTAGCGTGATAAACACCGTATTTTTCTGTCTGCACCATGTCCGCCAGCAGCTTTGCCAGATCATAGGTGTAGGTGGGTGACCCGAACTGATCGTTTACCACTCTTATGGTGTCATGGGTTTTGGCAAGATTCAGCATGGTTTTGATAAAATTCTTTCCGTTGACGCCAAACACCCAGGCAATACGCACGATAAAATACTTGTCCAAGGTGTTTTTCACAGCCAGCTCCCCTTCATACTTTGTCTGCCCGTACACGCTCTTGGGATCACAGGCATCCTCCGGCTCCCAGGGCCTTTCCCCTTCTCCGGAAAAAACATAGTCCGTACTGATATACAGCATTTTTATATCCAGCTCTTTGCATACATTAGCTATATTCTGGGTTCCCTCCGCATTGACCCTGCGGCAGCTCTCCTCATTTTCCTGTGCTGCGTCCACCGCAGTATAAGCGGCGCAGTGAATCACTGCATCCGGCCCTGCTTCCTTGATCACCTTGTCCACGCTGGCCGCATCGGTGATATCCATCTGGTCGATGTCCACCCCCACGGCCTCAATGCCTCTTTCCGTAAGCTCGTTGACTACATCAAAGCCAAGCTGGCCCTTTACGCCGGTTACCAAAACCTTCATCCTGGTCTACCTTCCTTTCCCATAAGGCAACACTGCGGCAGTGTTTCTAACCTCCTGCCGCAGCGTTTCTCATTTTTTGTTTCCCTATTAAAGATTTTCAAGTGTGGACTCCAAAACAGCGTCCTCTGCCTCCGCAGTCTCATACTCATCCAGATCGGAAGGCTCCTGATTTAAGTCCAGACCATCGTCAAAGTTTAAGGTCTCCTCTTCCTCCGACAGATTTTCGTCAAACAAAATGGTATCTGTCTCGTCTGTGCTGAGTCTTGTATTGCGATATCGCTTCATGCCGGTTCCCGCCGGAATCAGTTTACCGATAATCA
Organism: Candidatus Acetatifactor stercoripullorum; assembly: GCA_019114005.1. Taxonomy (GTDB): domain Bacteria; phylum Bacillota; class Clostridia; order Lachnospirales; family Lachnospiraceae; genus Acetatifactor; species Acetatifactor stercoripullorum. The sequence goes on from DXGH01000010.1 coordinate 51,473, forward strand.
CATTTTCCTTTAATCCAATCAACGGGTCTACCTTGCCCTTAATTGCTGCTTCTGTCAGCACCTTTGTGGTCTCCTGGAAGGAAGCGGCAGACAGGAAGGAGTTAGTGGCAAGCGCCGCCTTTGTGATACCCAGCATCACCTGCTTTCCTTCCGCAGGCTCCTTGCCCTGTGCAATCAGCTCCTCGTTCATATCCTCAAACTCCAGCACATCCACCAGGGTTCCGGGGAGGAAATCCGTGTCGCCGTTGCTTTCCACACGGATCTTCTTTAACATCTGACGCACAATCACTTCAATATGCTTGTCAGCGATATCAACGCCCTGGAGACGGTAAACTCTCTGCACCTCTCTGAGCATATAGTCCTGAACTGCGCGGATTCCTTTGATTTTCAGCAAATCATGAGGGTTTACGCTTCCTTCGGTAAGCTCGTCACCTGCCTCCAGCACCTGGCCGTCCACAATCTTAATCCGGGAGCCATAAGGGATCAGATATGCCTTGGTCTCTCCCGTCTCTTCGTTTGTAATCACGACCTCGCGCTTTTTCTTGGTATCCCGGATTTCAGCCTTTCCGCCAAACTCTGCAATAATGGCAAGTCCCTTGGGCTTTCTGGCCTCGAAAAGCTCCTCCACGCGGGGAAGACCCTGAGTGATATCGTCTCCGGCCACGCCTCCGGTGTGGAAGGTTCTCATAGTCAGCTGGGTACCGGGCTCTCCGATGGACTGGGCCGCAATAATACCTACAGCCTCACCCACCTGCACTGCCTCTCCGGTGGCCATGTTTGCACCGTAGCACTTCGCGCAGATACCGTTGCGGGAACGGCAGTTCAATATGGTACGAATCTTGACTGCCTCCACAGGCTCTCCCTTTTCATCCACACCCACGCTCAATATCTTTGCAGCGCGGCTGGGGGTGATCATATGGTTGCGCTTCACGATCACATTGCCGTCTCTATCCTTAATCTCCTCACAGGAATATCTTCCGGTAATTCTGTCCTTCAGGCTTTCGATGGTCTCTTTCCCATCCATGAAGGCCTTCACCACCATGCCCGGAATCTCCGCCTTTCCTTCCGCACAGTCAACCTCACGGATAATCAGCTCCTGAGATACGTCAACCATACGTCTGGTCAGATAACCGGAGTCAGCGGTACGAAGAGCCGTGTCGGACAGACCCTTGCGGGCGCCGTGAGCCGACATGAAGTACTCCAGTACGTCCAATCCCTCACGGAAATTGGATTTGATGGGAAGCTCAATGGTCCGTCCCGTAGTATCTGCCATCAGACCGCGCATGCCTGCCAGCTGCTTGATCTGCTGGTTGGAACCACGGGCACCGGAGTCCGCCATCATAAAGATATTATTATATTTATCCAGACCGGACAAAAGAACCTCTGTCAGCTCTTTATCCGTCTCATTCCAGGTTTCCACCACCGCACGGTATCTCTCCTCCTCGGTGATCAGGCCCCTTCTGTAGTTTGCAGAAATCTTGTCAACCGTGGCCTGGGCAGCCGCCAGCATTTCAGGCTTCTTCTCAGGGACCGTCATATCAGAAATGGAAACGGTCATAGCCGCCTTGGTTGAGTACTTGTAGCCAATGGCCTTCACGTCGTCCAGAACCTCTGCAGTCTTGGAAGCGCCATGGGTGTTGATGACCTTCTCCAGAATCTGCTTCAGGCCCTTCTTTCCCACATGAAAATCCACTTCCAGCTTCAGGAAGTTCTCCGGAATGCTCCGGTCTACAAATCCCAGATCCTGGGGCAGTATCTCATTAAAGATAAAGCGTCCCAGAGTGGATTCCACGTTGCCCGTCACCGTCTCCCCGGCGGCATTTACCTTGGAAACACGCACCTTGATTCTGGAGTGCAGTGTAAGAGCCTGATTTTCATAGGCCAGAATGGCCTCATTCACATTTCTAAAGCTCTTTCCTTCTCCCAGGGCTCCAGGTCTCTCCTGCGTCAGATAGTAGATTCCCAAAACCATATCCTGAGAAGGAACGGCAACGGGGCCGCCGTCCGAGGGCTTTAACAGGTTGTTGGGAGACAAAAGCAGGAAACGGCACTCCGCCTGAGCCTCCACGGACAAGGGAAGATGTACTGCCATCTGGTCTCCGTCAAAGTCTGCGTTAAACGCAGTACACACCAAAGGATGCAGCTTGATTGCCTTACCCTCTACCAAAATGGGCTCAAAAGCCTGTATACCAAGTCTGTGCAGAGTAGGAGCACGGTTAAGCATCACGGGATGCTCCTTGATCACCTCCTCCAGCACATCCCAAACCTGGGTGTCAAGTCTTTCCACCAGCTTCTTTGCATTTTTAATATTCTGGCTGATGCCTCTGGCAACCAGCTCCTTCATCACAAAGGGCTTGAACAGCTCGATGGCCATCTCCTTGGGAAGGCCGCACTGGTAAATCTTAAGCTCCGGCCCTACCACGATAACGGAACGTCCGGAGTAGTCCACACGCTTTCCTAACAGGTTCTGGCGGAACCGTCCGGATTTTCCCTTTAACATATCAGAAAGGGATTTTAACGCCCTGTTGCCCGGTCCCGTAACGGGGCGTCCTCTTCTGCCGTTGTCAATCAGGGCGTCCACTGCCTCCTGAAGCATTCTCTTCTCATTGCGCACGATAATATCAGGCGCGCCCAGCTCCAAAAGCCTCTTCAGACGATTATTTCTGTTGATAATTCTTCGATACAGATCATTCAAATCGGATGTGGCAAACCGTCCGCCATCCAGCTGTACCATAGGGCGGATATCGGGGGGAATCACCGGAATCACATCCATGATCATCCACTCCGGCTTATTTCCCGAGCCGCGGAAGGCCTCCACTACCTCAAGGCGCTTTATGATTCTGGCCCGCTTCTGACCGGAGGACTCTCTCAGTCCCGTCTTTAATTCCGCCGCTTCCGCCTCAAGGTCGATGGCCTGCAGAAGCTCCTTGATAGCCTCCGCTCCCATGCCTACACGGAATTTATTGCCCCAGGTCTCCCTTGCGTCCTGATATTCCTTCTCCGACAGCACCTGCTTGTACTCCAGATTGGATTCTCCGGCGTCCAAAACGATGTAGGATGCGAAATACAAAACCTTCTCCAGCACTCTGGGGGACAGATCCAGAATCAGTCCCATGCGGCTGGGAATCCCCTTGAAATACCAGATATGGGATACGGGAGCCGCAAGCTCGATGTGGCCCATTCTCTCTCTGCGGACACTGGACTTGGTCACCTCAACGCCGCAGCGGTCACAGACAACGCCCTTGTATCTGATTTTTTTATACTTGCCACAGTGGCACTCCCAGTCCTTGCTGGGTCCGAAAATCCTCTCGCAGAACAGACCATCCCGCTCAGGCTTTAAGGTTCTGTAATTTATGGTTTCCGGCTTCAGCACCTCGCCATGGGACCACTCACGGATTTTGTCCGGTGAGGCCAAGCCGATTTTTATGGCATCGAATGTCATGGGCTGATAGGTAGATTCATTCTTTGTTTCTGGCATTAATGGCACTCCCTTCTGATTTTAAAATTCGTCCTCATCGCCTGCAAAGCTGTCGTCCTCGTAGACTTCTTCAAAATCATCCTCGTCAGCATTTACAAGCTCTCCGCTCTCTTCGTCGAACTCCTGCGCCTGATAACCCATCTCGCCCAGGGAGCCGTTATCATAATCATCATATTTGCGGTCACCTTCCATCTCATAACGGTAATCCGTATCACCGTAATCAATGGTTTCCATAATTTCAACCTCGGTCTGGTCCTCTCGGAGCACTCTCACATCCAAGCCCAATGCCTGCAGCTCCTTCAAAAGCACCTTAAAGGACTCGGGAATGCCGGGCTCCGGAATATTATCGCCCTTGATGATGGCCTCATAGGTCTTTACACGGCCCACCACATCATCGGACTTCACCGTCAAAATTTCCTGCAAGGTGTAGGACGCACCGTAGGCCTCCAGGGCCCAAACCTCCATCTCTCCGAAACGCTGGCCGCCAAACTGGGCTTTTCCTCCCAGAGGCTGCTGGGTCACAAGGGAGTACGGTCCCGTAGAACGGGCGTGAATCTTATCATCCACCAGATGATGCAGCTTTAAGTAGTGCATATGACCTATGGTTACAGGGCTGTCGAAGTATTCTCCCGTACGTCCGTCCCGCAGGCGCACCTTTCCGTCTCTGGAAATAGGCACTCCCTTCCAAAGCTTTCTATGCTCCCTGTTGTCATACAGATACTGCATTACCTCAGGCAGAAGCTCTTCTTTATGCTTTGCCTCAAATTCTTCCCACTCCAGATTTACATAATCATTTGCCAAATCCAGAGTGTCCATGATGTCATTCTCGTTTGCGCCGTCAAATACCGGTGTGGCAACGTTAAAGCCCAGTGCCTTTGCCGCAAGAGAAAGGTGAATCTCCAGCACCTGTCCGATGTTCATACGGGAAGGCACACCCAAAGGATTCAGCACGATATCCAGGGGACGGCCATTGGGCAGATAGGGCATATCCTCCACGGGAAGCACACGGGAAACCACACCCTTGTTGCCGTGACGGCCTGCCATCTTATCGCCCACGGAAATCTTTCTCTTCTGTGCAATATAAATACGAACCGACTGGTTTACACCGGGGGACAATTCATCGCTGTTTTCTCTGGTGAACACCTTGGCGTCCACCACAATGCCGTACTCGCCGTGAGGCACCTTTAAGGAGGTATCCCTCACCTCTCTGGCCTTCTCGCCAAAGATCGCCCGAAGCAGTCTCTCCTCTGCGGTAAGCTCCGTCTCGCCCTTAGGCGTCACCTTGCCCACCAGGATATCTCCAGCACGGACCTCCGCTCCAATACGGATAATGCCTCTGTCGTCCAGATCCTTCAGGGCGTCGTCACCCACGCCGGGCACATCCCGGGTAATCTCCTCGGGTCCCAGCTTGGTGTCTCTGGCTTCCGCCTCATATTCCTCAATGTGGACGGAGGTATATACATCCTCCTGCACAAGTCTCTCACTTAAAAGAACCGCGTCCTCGTAGTTATAGCCCTCCCAGGTCATGAAACCGATCAGCGGATTCTTGCCAAGAGCAAGCTCTCCCATGGAGGTGGAGGGACCGTCCGCAATCACCTGTCCCGCTTCCACATGATCACCCTTGCACACAATAGGCTTTTGGTTGTAGCAGTTGGACTGATTGCTTCTGGAAAACTTGGTCAGATGGAACTCTGCCTTTTCCCCATCGTCACAGGTCATTCTGATCAGATTGGAGGAAACATAATCCACCGTGCCCGCCTTGGGAGCAACCACACAGACTCCTGAGTCCACAGCTGCCTTCACTTCCATTCCCGTGCCTACCACAGGCGCTTCCGTGGTCAGAAGGGGCACCGCCTGGCGCTGCATGTTGGAGCCCATCAGCGCACGGTTTGCATCGTCATTCTCCAGAAAGGGAATCAATGCGGTAGCCACAGAAAATACCATCTTAGGGGACACATCCATATAATCGAACATTGCCTTGGGGTATTCCTGGGTTTCCTCTCTGTAACGGCCGGAAACGGTATTCCGCACAAAATGCCCGTCCGCATCCAGAGCTTCGTTTGCCTGTGCCACATGATAATTGTCCTCTTCATCGGCAGTCATGTAGACAACCTCTTCCGTTACCCTGGGATTTGCCGGGTCTGATTTGTCAATTTTACGATAAGGCGCCTCCACAAAGCCATACTCGTTGATACGGGCATAGCTTGCCAGGGAGTTGATCAGACCGATATTAGGTCCCTCAGGCGTCTCAATGGGGCACATTCTTCCATAGTGGGAATAATGCACGTCCCGGACCTCAAATCCTGCCCTGTCTCTGGACAAACCGCCGGGGCCTAACGCCGACAGACGCCTCTTGTGGGTCAGCTCACCCAGAGGATTGTTCTGATCCATAAACTGTGACAGCTGGGAGGAACCAAAGAATTCCTTCACCGCAGCGGTGACAGGCTTAATATTAATCAAAGACTGGGGCGAAATGTCCTCAGCGTCGTGGGTTGTCATACGCTCTCTGACAACTCTCTCCATTCTGGAAAGACCGATTCTGTACTGATTCTGCAGAAGCTCGCCCACAGCACGGATACGTCTGTTGCCCAGGTGGTCGATATCGTCGTCATTGCCCAGGCCATATTCCAGGTGCATGTTATAATTGATGGAAGCAATGATATCTTCCTTTGTGATATGCTTAGGCACAAGCTCATGCACGTTCTTTTTGATAGCCTCCGCCAGCTTCTCGGCGTCGTCTCCAAATTCCTCAATAATCTGTGCCAGAACGGGATAATAAACCCGCTCATGAATCCCAAAATCCTTGGGATTGCAGTCTACAAAGCTTGTGATGTCAACCATCATATTGGAGAGAACCTTTACGTTTCTTTCCTCGGTCTGCACATAAACAAAGGGAACAGCCGCATTCTGGATGGTGTCAGCCAGCTCCGCACTCACCTTATCTCCCGCAGAAGCAAGAACCTCTCCTGTGGAAGGATCCACCACATCTGCTGCCAGAACCTGATTCCTGATCCGGTTTTTCAAGGCCAGCTTTTTATTGAATTTATATCTTCCCACCTTGGCCAGATCGTATCTGCGGGGGTCAAAGAACATAGCGTTGATGAGACTTTCCGCACTTTCTACGCTCAAAGGCTCTCCGGGACGGATTTTTTTGTATAACTCTAACAGACCCTCCTGATAATTCTCAGCAGTGTCCTTTGCAAAGCTTGCTTCAATCTTGGGCTCGTCGCCGAATACCTCTCTGATCTCGTCGTTGGTTCCAATTCCCAGCGCTCTGATCAGCACAGTGATAGGCACCTTACGGGTCCTGTCCACTCTTACATAAAAAACGTCATTGGAATCCGTTTCATATTCCAGCCACGCGCCACGGTTGGGGATTACAGTACAGGAAAAAAGTCTTTTCCCGATCTTGTCATGCCCGATGGCATAGTAAATACCGGGGGAACGAACCAGCTGGCTTACAATGACACGCTCTGCGCCATTGATGATAAAGGTACCGGTGTCTGTCATCAAAGGAAGATCGCCCATAAAAATTTCATGCTCGCTGATTTCCTCTTTCTCCTTGTTGTAGAGGCGAACCCTGACCTTCAGGGGAGCGGCATAATTTGCATCTCTTTCCTTGCATTCCTCAATAGAATATTTTACATCGTTCCTGCACAGTTCAAAATCTACAAATTCCAAACTCAAAGAGCCGCTGTAATCGGCAATGGGAGAGATGTCGTCGAAAACTTCCTTCAAGCCTTCGTCTAAAAACCACTGATAGGAATCCTTCTGGACTTCGATCAGGTTGGGCATCTCCAAAACCTCTTTTTGTCTTGAATAACTCATACGCATAACCCGGTTGCCGGCAATCGGACGTATTCTGTTTTTTTCCATTGACATTCACCCCGTTCTTTCTGATAAGCATAGCACCGCACAATAGTGCACCATCCATACTAACACAAAACAAAAACTGGGTCAAGGAAAATTTTTGAAATAAATATAACAAAAAGCAGTTTCCACGCTTTTGAGAAACTGCTTTTTGTTATATTTATTATTACCTTGATGGCAGACCGATTACTTAAGGGTAACCTTAGCACCAACTTCCTCAAGCTTCTTCTTGATCTCCTCAGCCTCTTCCTTGGTTGCTGCTTCCTTCAATACCTTGGGAGCGCTGTCTACCAGATCCTTTGCCTCCTTCAGGCCAAGTCCGGTTGCTTCACGAACAACCTTGATAACCTTAACCTTCTCGGAGCCGATCTCGGTCAGCTCTACGTCAAACTCGGTCTTCTCCTCTGCCGCCTCAGCAGGGCCTGCTGCAGCTGCAACTACCACGCCTGCTGCTGCAGATACGCCGAATTCCTCCTCGCAAGCCTTTACAAGATCATTCAATTCCAATACGGACAACTCTTTGATCGCATCAATCAGTTCCTGCGCTGTTAATTTAGCCATTTTCATTTCCTCCATTTTATTTAATCTCTGTTTGTTTTACTTGGTTCTTCTTTCAAATCGCATTATTCTGCTGCAGGCGCTTCCTCAGAAGCAGGCGCTTCGCAGGCAGCTGCTCCGCCTTTTTCCGCCAGCTGGTTCATAACGCGTGCGAAATTGGTAATAGGGCTCTTCATGCTTCCCAGCAATCTGGAAAGCAGCACGTCTCTGGAAGGAATTTCCGCAATGGAAGCCATTCCGTTCGCGTCATATACAGTGCCTTCCACCATGCCGGCCTTAATCTCAAGCTTATTAGCCGTCTTTGCAAACTGTGCCAGTATTCTGGCAGGCGCCGTTGCGTCGTCTGTGGAAATAGCCACTGCGCTGGGGCCTTCCAGATACTGCAGCAGGCCTTCGCAATCTGTTCCCTTGAACGCAAAGTTCATCAGGGTGTTTTTGTAAACCTTGTAGGTCACTCCTGCTTCGCGAAGATTCTTGCGCAGCTGGGTATCCTGCTCCACAGTAAGCCCGCGGTAATCAACCAGCACGACAGACTGTGCGTCTTTGATGCTGGATGAAATTTCTTCCACAATGGGCTGTTTTAATTCAATCTTTGCCATTTCTTTACCTCCTTTTAGATTTAAGAGCTAAAAAAAGCTCCCTGAAGACTCAGAGAGATAACGTAATCGATGTACTGCAATCAATGTGTATCCTTCTCCTCGGCAGGACTTACGCTCGGTCTCCCTCGCACCTGCTGTCTTCGGTTCGGTTTCTAACCTTATAGAGAATACCACAGGGGCTGTCTTATGTCAACCCCCTGTGGCGCTTCTTTTACTATTACGCTTAGTACCCAGCTACGCTTACCTTTACGCCAGGTCCCATTGTGCTGGTAAGGGTAATGCTTCTTAAGTACTGTCCCTTCACTGCGCTGGGCTTTGCCTTCACAATGGCCTCCATCAGTGCATTGAAGTTTTCCTGAAGAGCCTCCTCTGTAAAGGAAACCTTTCCTACGGGAACATGCACAATGTTGGTCTTGTCCAGTCTGTACTCAATCTTACCTGCTTTGATATCGGCGATGGCCTTCGCCACATCCATGGTTACCGTACCAGCCTTGGGATTGGGCATCAAACCCTTGGGTCCAAGCACTTTACCCAGACGACCTACAACACCCATCATGTCAGGGGTTGCCACCACTACATCAAAGTCAAGCCAGCCATCGTTCTGGATTTTGGGGATGAGCTCCTCTCCTCCCACATAATCAGCGCCAGCCGCTTCTGCTTCACTTACTTTATCACCCTTTGCAAATACAAGAACGCGCACCGTCTTGCCGGTTCCGTTGGGCAGCACCACCGCGCCGCGGATCTGCTGCTCTGCATGACGTCCGTCGCAGCCGGTTCTGATATGCACTTCAACGGTCTCATCAAATTTCGCGGTTGCAGTCTTTTTTACAAGCGCAATTGCTTCCGCAGGCTCATATAATGTTGTGCGGTCTACAAGCTTTGCAGCCTCAACATATTTCTTACCATGTTTCATTCTTTTACCTCCTAGGTTCCAACGACAATCATTCAATTGTCTCCCAAATTATTTTGTTTTCACTAATCCTCTACAGTAATACCCATGCTGCGCGCGGTACCCGCAATCATGCTCATGGCTGCCTCGAGGCTGGCCGCGTTTAAATCGGGCATTTTCAGCTCGGCAATCTCCTGAAGCTTTGCCTTGGAGATGGAAGCCACCTTGGTCTTGTTGGGTACTGCGGAGCCTGATTTCAGGTTGCAGGCCTTCTTCAAAAGTACTGCTGCAGGCGGAGTCTTGGTAACGAAACTGAAGCTTCTGTCTGCGTACACAGTAATCACTACAGGGATGATCACATCACCCTTGTCTGCTGTTCTTGCGTTGAACTGCTTGGTAAATTCAACGATGTTCACGCCATGCTGTCCAAGTGCGGGACCAACTGGCGGAGCCGGTGTTGCTTTGCCGGCAGGAATCTGTAATTTGATGTATCCTTCTACTTTCTTTGCCATTGCGGCACCTCCTATAATGTGGTAATCCGGCGCAGGGTCTTTTTTTGCTGCCCTGCTCCCACTGCCGCCGGGCGCAAAGCCCAGCCATACGGCGGCCTTTTCCAGCGCCGTATTTATACTTTACCGGTCCGGCTTTTCGCCGAAAACCGGGAAAATATCAAAATTAAAGTTTTCTGACCTCCGCAAAGCTGATCTCCACAGGGGTCTCTCTGCCAAACAGCTCCACGTTGATGGTAGCCGTCTGCTTGCCGTAGTCCAGCTTCTGCACCACGCCCACGGTATCCTTCCAGACACCGGCCACCACTGCGATACTGTCTCCCTCTGCGAAATCAATGGAGACATTTTCCGTCTTGATGCCAAGAGGCTTCATCTCAGCCTCAGTGAGCGGGACTGCCTTGCTTCCCGGTCCCACAAAGCCCGTAACGCCGCGGGTGTTGCGCACAACATACCATGTGTCGTCGTTCATTTCCATATTGAGAAGCACATAGCCCGGAAACATCTTCTTGGGAACGGTCTTTTTCACACCGTTCTTGATTTCCACCACATCCTGCATGGGAACTCTGACTTCCAAAATCTGTTCTGCAAGGTGCTTGTTGTTCTCGATGGTCTTCTCAATATTGGCTTTGACTTTGTTTTCATATCCTGAATAGGTATGCACTACATACCATTTTGCCTCTGCCATACAATCAACCTCGCTCTATAATGATGTTAAGAAATTCACACCGTTCTGGATCACAAAATCCAGTATAGCGATGATAACTCCCAGTACCACCGAAATTGCAACAACTGCCACAGACTGCTTTAACAAAGACTGTCTGTCCGGCCATGAAATTTTCTTAAATTCAGTTTTAACGCCCTTAAAAAAGCTGGGACCCGCCTGCTTTTCTTTGGAATCTCCCATTTCGACCTCCCAAAATTAGAACGGCTGATTATTTTGTTTCCTTGTGCAGTGTATGGGTTCTGCAGAATCTACAATATTTCTTGATTTCCATTCTGTCGGGATGAGTTTTCTTATCCTTGGTAGTATTGTAGTTACGCTGCTTGCATTCTGTACATGCTAAGGTGATTTTTGTACGCATTTTTGCTACCTCCACGTATTTTCTGTTCTTTTTTAATCAAGTATGCTTTATAAATTTAAGCATAAAAAAAAGACCTAAATCTTATCTCGTTTGAATACTATAACACAGCAGGACGCTTCCGTCAACTGTTTTTTCGGGGGAATCCCCGCTTTTGATATCCATCCTGCCATACATATAGGTACTTATTCAAAAATCCTCATAATATCCCTATACCGATTTACCACCCGGTAAATCTCAACATACTCTTTCCCTGCCTTATAAAGGATCACATAATTTTTCCAAACCGCGTACTTATAATCTGTTCGAAAACTGACTCTTTTGGAGAGATCAGCACCTATTTCCGGAAACATTTGAATATTCTCAAATTTATCATAAATTTCTTTGATCGTATTTGCAGCGTATTCCGGATTATCTTCAGCAATATAATCACGAATTTCTTTTAAATCCGTTGCAACTAACGGGTTGATTCGTAATTTCAGCATAGCCTATTCCCCCACAAGTGCTTTTAATTCGTCCAGGCTGAGCCAGCCTTCACCGTCTTTCACTGCCTCTTCCGCCTCCTGCAGCTTCATTAACAGCTTTTTCTCTGCACGATCACGCTCATAATCCTCTATATCAAGCACCACAAAACGCCCTCTGCCATTTTTCGTCAAAAACACCGGTTCCCCAATCCTGCAATTCTTTAGAACTTCATTATAATTTCTCAAATCAGATACTGGTAAAATATTCGCCATGTAACCCGTCTCCTTTTCTGATGCACGCTTTTACTACACTTAGTATATACAAAAAAACTGTAAAATTCAACTTAAAATTTTACAGCGCTGCTTTTTCGGGGCAATCCCCGCTTTTCCTTGTTTCTTCTTATGTTTTATGCTAAAATCAGATTATGAGGAAAGGAGGCACAGCCATGGGAGCAGCTCTTGCGGCAGTTTACAATCACTATCTTGCATCTTACGCCCCAAAGGGCCTGACGCGCTTTGACGCCCACAAAAGCAGTGAGCTGAGGAGCATTTATAATTCCATGGTTAAGCTCAACAAGGAAGCTCCGTGGTATCTTCCCACCACAAATCAGGAAACGAAGCAGTATGTGGTGGCTTTAAAGGAAAACGCCCGCCAGCTGCACAACACCATTGCGCTTCTGGGGGGCTTGGAGGAAGGCGGCCTTCTGAGCAAAAAAAGCGCATTTTCTTCCAATCCGGAGCTTGTCACCGCCTCCTATATCGGCCCCCATGATTCGGAAGCCGAGTCGCCCTGTTTTGAAATTGAGGTACACGCGCTGGCTTCCCCCCAGCAAAACACGGGGCTGTTTTTGGAAGATACAAAGATTTCCTTTTCCCCTGGCACCTATTCCTTTGACATCACTGCCGGAGACATGAGCTATGAATTTCAATTTACTCTGGATGGCACGGAAACCAACAGGCAGCTGCAGGAACGCATTGCCCGCCTGATCAACAATTCTGCCATCGGCGTAAAAGCCTCTCTTGCGGAGTCGTCCTCCCGGACCTCTCTTGTGCTTACGTCGGAGGCCACCGGCATTCCCCAGGGAAAAACAGATATTTTTAAAGTCAATGATGACCATACCAGCAAAACCCCCGGCACAGTAGCCTACCTGGGTCTTGACAATATTTCCAGCAAGGCTGCAGACGCAGTCTACTCCATAAACGGACAGAGACAAAGCTCTCCCACAAACCATTTTCACATTGAAAATCTTTTTGAGGTCAATTTAAAGGGCGTCACATCAGAGGCCGAAAGCGTGCGCATTGGATTGAAAACAGACATTGATTCTCTTACTGACAATATCACACAGCTGATGGGCGGATACAACGCTTTTCTTCGGGCTGCTGCCTCCTTCCAGAACACCCAGGCAAAGAGCAGCCAGCTGATACACGAGTTTGAGGGAATTGCTTCCGACTATGAAAGCTCCATGAAGTCCTCCGGCCTGAACCTTACGCCGGACGGCACTGTCCAAGTAAACCGTCAGCTTCTGCATGAGACGGCAGAGCAGTCCCCGGACGCAGCACAGACCTTTGCCTTCCTTAAAAGCTTCTGCAGCCGTCTCCTTCGAAAGAGCAATCAAATTTCCTTAAATCCCATGCAGTATGTGGAGAAAAAGGTGGTGGCCTATAAAAATCCAGGCCATAATTTTATCAGCCCCTATAATGCCGCAGTCTACAGCGGCATGATGTTCAACGGATATTGTTAAAGCGGAATATTGCCGTGCTTCTTCTGCGGCTGTTCCGCTTTTTTCGTCCGAAGCATCTTAAGGGCATGCTTTATCTTCTCTCTGGATTCCTCCGGCTTGATCACTTCATTCACATACCCTCTGGAGGCTGCCACATAGGGATTCAAGAAGCGTTCCTCATATTCCTTCTTGCACTGGGCGCGCATGGCCTCAGGGTCTGCGGACGCCTTAATCTTCCTTTTAAAGGCAATATTCACGGCGCCGTCCGCCCCCATAACTGCAATCTCCGCAATAGGCCATGCGAATACCATATCCGCTCCCATCTCCTTGGAATTCATGGCAATGTAGGCTCCGCCGTAGGCCTTGCGCATGATCAGGGTGATTTTGGGCACAGTGGCTTCCGAATAAGCGTAAAGCACCTTGGCTCCGTGGCGGATGATGCCGTTATGCTCCTGTGCGGTTCCCGGCAGGAAAGCGGGCACATCCACCAGCGTAATCAAGGGAATGTTAAAACAATCGCAGAAACGGATAAAGCGGGCCATTTTGTCTGAAGCATGGTAATCCAGGGAGCCGCACAGCTGGCTGGGCTGATTGGCCACAAGGCCCACGCTTTCACCATCCATTCTGGCAAAGCCCACCACAATATTGGGGGCAAACTCCTTCTGCACCTCGAAAAAGCTGCCCTCATCGGCAATGCAGCCAATCACCTTCTTGACATCATAGGCAATTCGGGAATTGTCCGGAACAATATCAGTCAAGCCGGCACAGGGATTTTCCACATCCTTCTCGGAATGCCTTTTGCGCAGCTTGATCTTTTCAAACACCTTGTTCACTGAAAATCCGGCGGACTCCTTATGGGTCTCCCGGTTGATCACAGGGGCCTTTTCCAGATAGCTTCCCGGCAGATAGGTCAAAAGCTTCCGCACAGCCATCAGACACTCTCCCTCTGTATCAAAGGTGAAATGAGACACGCCGCTTTTTTTTGCGTGCACCTGGGCCCCACCCAGCTCTTCCACACTCACCTCCTCATTGATCACAGTTTTTACCACATTGGGACCCGTGATAAACATTTTAGAGGTGTCCTTTACCATAAAAATAAAGTCACAGATAGCCGGGGCGTAGCAGGCGCCTCCCGAGCAGGGCCCCAAAATCACCGCAATCTGCGGAATCATTCCCGATGCCTTCGTGTGGCGTAAAAACATGCCGCTGTAGCCGCTCAGGGAAGAAATTCCCTCTTCGATTCTGGCGCCGCCGCTGTCGTTGATACAGATCAAGGGAGCCTTCATCTCCATGGCCATGTCCTGTATCCTGGTAATCTTAAAGGAGTGATACTCTCCCAGGGTTCCGCCGATCACCGTAAAATCCTCGCTGGCAGCAAACACAAGACGTCCGTCAATCTCACCGTAGCCTGTGACCACACCGTCCCCCGGCGCTCGTCTCTTATCCAGATCAAAATCGTTGATTCTGGACTCCACAAAGCCGTCCACCTCCACAAAGGTACCCTTATCAAACAATATCTCAAGCCGCTCTCTGGCTGTCAGCTTTCCCTGTGCATGCTGCTTATCAATTTTCAGCTGTCCGCCGCCCAGGGCCGCCTTTCCTCTTCTTTCGTCCAGATCCAGCAATGCCTGTTCCCAATTCATACTCACTTCACTCCTCAAAATATTTGAATTTCAATTCTTTTGATTCTCAAACTATTTAACATGATAACAGCATTGCACAAAAAAGGCAAGCAGATTTTTACATCTGCCCGCCTTCTTTCTCAGCCAGCGCAAGAGCCGCCTCTATCACTTTGTCCATATCATAATACCGATACTGTCCCAGCCTGCCGCCAAACACTACGTTCTTTTCCTCTTTGGCAAGCTCCTGATACCGGGCAAAGAGCCTGGTGTTTCGCTCATCGTTTACAGGATAATAGGGCTCGTCCCCCCTTTTCCAGGCGGCCGGATATTCCCTTGTGATCACAGTATCCGGCTGGGCGCCAAATTCAAAATGCTTATGCTCAATGATTCTGGTGTAGGGAACCTCCCTTTCCGTGTAGTTGACCACCGCATTTCCCTGATAATTGGCGCAGCCCTCCAGTATCTCCTCCTCAAAGCGAAGGGTTCTGTACTGCAGCTCTCCCAGCCTGTAGTCAAAGTACTCGTCAATCATTCCGGTATAAAGCACACGCTCAAAGGTATCCGGCTGCTCCTTTGCGGCATTCTCCGCCAGAAAATCCCGGTAGGAAATCCCCAGCCGCACAGGCATATCCCCTATCAGTTTTTCTACAATCCGGGTATATCCCCCCACGGGAATCCCCTGATATCGGTCCGTAAAATAATTGTTATCGTAGGTAAACCTTACCGGAAGCCGTTTGATAATAAAGGCCGGGAGCTCCCTGCAGTCCCTTCCCCATTGCTTTTCCGTGTAACCCTTCACCAGCTTTTCATATACGTCCCTTCCCACCAGGGACAAGGCCTGCTCTTCCAGGTTCTGCGGTTCTTCCACAAAGCAGTCCCTTCGCTGCTCTTCAATGATATCCATAGCCTCCCTGGGAGTGCGTATCCCCCACATTTTGCTGAAGGTATTCATATTAAAGGGCAGATTATACAGCTCGTCCCGCCAGATTGCCACGGGGGAGTTGATATAATTGTTAAATTCTGCAAATTGATTCATATACTCCCATATATGTCGATTGGAGGTGTGAAAAATGTGGGCGCCGTATTTATGCACCTGTATCCCCTTTTCTTCACAGGTATAAATATTGCCGCCGATGTTTTTTCTCTGATCAATGAGCAGGCAGGCCCTTCCCCTCCTGTTCATCTCATGGGCAAAGACGGAGCCAAACAGGCCCGTACCCACAATCAGCCAGTGATATTTCATTTGCTTTTCTTCCCTTTTGCCTTGTATTTATCGATTTGTACAAAGTCGTCCATCAGCTCCAGAACCTTGTCCCGCCCAGTCTGGTTGAGCTTCACATAGTACTGCATCACTCTGTTTTCCAGAAGCTGCGCGCCCAAAGGCGTATCCCGCTCCAGGGAGGAGAAATCCACAGGGTTTAAGCTCAGCTTATCGCACATCTTAATCACCGTGCCATAAGCCATTCCTTCGATTCCGCGCTCCAGAGCCGTAACCAGGGTGCTGTAGGGGATGTTCATTTCCAGCGCGAACTGGCGCACACTGCGGTATTGCCGCAAAATCTCTTTCTTCAAAATCTCTGCTTTTGTCATCTTCATTTCCTCCATTATGCTGTCATTTATGCTGTCAAAGTAGTGCATAAGGTTAATATACGATATTCCGTCTGCCATTGCAAGACAAAATCTAAAAATTAAGATTCTTCACAAAACCTTTAGAATTAAGGAGGAGCCATCCCGTAGATCTGCACCACCTCAAGCAAAGGACTCTCGTATAGATCTCTGGGCGTCACAAGCCTGCCCCCGTCGCTGTCCAGGTCATATCCAAAGAGGCTGTAAACATACCATACCAAATGGGCACATTGGGTGCCGGTGAGTGTCTCTTCTTCCTCCTGCATGCTGCCCGCCGTATAATAGGTTTCCTTCTCCGAGTTTCCCAAGGGCCATAGTCCCGCCGTGAGCTGGTAGGGGATTCCCGCCAAGTTTTCTTCGGCATACTCTGCAATTTCTTGGCGCTCCTCTAACGGAACGTCCTTCAGCCGCAGAATGGCAAAGGAGGGATACCGTTCCCAGTTGTCCAGGCTTAAGATGGCTGTATCCGTCCCCAGCACTCTTGCCTCCAGAGTGAGACGCTTTTTTGCATCCGTCACAATGGCTGCATGCCCGTTTCGCCAGCCAAAAAAATGGCAGTTAAAATTGATCAGGATATCTCCCTCCTCCACCACAGGAATCTCCTGCCCTGATTTCTCTTCTCCCGCCAGATGTTCTGCCCAAGAAACAATCGTATTGGGAGCACATTCCAGCTCCACTGGAGTGAAAAAACGTTCCTGCAGGGTCAGAAGAAGTGTCTGACGCCCGGTGCTTTTTAAGGCATCCACACCTGCTTTGGACAAACCGGTCTGCCGGAAGAGCAGCTCGTAATCTGCCTGGCTCAGGACTTCTTCTGCTTCCTCCACGTAGCAGGAAATATCCGCCATAGGATAATCAGGTGTAATATGGGCGTCCGCTTCCGCCTCCTTCGTCCAGAAAAAAAGAAACAGTACCGCGCAAAGGGAAAACTCCGCCGTGTAAATCCGTCTCATAAGCTTTTTCTTTTTCAATGCAATGCACCTTTTTTTAGTTTATTGTTTCCGGCGGAAAAGGTTTTATGCGCATTCGCTGGGCTCACTTGCGGAAACAAAATTTTTTGTGGTTTATCTGTTACGAGAAATTTAGGGGAAAGTTGGCGCTTGCTTTGAAAAGTCGCTCTAAAAAGTTTTGATTTTCTCTTGAAAGTCCTTGAAAAAATTGATCGTTTCGTATATGCTAAAGAAAAGAGGTGCATGAAATGTTAAAAAGAAAAATCGAACAGCGGCTGCTTAACTGGAAAAATACAGCAGGACATAAGCCTTTGATTCTAAAAGGATGCAGACAGTGCGGAAAAACCTTTTCCGTCCTGGACTTTGCAAAGAAAAATTATAAGCATGTTGTATATCTGAATTTCTTTGAAAATCCAGATTATGCTTCTGTATTTGCCGGTTCACTGGAGGTTGACAACATCATTATGATGCTGTCTGCTTTGTTGGGAAAAAATGCTGTTTTTGAAGCCGGTGAAACAGTCTTAATTCTGGACGAAATTCAGGACTGCCCGGATGCCCGGACGGCGCTTAAATTCTTTCGGCTGGATGGACGTTTTGATGTGATTGGCACGGGGTCTTTATTGGGAGTGAAGGGTTATGGGAAGGAACCGAAATCAATCCCAGTTGGGTCAGAAACTGTTGTAGATATGTATCCTCTTGATTTTGAGGAATTTTTGTGGGCAAATGGGATTGCGGAGCCAATCATTGCGTTACTGAAAAAGAATTTAGACACAGAAACTCCCATTCCGGAAGCGCTGCACCATCGGATGCAGCAGCTTCTTTTGCAGTACACCGTGGTTGGAGGAATGCCGGAGGCCGTACAGTCTTTTGTAGATACAAAGCAGATGGATCAGGTGCTTTCTATCCAGCGGAATATTATTCGCTCCTATGAGGATGATATGGTGAAATACGCTGATAAGAAGGATAAGTCCCGCATTAAAGAATGCTTTCAATCCATTCCAAGGCAGTTAAGCAAAGAAAACAAGAAATTTCAATATTCCGTTGTGAAGAAAGGTTCTACCGCTTCCAAATATGAGGGCAGCCTGCAGTGGATTGAGGACGCCGGAATTATCTCCCGATGCTATAACCTTTCCATCACGGAACTTCCTTTAGACGGAAATGCCGAGCAGGATACGTTCAAGGTATACATGAAGGACTGTGGGCTATTTGCCAGTATGCTGGAGGACGGCACACAATACGATATTCTGCAAGGCAATCTCTACGGCTATAAAGGCGCCATTTTTGAAAATCTGGTTGCGGATATTTTTTCCAAGATGGGACGAAAGCTCTACTATTTCCGCAAGGACTCCGGGCTGGAGGTGGATTTCGTGATCCGGTACAAGGGGGAATGTACCCTGGTGGAAGTAAAAGCTTCTACGGGAAACACGAAAAGCACAAAAACAATTCTGCGGCATCCCGAAAAATATCATGTACACAGCGCAGTCAAGCTGGGAAATTATAATATCGGCAGATCAGGGCAAATTCTGACGCTCCCTCTTTACATGGCATTTTTACTGCGGGCACTTTGATCTGATTATGCACGGGGTGCTGGCTGATCTGTTTCCTCCGAGTCAGCACGGCCCATGCAAAGAAATTCATCCAAGGGCTGCAGAATTGGTGTTTTATGCCAACTCTGCAGCTTTAAATATTTTTTCCATACATTCCTGCAGGCTGTGTTCCTCCAAGGTCTTTTTTCTGCCGCTTTCTGCAATTTTACATCTGATATCCTCGTGATTCAGATAAAATTGTATCTTTTCTATGGCATCCCCCAGGCTTTCATAAATAACCATATCCGTCCCATTTTCATAATATTCCACAAGCTCTTCCTGATAATTGGATATTAAGAAACCACCTGCCCCCATAATGTCAAATGCCCTTAGCGGAATTCCGGTCTGTATAATACGCAAGGAAGGGTTCAGACTGACCTTGGAGCATGCAAACACCAAAGGCATCTCCCGGACATAGTCTACCGGCCGGCATTTGGTGACATTTTTTATGAGTGTACTGTCATCATAAGAATAAAATTTTGTGTCAAATCTCTTTCCACACAGATTCAGCAAAATCAATCGCTCATTTCTGGTAATTTCGCTGGCCATGGCAAAGGTCAGCGCCGGTTTGCTCAATCGCAGCCTGGTATCCGGATTCTGTTTCAGATACTGCTTATTGATATTGTCAATAAGCTCCTCCGATATTGTCTTATCAAATATATACTCTCCATATATTTGCGACTGGACATTCATCAGAGCTTTCAGATAGCCCTTTGTATAATCATCTATTGGCTCCATCAGCTCATGAAGCAGAGACTGGTATAAATTACCCACAAAGGAAACCTCTGCAGCATACTTTGCATAATCCCCCTCCTTCACCTTCAGCTTCATCAATCTGGTTCGATTCACTCCCAGGGGCAGATGGTAAACCGTCTCAAATCCTTTTTTGGCATACTGCCAAAACTGGATTTTATCAAAAAGAAATACATAATTAACGGGATTTCCCAGGGTTTCTTCTATCCTCTCTACATTCAGAGGATTGTCATAGCACCATGCAATGTACTTTAGGCCCTTTTCCATACAGGCATCTGACAAAACAGGATAATAGTTTACACTCAGCAGTGCGCCATATTCACCAGTCTGTATTGTCTCACTGAACCATTTGCTGAATTTCTCATCACGATGCTTGTCTTCAAACCGCCATTGAAACGTGCAAAAGCTGATGTTTTTTTCCTTGCAAATCTCAGATATATCGTACTGCAGATAAGAATTCCAGTGATAGATTAAAAGCTTCATTCCTTCATCCTCTTTTTGCCGAAGACAATTCCCCGGCGCAGCTCTGCTTCCAAATACGCTTCCACCGTCCAGTCCGGGCACATGAACCCATCTGACACGTCTGTATCAAAATTACGCATCTGCAGAAAATTGCGGATCCACTCTTCATCCTCTCTGCAATGATAGGAGCAGATTGCACACTTCAATCTTTCACATTCCCTGAAAAGTCTGTCCGCCCCCTGTAATGCCGCTTTCTCACTTCCTTCAACATCCATTTTTATATAATGAATCTCTTCTGTGAACAATGTATCCAGCGCCAGTCTGTCACCATCTGTAGCAGAATCTGCAAACCCATAAATAATCCGGACTTTTTCGCTATCATTCCGAAAGGTCTGCTGCAATGCCTCTATCCACTCCTCATCCGCTTCAATCAGATATACCTTTTGGGCAGTATCTATGATATCCAGGGTAAAAATTCCCTCTGCTGCCCCCACATCTACCACAACATCTCCTTTTTCCACATCATAACCGCTGTGGCGGTAACAATGGGGGGAATGTTCATCCTGTTCTGCTATCAAAGAACGAAAATAACGTACTATTTCTTCTTCATTCCATCTTCTGGGAAAATACATATTTCGTCCCTTGTAAGGTACATAACACATCTGACAGCTTCCATCATAATACAGTTCAACCGGCAGCTCCATATATTCATCAAAAAAATCATAGTTAAACACTCTAATCTTATGGCTTTTATCAATATAATTTATAATCTCCTGCACCTGCAAATCCTGCAAATGCCCGCGATGCTTATATTCCCAATACTCCTTGTTTGCCAGAGTGTATATTGTATCTGACAGCATATCGGCACAAAGAATCATGGCGTCCAGCCAAAGTATGACCTTATCTTTTTCACATTCCTCTTCCGAAATATCTGCATTTAATCTTTGATAACTCTCCAAAATACTTTTATATTGGTTCTCCGTTACAGTATTTTGATGCACTCCTATTTCTGAATAAACACATTGTTTAATATCGGCAATAGGAATGTTTTCAATTGACAATTTCCCGTCCGCAACTGCTGTCCTGATTTTCCATAACAATTCTTTCGTCTTATTCACAACTCACTCCATACCTATATAATCAGCATCCCGTCTTCTTTTATATACCGCTCTATTCTGCTGATAAGCAGTTCTTCATCCAATGTCTGCCCCCAACGATTACTATAAATAACGTAATCAAAAAAATGCTCCTCAAAGGGAATATCCATGGTTTTCCAGTTTCCTGCTGTTATTTCAACATTCTGCACAGCATATTTAACAGCAATTTCATCCTCTTCTATTCCGTATAAAACTGCTTTGGGGAACAGATAACGCAGCCTGCCCAAAGTGTTGCCGCATCCGGCTCCTATCTCCAACACTGCAATTTCTTCATCCTTAATATGTCTTTCACATATGAGCTTCACTGCCTCTGCATTCATCAGCGAATTTGTAGGAATGTCAACGTGCCACTTATTTAACATATATTTGTAATTTTTTTCTATAATTTCATCTAAATTTTTTCTTTTACCAAAGCTCTGGCTTCCTGCATGATAAATAAAACTATTATGACACACCCTCAAACAATAACCTGCTTCTTTTATCCTCACACTCAGGTCATCATCGTCATAATATCCGGGAGTAAGCTTTTCATCCAATTCTCCGACAGCATCCAGCACAGGTCTGCGAAGCAGCATTGCAAATCCACACAGGCGGTTTCGTTCCTCATAGGGATTTTCACTATAAATATTGATGGTTTTGCCATAATCCAAATATTCCTTTGGCAGCATGAATGTCACATCAATCTGCTGATCATTACCACCATAGTTTGACATGCATCCCACAGCCCCCACATGAGAATTTTCGTAAAGCCCCATGCGCAGCCAGAATAATGCATTTGGCGCCATACGGGTATCATTATTCAGGAGAAAAATATCATTTCGTGCATCCGAATTTTCAATTCCTACATTGCAGCCCTTGGGAAATCCCATATTTTCTTCGCTTAATATCAGCTTTACATCCTTCTGCTGCTGCAGCCATTCACGAACGCCATCTGTAGATGCATTATCCACTACTACAATCTGGCAGCACTGTGGATTGCAGTACTGACGTATACTTTCAAGGCACTTTTCCATCAGATATTGAGAATTATAAGATACAATGACAATGCTCACTTTATCAACGGTAATCTCGCCCGTATTCCAAAGCTGTTCCTTCTTCATTCGAAGCTTCCTTTGTAATGCCCTATTATTACAAAGAAACTCTGCGTTTTCATAACATAAAAACGCCTGATTCTTATTCGAATTTAAATATCTGTCACCCAGTTTTTCATAATGCATGGCTTCCCTGTCTGCTTCCGTCAGGCTGTCTTCCCAAATCTCAAGGTAACCCTCTTCAAATTCCTGCTGTGCCAGCTCCAATATCTTTCTTGCCGAGAGCTTTTCCTGATATTCCTTCTTCGTAAACACATCCTTATGGTCTTCCCTGACCGTATGCCCTTTCTCAAATGAAACCGCATCAAAATCCCTGGAAAGCCACTCATAATCAGAATCGCTGATTTTATCGGAATCAAAAAAGTTTCCTGCATACCGGAAGGAATGCCAGGTTCTCATGCGGTAGGAATTGAAATACTGAAAGCAGGTATAGGTGCCATAGGTCTCAAATTCACTGAAGCTGTTGGAGACTAATTTATCCACATCGATGCATCTGATAATCCGTTCAAAAAAGCTCCCACCCTTCAGATTATCATTTTTCATGATATCCCCAATCAGATTTCTCATAATATCACATCTGAGCAGCATATGCTCCGAAATAAAGGAGGGGCCAATACATTTTTGCATTCCCGGAAAAAGCTTGCCTATCGTTACAAAATACTCCTCGTGATATTCCTGTTTCAAATCGAAAAAAGGAGTGGCGCCATCCTCATGAAACATGGTAAAAGGCTTACAGGGAATGGTATCTCCGTCCCATACCAGATAATAATCATCCTTGCAGAGAAAGCTGTACTGCATTTTCAGAAACTGCTGGTAATACCAGCCTGTCACACCTCTCGGCACATCCCTCCGCCTTAAAACATCCTGCATAATGGAATGCACATCTCCAAAAGGAAGAAGCTCATCCTCATTGATAAAGCCTACACGCTCCCCCAGATTAAGCTGGGCCGCCAGCTCTCCAACCTCTGCATTTCCCACGAAAATCAACCGTCTTGCAGGCATATTTTTTACCAAACGATGATAATTATTTTTTAACCGCAAAAAATCCTTTGCTATGGTCATTATGAGTGCGTCGTATTTTGGATCCATTGATCTATCTTCTCCCAATACTCTTGTATTTGCTTCAGCATCACTGTTTTCATGTCCGCGCCCCGCAGGTATTCACGCATCCACTCTGCCGTCTTCTCTATGGCCTGTTCATAATCCCAAAGAGGCCTCCATCCGAATCTGCTTTTTATTTTAGAACAGTCAAGCTTTAGGAAATTTGCTTCATGGGGGCCGCCATCTCCCTCAGTTCTCCAATTTAACTTCTTTTCAGACGAATCATTCCATAATCTGCAGAAGGTGCTGACAATTTCGCCGGTCGTCACGCAGGATGCTTCATCCGGGCCAATATTATAATTCCCGGCATAGGAAGTATCCAGATACTGCTTTTGCGCAATCAGCAAATAGGCAAACACCGGTTCCAGCACATGCTGATAAGGTCTGGTGGACAAAGGATTTCTGATGATTGCATCGCAGCCTTTCTCCACAGCTCTTAAGCAGTCTGGAATAATTCTATCCGCTGCAAAGTCACCGCCGCCTATCACATTTCCGGCTCTGGCTGTGGAAACAGCCACCCTTCTATCTGCAAAAAAAGAATTTTTATAGCTCTCTGTCACTAATTCTGAGCATGATTTACTGTTAGAATAAGGATCATAGCCATTCAATTCTTCATTTTCCCGGTAGCCCCATTCCCACTCTTTGTTTTTGTAAACCTTATCAGTGGTCACATTCAAAAAAGATTTCACCGAAGAGCTCCGTCTTACGCATTCCAGAACATTTACCGTTCCCATTACGTTGACCTCATAGGTGTAAACAGGCTTTTTATAAGACTCCCTCACAATAGGCTGTGCCGCCATATGTATCACAATTTCCGGCTGGAATTCCTCAAATACCTGCTGTAATCGCGGCAAATCACGGATATCACCCAATACAGAATAAATATCCCTTTCGATTCCACTTAGCTCAAACAGATTGGGATTTGTAGGCGGCTGCAGCGCATAGCCTGCTATTTCTGCCCCCATTTCACGCAGAACATGACACATCCAGGTACCCTTGAAGCCTGTATGACCTGTAATGAGAACCTTTTTCCCCCGGTAGAATTCTTTCAGCTCCATCCTCTATACCCTCTCTAATGCTTCCATGATTTTTTCTGCCATATAATCCAGCATCTTTTCGGTCATACCCGGATACACACCAATCCAAAAGCTATCTCTCATAATTCTGTCTGTCTGCTGCAGCTCACCTGCCACACGGTATCCCGTGCCAGTCCTTCTCATTTCATCAAAGCAAGGCTGTCTGGTCAGATTGCCTGCAAAAAGCATACGTGTCTGCACACCATTTGCTTCCAGATATTGCACCAGGGCATTCTTATCCACACCCTCCCTGCAGGTAATCAGATAGCCAAACCAGCTTGGCTCAGAGTCTGGACAGGCCTCAGGTAAAATTAATTTTTCAGACGCAGCTTTCAATCGTTCCGACAAATACGCAAAATTTTTTCTTCTTGCTTCCGTAAAGCCAGCCAGCTTCTTCAGCTGGGCGCAGCCAATGGCCGCCTGCATATCGGTTGCCTTTAAATTATATCCAAAGTGCGAGTATACATATTTGTGGTCATATCCCAGCGGAAGCGCTCCATATTGCCTGTCGAATCTATGGTTGCACAAATTATCCCTGCCGGACGGGCACACACAATCCCTTCCCCAGTCACGCAGGGAACGGATAATCTTATTCAGCAATGAATTATCTGTATACACTGCCCCTCCTTCTCCCATGGTCATATGATGGGGCGGATAAAAGCTGGAAGTGCCAATATCACCTACGGTGCCTGTATGCTTCCATTCGCCTTCCCACAGATACTTGCTGCCAAGGGCGTCACAGTTGTCCTCCACCAGCCACAGATTGTGTCGGTCGCAAAATTCCTTAACTGCTTTCAAGTCAAATGGATTACCCAGAGTATGCGCAATCATAACCGCCTTTGTTTTCTCCGAATAAGCTGCTTCCAGTTGTGTAACGTCAATATTATACTGAGGTATGGTTACATCAACGAATACAGGCACCGCACCATACTGCAGTATAGGCGTCACTGTGGTGGGAAAGCCTGCAGCCACCGTAATCACTTCATCTCCCGGCAGCACTCTTTTTTCACCCAGCAGCGGAGAGGTTAACGCCATAAATGCCAGCAGATTCGCAGAGGAGCCGGAATTTACAAGACTGCAGAATCTGATGCCCAGATACTTTGCAAATTCCTTTTCAAATTGCTCTGTGTACCGCCCTGATGTCAGCCAGAATTCCAAAGCGCTGTCCACTAAATTTACCATTTCTGCTTCGTCATATACACGTCCGGCATAGGGAATCCTGTCTCCTGCAGTATATTCCTTAGTATTGTGGTATGTATTACAATATTCCTTTACCAATTCTAATATTTCGGTTCTTGCTTCCTGTTCCGTTTTCTTCTCAAACATGTTCTCCACGCCCTTTAAGCATCTTTTCGTTTATTGCCAGATTTTCCAGGGGGCTCGATTTTCAGCCCACAATTTCTCTAATTTTTCTTTATCCCTCATGGTATCCATAGGATGCCAGAAGCCATCGAACTTATATGCTCCCAGTTTGCCGTCCGCTGCCAGCCTCTTTAACGGCTCCTGTTCAAAATACACGTCTTCCTCCGGGAGATAATCAAAAACCTCCGGCTCCAGCACCATGTACCCCGCATTGATTCTCGCCGCGTCTTCCTGGGCCTTTTCCCGAAAACTTGTTATAATGTCTTTTTCATCAATGCTTAATACACCAAAGCGCTGTTCCACCAATGCAGCCGTCAAAGTGACAATGTTGTTTGTGCTTCTATGATACTCTGCCAACTCTCTGATGTTCACAGAAGAAACACCGTCTCCATAGGTGAGCATAAAGGTTTCATTTCCTATATATTTTTGAATACGTTTGATTCTCCCGCCCGTCAATGTATGCAATCCGGTATCCACAACCGTTACCTTCCATTTCTCCGTTTCTGAATCATGTATAGTCATTCTGTCCTGCTTGGAAAAATCAAAGGTTACATCACTATGATACAAATAGTAATCCGCAACCCATTGCTTAATCATATGCTGCTTATATCCGCAGCATATAATAAACTCATCAAAGCCATAATGATAATATTCCTTCATAATATGCCACAATATAGGCTTTTCCCCGATTTCTATCATAGGTTTGGGTTTCAGGTGGCTCTCCTCAGATATTCTGGTCCCCATGCCTCCTGCTAGAATTACTACTTTCACTGCTTTATCTCCTGTACTATTCTTTAATTATTTTATCTCCACATTAAAATACTGCTGCGCCTTGCACACTCTTTTTTTTCTATTCCTTATTAAAATATCACCATTAGGCGTTCGTTCTACCACCTGATTATCTTCCACTTTTTGGTTATAAACCAACACATCCACACCGATTGAAACTTTGTCACCTATCGGTTCATTTCCTATGATTTTTGCTCCTGCTGCCAAATATAATCCTTTCCCCAGCTTCGGTGCTAATTTCCCATCCTTATCTTCTCCTGTATTAATTGTAACATTTTGTGAGATTACTAAAAAATTACTATAGTCGGCGTTCCCTATCACTGTCCCTATCGGATGTGTAAAAAAGAAAATATCCGGCAGTTTTCCCTTATAGGAATAGAAAAAACCGTTGAGCATTTTGTTTAAATAAATCAGCTTATCGCAAATAGGCTTATTTGCAGATATATCCCACAAAGAATTAGCCAAATAATATAAGAAACTTGCATACTGATCTGAATGCAAATGTGAGAAAAAAGTATTTCCTTGATTATCTGAATATGCTGAATTATTGATGTAGCAAAAACAGTTTTCTGTCCTTTCTAATGCGCGACTGAATGCTTGATCTATGTCTCCACCCTTAAACTCATATTTGTCCGGGAAAAAAACATTTAGCTGCGAAGCAATATAGGCTTTTAATTCTGCCTGTGATAATGAAATGTACATTTACTTTACTCCTTTTTTTCGTTTCCGCGCATATATCTTTTTTAAAATAAAACGCGGAAGCAGTGCATACTTATATGTCTTTATCCATACTTCTGGATACATATATGTATAACGAAACAAAATACTTCTATGAGACATTTCATAAGCATTGTCCGTCACACTGTATTTTAAGATAGAATCCTTTATAAATCCATTTACATCATTTACATAAATATTCTTCATCATTTTACGGTCAAATCCATTTCTTACAGCAGTTGACAATAATAAATTTTTATATTGCTTAATCCATACCTCATATAAGTTAAAACCACCACTATTATTATTCTTTGCCGCAATATACGCATCCCTTGTTATAACTACCTTGCTCGTCTTTTCTTTTAAAATTTCTAAAACAAGATGGGCATGTAAAAAATATGTACCAAAATACCTTTCTGGTTTCTGGATTTTCAAGAAATCACTTTTTCTAATAATCGTAGCTGATATATAAGTAATATAAACTCCTATCAGCTCCATGTAAGTCTTTTTATCTTTTGTAACAATATCTTCTTTCACATTAATTCTCGGATTTTTCTTTTCATTCGGATTATACAAATCTGTTGAATATGTGAATGAATTCAAATTAATATAGTTCGGCCTTTCAGACTCAATTAACGACAATATTTTAGCAACTGCCCCCGGCAGTAAAATATCGTCATCGGAAAGCAAATGAATATACTCCCCCCTCGCCAGCTGTAAACACTTCAAAAAATTCTTGTCCATACCCAAATTCTCCGGATTGCGAAAATAACGAACCTTTTTTTCCTGCGAATACGCTTCCATCATAGCCTCTGTTCCATCTGTTGATGCGTTATCAGAGACAATTACTTCTATGCAATCACTCCATTGAGTCATTACGCTTTCGAGTGTTCTATGTAGCAAGTCACAACGGTTATATGTAGGAATTGCTATTGTTAATCTAATCTCTTTCTGCATTCTATTTTCCTTGGTATACTTATTCCTAGTGAATTTTATTTAAATTATGCTCTCTGTAATATTCAATTGTCCTCTTTATTCCTTCTTCAAAAGAAATCTGAGGTATAAAACCTGTATCTCTTGTCAACTGTTCAATATTAACACAAGAGCTTTCCGGTTCAGCATATTCACAAACACGTTCTCCAATTCCCAAAGGAAGCTCCGGATTAATCATATCACGAATTATATAGATATAATCCTTCAACGGTTTATACACTCCGCTGCCTATCCCATAGGTCATATTATGCTTTCCTTTTTCTCCTAACTCCGCCAGTGCTCTTGCAACTTCTTCCACATATAAAAAATCCCAAATTTGTTCCAATCTGCCATACCGTGGATATTCTCCACGTAAAAGTGTCATAATCGTATAAGTAATAATATTGTCCTCTTTTCTTCCCTCTCCAAATGTACTCGGTAACACCGCCCAAATCATATCTTGTCCTATCTGCTTTGCTATAGCTTCAAGTAAATAATGAACGGCAACTTTCGTTGCTCCATATATATCATTTGGTGTTTGTTTCAAAGAAAAATCAATGACATTTTTGCAAAATACATATTCTGCCACCGTCCCAGCGGCAACAAACAAAGTACATCCTACATCCTTTGAGAGGCGAAGCATATCGATTGCTACCTGGATATTACTTGATTGTAAAAAAATATTGTTTTTATCCACCCCCCCCACACCAGCCCATCCCAAATGGTAAAAAATGTCATATTTTTTCCCTAACAGCTTTTCTATTAAATCATTATATTCATATGTAGTGTATACCGTTTCTATCAATGTTCCTGCATCTTGCTCCGGTACCACGTGAGAGGTCAAAATTGTCACTCCTATACTCCTGTTTACTAATTCTTTGACCAAATGCCTTCCAATAAATCCTGTACCACCCGTAATCAACGCTTTCACAATTCTACTCCTTCAGTGATAATATACGCTTTAGTATTTCTCCCGCATAATCATCTATATTATCTATTGTATTTGCTGAAAGACTTTCACAGTTTTTACAAATTTCTATATTATTCTTTTGACCTTTTAAATGTGCACATTGAAAGGCACGAATCCTCGACCCATTCCACACATCAGCAATACTCTGTTCCTTCAAGTCTCCTAATATATATTCACTTTTCCAATCTGCACAACATAAATGGGCGATTCCTTTATCATTCACCACCATGGTAGTAAAAAGAAATGGGCATACCGACTTCGTCTCTAATTCCTGCCCATATGTACCCATATGTGTATTGACGATTTTCTTCCCAACATCCGTGTCCTGCCATAATGTTGCAGATATTGTCTCCACAAATATTTCATCACAGGCATTATCAAACAGCTGATAAAACTTTTCCTTTTCTATTTCTGAATATCCAATATCACTATACTTTATAAATATCTTACAATCCTTCTTGTTCTCATAAAAATATAGGATTTGTTCACGAAATTCTGCAAAATCAATAGTATATTGACACACATCCCGATATTGTTTCTCATGTATTCCGTTCACTGAAATATTCAATATGTCTAATCCTGCATCTATCAGTCCCTGGCTCAATTCATGCGTCAACAATGTACCATTGGTAGTTATTTCAATGCATTCCGCCACATCCTCTTCTTTCGCATAACGCACCATATCACACACATGCGGATTCAGTAATGGTTCTCCAACCTTAAACAGGCGAAGTTTTTTTATTTTTTTCCCCATCCATTTCTCTTTCATATCATCAATGATATGTACAAACAACTCATACGGCATAAACCCAAATGCCACGCCCGCACGTTTTATGGCATCTAAATCTGAATGAAAACAGAAATTACATTTTAAATTACACGCACTACAAATATCAATCTGTATGGAAAAAGGCACATCAAGTGGTATCACATCCTGCAAGTTTGTTCTTTTCCTCGAATATATTTTTCCCTGTCTAATTGCCGCCATATACTATCTCCTATATATTATAGACATCAGCCTTATAATAACTCAAATTTTCGCGAACCCAAAAAATAGTCTCCTCAATTCCCTGTTCCAAAGAATATTCTGGGTTCCAGTCCGTAAGCCGCTTTATCTTCTCATTGGAGCCAAGTAATCGGTTTACCTCACTTTTCTCCGGACGGAGCCGCTGCTCATCGCACACAAT
Source organism: Candidatus Acetatifactor stercoripullorum (assembly GCA_019114005.1). Classification (GTDB taxonomy): domain Bacteria; phylum Bacillota; class Clostridia; order Lachnospirales; family Lachnospiraceae; genus Acetatifactor; species Acetatifactor stercoripullorum. The sequence continues at coordinate 82,058 of DXGH01000010.1, forward strand.
TTTCGCCTTGGGATTGATCTGCCTGATAATCTCTTCCGCCAGCTCTCCAATAGAAATTTCATTTTGGGAGGCAATGTTGATCTCTTCCCCCACCGTTTTATCTGATTCTGCAATGGCAATAAATCCTGCTGCCGTATCCTTCACATAATTAAAGTCCCTTGTAGGTGTCAGGGAACCAAGCTTTATCTCCTCTTTTCCAGACAATAACTGCGTAATAATCGTCGGTATGACTGCTCTGGCCGACTGTCTGGGGCCATAGGTATTAAAAGGACGCACAATGGATACGGGCAGCTGAAAGCTTCTATAAAAACTCTCTGCCAGGCGGTCTGCCCCTATTTTTGTTGCAGAATATGGAGACTGCCCCTGGAATGGATGCTTTTCGTCAATCGGTACATACTGCGCCGTTCCATATACTTCCGATGTAGAAGTAATCAGCACCTTCTCCAGGCTTAAATCTCTTGCTGCCTGCAGTACGTTCAAAGTGCCCTTCACGTTCGTATCCACATAAGAATCCGGAGAATGGTAGCTGAAAGGAATAGCAATCAAAGCCGCCAGATGAAAAACCATATCCATTCCCTTCATTGACGTCCGCACTCCATTGGGATCACGGATATCTCCGCTAAAGATCTCAATTTGTGACAATTTTTCCTTTGGCAAAGTATCCAGCCAGCCCCAAGTATTAAAAGAGTTATAATAAGTAAATGCCCTCACATCATAACCTTTTTCCAACAAGCTCTCTGTTAAATGACTGCCGATAAATCCATCTGCTCCTGTAACTAAAACCTTCTTACTCACACTTTCACCTCATAAAAAGTCTTCTTAATTTCAATTCCCTTCTGTAGCTCCTTGCAAAGAATATCTACAATATGCTTCGATGTCTGGATGCCTTCATAAGGGTTTCTGACGTTCTTTATCTGCGCTCTAAAATCAGGGGACAATCCCACTCGCAAAGCCTCCTCAATATCTTTTTTGCCATTTCCGCAGTGGATAACTGATTCGGCGCAAACTCTGCCCCTCTGTCTGTCACCTATATTTATAGTGGGAACGCCAAAAGAAGGAGCTTCAATAATACCGCTGGAAGAATTTCCAACTACAGCAGAGCAATACTTTAACGCGCTTAAATATCTCACCTGTCCCAAGGAAGCAAAAGCCACACATCTATCGCCATGCACCCTCGCAAACGCATCTATCATCTCATTAATGATCTTCCCATCCGTATCTGAATTCGCTTTTGTGAAAATGACCCTAATATCTTTATTCTCTTCTATTACTTCCAATAATGTCCTAAATTGTTCTCTCGCCGTCATATGTTCCAGTGTAACTGGATGATATGTCACCATCAGCGTTATTCCTGAAAAAACGAACCCAATATTTTTTTCCAATTCCTCCTTTTCCAGCAAGGAAACATTTTTTACATTTTCCACCCCAAGAGCCCCTACATTGAATACTCTTGATGGATTTTCACCCAGCTGTATCACTCGCTTTCGGTAAACTTCTGTGGACGTAAAATGCAGATGACTCATCTTGGTGATCGAATGTCTGATTGCCTCGTCTACCGCTCCCTCTGTTGTCTCACCGCCATGAATATGTGCAATCGGTATTTGGGCCATCATCGCCGCAGCGGCTACGGCAAGCATCTCATAGCGGTCTCCCAAGATCAGCAGGATATCTGGCTTGTTTATCTCAAAATAATCTGCGAATCCAATCAATGCCACTCCCATTGATTTTGTATTCCCTGATGCCGTATCTGCACCTAAAAGCATCTCTATTTTGGCATTAATCGGATATCCGTCTTCTTCAATCTCCTGATAAGTCAGCCCGAATTCAGGTGACAGATGCATTCCTGTTACCACTAGCTGCAGTTCCAGTCGAGCCGAATGAAACACTCTTTTGATGACCGGCTTGAGCAGCCCATATTCCGCTCTTGTCCCCGTTACAATACAAATTTTTTTCATCCTTCAATCATCTCATCCATGTCATAATCTCTTGTGGCAGCCTGTCCAATCACACTGTCCCACAGCATTGGAGAAATACCGTTTCCAGGTCTTTTCGTTGTGATATTATCCTCTGTAAAACATTCTCCCTTACGAATAGGCTTCTTTGCCACAATACTTTTTCTCACGACTGCAATATTTGCCCGTTCCGAGTCCGTCACTTTTTTTTCCGGACTTCCAAGGGCCTTTTCTATATTACGGATTGCCGTAATCATCTGTTTCAGCTCTTCCGGTTCAAGACTGGCTTTATGATCAGGTCCATCCATCTCCTTATCCAATGTAAAATGCTTTTCTATAATCTCAGCTCCCAGCGCAGCCGCTGCAATGGGAACTTCGATTCCTTTGGTGTGGTCCGAATACCCCACAGGTAATCCCAATTCTTTTCTCAAGGTCTGCATCACATTCAGGTTCACGTCCTCCATGGGCGTAGGATACTGCGTATTGCAATGCAGAACCGAGATATCTGCTGTTCCGCATTCGCGCAGAATCTTAACCGCCTCTTTTATCTCTTCCAAATTGCTCATCCCGGAAGAAAGAATTACTTTTTTCCGCAGGCTTCCAATCTTTCTGAGATAGGGAAGGTTGGTAATCTCACCGGAAGGAATCTTATATACCGGCATGCCCATTTCTTCCAGCAAATCTATGCTTTCCATATCAAACGGGGTGGACAAAAACATAATTTGCTTTTGCTCACAGTATTCCTTCAGCTCTTCGTGCATCTTCGCCGTCAGCTCCAGCTTTTGAAGCATCTGCAGCTGGCTCTCGCTTTTATCGCCGTTCTCTCTCTGATAATCTGCCTTTTCGGCATTTTTACAGACAAGATTAGCTGAACGAAAGGTTTGAAACTTTACAGCATCTGCCCCTGCTTCCTTTGCCTTATCAGCCAGTTTTTTTGCCAGTTCCAGGCTTCCATTATGATTTACACCCGCCTCTGCGATAACAAATACATGCTTCACAGCTGTCACCTTCCTCTATTTCCAGACTCCATAAACGGTCTGCTTGTCCGGCACATGGCTCAATACAACCGTTCCCGCACCGATAACCGTGCGGCTTCCTACAGTAATTCCTTGTATCACCGTGGCATTTGCCCCTACAAAGGTATCTGTTCCCACAGCCACATTTCCACATAGGATGCTTCCTATGGCAAGGTGTGAAAATTCTCCCACTGTCCCATCATGCTCCACAACTGCTGCCGTGTTGATAATACACATTTTTCCCACTGCCGCATTGGCATTAATCACTGCATTCTTTCCAACATAAGTACCCTCCCCCAAAGCGGCATCCCTTGCAACCACAGCGCTCTCATCTACTATAACCGGCAAGGTGTAGCCGATTTGCTTCAGCCTTCTGTACAACTCTCTCCTTACATCAGAAGTGCCCATAAAGCCTACCGTTACAAATGCATTGCGAATCCCCTGGTCATACAGCTTCTGCAAATCATCGTCATTTCCTATGACAGGATATCCTCTATAACTCTCTCCCTGCAGGTTGTTCTTCTCAATATATCCGGCAATTCGATATCTGCCACTCTCTTCTATTGTATCTGTTACAACCTTGGCATGTCCTCCAAAGCCGATCAAAATAATGTCTTCCAATCCATCCCCATCTCCGTTTACAACAATTCTCTGACTGCAGATGCCACATATTCTAATTGCTCTTTGGTAATTCCGGTAGAGCTGGGAAGCGTAATGATTTTATCCCAAATGCTCTCTGATACCATCATATCAGATTTTTCTGCCTGTAAATATGGCTTTTGCAAATGAACGGGCTTCCAAAACGTCCTGGCTTCTACTCCTTTCTCTCCCAGGGCTGCGCATAATTCTCTTACTTGACGGGCACTGCGCAAAACAAGCCCTGAAAACCAGCAGGCACTATCTGCCCACGCTGTCTCAGGGAATAGGCCAACCCCTTCTATATCACCCAAATGTTGATTGTAAAATTCACGGACATACCTTTTTGCTGCCAGAAACTCCTCCAGACGCTCTAACTGCGCGCATCCCACTGCAGCCTGCAGATTCGTCATCCTAAAATTATAGCCCACCATGTCATGATCGTATTCAATTCCGCATCTGGCTGTGGTGGATAAATGTTTTGCAAGCTTTACTACGTCTTCCCGGCTGCTCACAATCGCGCCGCCGCCGCCGCATGTGATTGTCTTATTTCCATTAAAGGAATATACTGTCGCATCCGCTAAGGCTCCTATATTTTTACCTTTATACCGGGCTCCTATTGCTGCGGCAGCATCCGCAATCACCGGTAAATGATATCGTTTTGCCACGCAAAGAAGCTTATCCATATCCGCAGGCATTCCCAAGGTATACACCGGCATTATGGCGGCAATGCGCTTTCCACTGGCCTTATGGTATACTTTTCCTTCATCCACAAATGCCTTTTGTGCCAGCTCCTGCTCCAGCACCTCTGCGCTCATTGTCCAAGACACTTCATCAATATCAATCAGCCATGGTTCTGCCCCACAGTGCATTACTGCATTTGCTGTTGCAATAAAGGTAAAAGCAGGAATACAAACCAATTCATCCCGTTCCACCCCGCATGCCTTCAATGCCATATGCAGCCCGGCAGTACCGGAAGACACTGCTGCAGCATACTTTGCCTCTGATAATTCACCTACGTTCTTCTCAAATCGTGTCACAAATTCCCCTACAGAAGACACAAAGGTGGTATCAATACACTCGTTTAAATATTTTCTTTCATTTCCTGTTAAATTTGGTTCTGCTAAATGTATCATTGTTTTCTCACTATCTTATTTCCACAGCATCAGCTGTTCCATTTCTTTTTCATCCAAAAAAGGATACATATCATGCAATGCCGGAGTCAGCATTTTCCCATTCTCATCTAATCTGGACATTACCTTGGGGGTGACAGGATCGTCAAACGCCTGCATGACCTCCAAAAGCACGCGCTGCTTTGCATTGAGCATCTGCCTGACCGTTTCCTCCAATTCCGCATTGGTTTTACAGCAAAGATATGCAAAGCCAAAAGTGTCTGCAACCTTTTGAAAATCAGGGAAGCTGACACCGCTGTCCGGTGTGCATCCTATATATTTTCCCTGGAAAAAGTTCTTGCTTGTCTGCCTGATTGCTCCATATCCATCATTATTAAAAACTACAATATGAATTGGCAGATCATACTGCACAATGGTTTGAAGCTCCTGCAAATTCATCATGATACTTCCATCCCCGGTAACACAAAATACCTGTTTTCCGGAAGACACCGCCGCACCGATTGCAGCAGGAATATCATACCCCATGGAGCCACAAGTATAATTTGTCAGAACACGCTGCTCCTTTTTGGCAACGCCAAGCTGCAGTTTTGCAGTATTGGCCGTATTGTTTCCCAATGCCAGAATGCTGTCTGCCGGCTCATACTGTGCAAATATCTTCCAAAATTGATAACTGCACACACGGTCTTCTGTCTTCAAATGCTCCGTTGCTTCATACGGGTTAAAACGATGCTTCAGACGATTACAATATTCCAGCCAGCTCTTATGCTCTTTTTTTGCCACACCCAGCTCTCTGCTGATATCAAAAAACTGCTTCAAATCAGAATGTATGAATCTTTCAATCCTCAGTCCGGGCTTTTTCCCTTCCTCTGCGTCAACATCAACCATGTATATCTTCGCTTTTGGTGCAAAGCCTTCCTGATTAAAGCCTGTCTGCCGGAATCCCAGGCTGTTTCCCAATGTCAGAATCACATCAGCATTCTGCAAAATAAAGTTTCCTGTTCTGGGGCCTACATTTCCGGAAGGCCCAAAATACAACGGATGCTCCAAATAGAAATTATCCGCCACCCAGGCTCCTCCGATGACAGGAACTCCCATCTGCTCCACAAACTCTTCAAACTCGTTTCTCACATTCCCACTGATAATTCCCGATCCTGCCAAGATACAGGGACGCTCTGCATTCTGCAAAATACCCAGCACATCCTTCACTTCCGTTTGAGCCGGCACGGGAATTTCACTGATAAACTGCTCTAAAGGATATAAGTCTTCCTCTTCTACTCTCGCATTCTGAACATCCTGGGGAATATCCAGCCACACCGGACCTTTCCTGCCGTCAAGGGCAAGGTGGATTGCTTTGACCAGTTCTCTTTTTACCGCCAGCGGATCAATAACCATCACCGCATACTTGGTCATATTTTTTACTGTGGGAACAATCTCAAATTCCTGAATCCCGCGATACCGCAAATCCAGTCCTGACTTCGGTACGGAAATTTCATAACGTACCTGCCCCGACAAGACAATCATAGGCAGGCTGTCCTGCCATGCGCCCATAACTCCCGTCAATGTGTTGGTTGCCCCCGGTCCTGAGGTTACGCATACAGCCGCCATCCTGCCGCTGTATCTGGCATAAGCTTCTGCTGCCATGGCACACGCCTGCTCATGATGATGAAAGTATTTCTTCATCCTCTCACAGACAAGCAGCGCATTGTCCAAGTGCATAGCTCCTCCGCCTACTACCGCAAAGCATGTGTCTATTCCATATTCCATCAATGTGTCCATGATAATATCAGCTACTCTTTTTTTCATTTGCAGGCTTCCTCTACTGATTACTGAACATTCAGCTTTTCTTTCATTTTCTCAAGCTCTTCAAACTGCCCCATGTCCATATAGGCAGATTCTTTTATTACATAACAGCCGATTCTTTCCCCTTGGCGCTTATATTTTTCTATTATATCCGGGAAGTCCATAATTGTATTTTCCGGCATTTCTTCAATCACCCTTTGATTTACAATGTAAACCCCTGTGTTAATCAGATATTGAAAAGTCGGCTTCTCCGTCACCTTCTGATAATTATTTTCCTGGTCAATCTCCACAACGCCATAGGGAATCTTGGAATCGTACTCTGACAACACCATTGTGATAAAATTACCCTTTTTCAAGTGTATTTTATATATCGCCGTGTAATCAGCATCAATAAGAATATCGCAGTTTGTCAGTACAAAATCCCGTTTCACAAATCCCTTTAACAAACTCAGCCCGCCGCCTGTTCCAAGCGGTTCAGCCTCTTCCATATATTGAATGCGGTAGTTTTTTTCAATATTATCAAAATAAGACCGAATCATTGCGCTCTTATGATTCACCAGTATAAAAAAATCCCGGCAGCCACATTCACAGAAGCGGTTGATGATACGCTCGGAAATGGGAATATCACCTACCGGAATTAACGCTTTAGGAAGGATTTTCGTATAGGGATGTAATCGGGTTCCTTTCCCGCCTGCCATCATGACAACAGGAATATCCATCTGCTCCTGCTCTTTTATGACTGTACCATTTCGAAATACAACTCCTACAATCTCATCATTATAATTCACAAGGGGAACGGAATACAGCTCTGACTGCTGAAATATTTTCTTCCACCCATTTTTGTCAGACTCGTAAAACGCATGAGGAGTATAGTTCGCGATGCAGGCTATGCCTTGATTCATATCTTCTGATTTCAATGTAAACCGCCGTACATCCCCGTCCGATATGGACGCAAGCAGTTTACGCCCTTTGACCACATATACCGTCTTGCATCGCACTTTTTCCAATTTTTCGATTGCTTGCTTTACGCTGGCCTTTTCATCCAGCAACAAATCCTGTAGCTTCATGAAATTCTCTTTTCTCTATTGTTTCGTCTGTCATTTTTATCTAATAAAGCAATTTGTATAAGTCAATCTTCTCTTCCCTTTGGGCATACCACTGATACAGCTCTCCAACCGCCTGCTCCAAAGGGGTAATCGCGCAATCTGCATACTCTTTGAGCAGGCGTTCGTTTGATGCAGTATATTCATTTGCCAGGCCTTCCCTGCATACATAGACAGGAAGCTTTCTGCCGCTTATCCGAAGCACCGTTTCGCAGATCTCCATCAAGCTCACCCTTCGGCCCGACACCATATTATAGGTGTGAAATTCAGGATCATGGTGCAGAAAATATGCAACCATTCTGCAGAAATCATCCACCCACAGATAATCAAAGTAAACATTCTGCCGCATTGTGAGCGGCAGTCCCTTTATGGCCTTGCAGCACACATTCGAGATAAACTTCGCGGGATAGTATTCGTATTTTCCAAAGATTCCGAAAATTCTGAAATTATAGATATTCTTGCTCTGTTCGATGAGCTGGCCAACGGTATATTTCATCAGGCCATAAGCATCCACCGGTATTGCGCTGCCAATCTCTTCTTCTGTGACACTGGCAATATCACGGCGTTTGTCATATTCTGCTCCCGATCCGGTATAATACATTTTGCCAAAGAATTCCGCATTTTTGTAAAAATTCAAAAAGATTCGCAGATTGTAGTCCAGAATTCTGGTTCCGTCCTTACTATGGTCTATTCCGTCTCCGTATACCGCAAAATGCAGCACGTAATCAAAATGATGCTCCTTTAAAAACTTCCCCACGCACACCTCGTCCAGACAGTCCAGCTCTTTGCTGGAGGGTGCATAAATCTGATATTCTCTGTTGTGCTGCTCCAGATATTCCTTTACATTTCTTCCTACAAACCCGGTGGCTCCTGTGATCAAAATTTTTTTCATAAATACTGCTACATTTCCTTATCACTATTCTTGTGCTATATATTGCTGCAGCGCTATATATACCTTGATGAAAACCGGAAGAATACCGTCGCTCAATTCTTCCGCTCCCACCGTTTCCTTTTCCAAAAGTGCCAGGCACTTGTTCCACTCTCCTGCATCCATGTCAAAATCCATGTGCAAAAAGCTTTCCCACACTTTTTTCAGCAAATCTGCCATTCCGCGGACATTATCAAGCATCTTTGGCAGATTTTCCTGTATTTCTTCATCACTGCTTTGATCAATCCAGAAAATAATATTTCCTATGCACTCAGCAAGCAGCTGCACTGCCTTTTGGGTATCCTCGTTAAGCCCTGTATATACCGTTCTGCGGAACAGTGCGATTCTTCCCTCTCTATCCAAATCACTGTCCAGAGCCGCATGTAAGCCTTGCAGTTCAAGCTTCTGCTTCTGGCAAAGATTCTCCAACGCCTTACTATATTGCAATTTCAAGTACATTGCTCCAATGCCATGATTGCCGCAGTATTCCTGAAAGTCCAGATAAGAAAAGTGATAATTCTCTTGTAAAGTGAGCGTAAGACAATCACCCACGTTCGGCACATAATGGTTATTTCTATAGTAGAAATCAATGACCGCCTGTTCAATACAAGGATTTACTTTCGCAAGTGCCATCAGTATAAAAAATTTCTCACATAAAATTTCTTCATGGGTAATTGCATTAGAATTCTGCATATATTTCCCAAATGCCCCAAGAAACAGCTCGTCCGGCATCTGCTCCATAATATACTCCGCAATCATTGCCCGTTCATTATATGTACGCACACTGACAGCGCTGTCTGGTGCACTCATATTACGGTTTTCTCCGCCAGTGTGCCACCTGTAATTTACCAATGCCTCCTCTATCAAATAAATATTATGCTCCATCAAATATAAAAGCCACAAATATTTATCGGGCAGCTGATAGAAGGGCTTCAGTTGAGTAAGCACTTGAAAGTAGCTTTCTTTTTCCACTACAGTGGAAGGATACGCCATACAGTTTCCGTACCAGAACAACCGCTCTACCCATTCCTCTCTGCTTCTGTTCCGATCACAAAATATATTATTTCCTCCCGAAGATGTAATATTGGAATCATCATCTATCAAATTGGCCCAGGTGAAACATACCTTTACATCCTTTTTTTCCTGAAAGATTCTCATCTGCTTTTCTAATTTCTCTGGAAGCCATACATCATCCGATGTCATAAAAGCAATATATTCTCCCGTACAGTTCCTCCTCAGTGCTTCTCCCGCTTTGGCTATATCATTCTTTTCAAAATGCAGCAATTTTGCAAGTCTGTCCTCGTACCGCTTCATTATTTCATAGGAACCATCTGTGGACCCATTGTCCAACGCAATGAATTCTATGTTATCATACGTTTGATTTAAAACGCTCTCTATTGCTTCTGCCACATATTTTTCGTGATTAAAACAAGGCATAATCACGCTGACCAATGGCTTGTCCATATCTTTTCTCATATTTATCTTTCCTTTTCTGCATTACCAGATTAACATTGCCATTTTCCAACGTATCCTCTATAATATCTACAATAATAACATACTTTTCAGGAGACTTCCATGGCAAAGATTGTCCTTTTAATTAATTCATCTCGCTATTCCTATCACACTGCTGTCAGAAGTATGATTGCTTCCTGCCTGCGCGAGTGTCAGCAACACTTTTATATCCTTGACACCAATTCCGAAGCTTATGATCATCGGTGTCTGGCCAAAATCAAGAAAGAAAATCCAGATATCCTGCTTACGCTGGATTTAGCCGGCTTTCACATTCGTACTCAGGCGGGGGAAAACGCTTTAAATATGCTTCCCACTAAGAATTTGAACCTAGTTTGGGGAAATAAGCCGGAATATGCCGGACTTCTTCATAAAAAAATCAGCCTGTCCATGCTGTTTTACGATGTCACCGGCATTGATCATCATTTACCCGCTCTTTACTCGGATTTACTTTATTACAAGGTTCTGGGAGCAATTCCACCCGAAGTGCCAGATTCCCCCCAGGCAAAAGAGTCCTTTGCGCAGATATGGGCTGATTTTACACGAGAAGTCCTGCTGTCCGAAGGATAGTGCGCAGCCTGTCCTCATAGCCAAACTGCTCACATACCTTCCGGTAACCGTTCTGCGCAATCTGCCTGCGCTCCTCTTCATGTTCCAAATAATATGTACTTTTTTCTACTGCTTCTTCAAGACTGGTATACACCGCCAAATCTTCGCCATCTACAAAATACTCTGCCAGCTCCGGCTGGTAATTTGTCAGCAAGAATCCGCCGCTGCCCATAATATCCAGCGCTCGCAGAGGAATGCCGGACTCTGTGCATTTTAAGGAAGCATTCAGATTAATCCTGCTTTGCTTGAATATCCGCGGCATCTCATCAAAATATCCCGCCGAGCCACGCCATTGCACCTTAGAAAGCTTCTCCGGCTTGTCCGGCCCGTACAGCTGCACTTGATAATGCTCGCTTAAAGTATCCAGCAGCAAAATCCGCTCCATGTGCGTAATATGCTTTGCCACCGATAAAATAAGCCCTTCCCGGCTCAGCTTAATATTCTTCTGCCCCAGCGCTTCGTATCTGTCATTTATTCTAGTTAAAAATTCTTCTGTAAGAACCTCCGGCAGAAAATAACAGCCATATAGCCGCATCTGTGCTTCGATGATTCCGGTCAGATATCCCTTCTCATAATCGTCCAGAGGCGTCATCAGTACCTCCAGCTGTGCATCATACAGCTGTCCCACCATGGAAATCTCTGTACGATATTTTTGCTTCTCTTTTTCTGTCAGCTTTATTTTATCAAGCCGTCCGGTATTTACAGCCAGCGGCAAGTGATAAACATTCCCATATCCTTTTCTCCAATATTTCACGCACTCTGCTCTATCGAAGAAAAAAGCATAGTTTGTCTCGTACCACAGCGTTTTTTTAATCCTTTCACTGCTCAACGGGCTGTCGTAGCTCCATGACAGATAGACAAGCTCCTTCTCATGGCAGATTTCAGCCAATACTGGATAATAATTTACGCTCAGCACCGCGTCATAGGAATCCTGCGCCAACAGCTCCTTTACTCGCTTTTCAAAATAAACATCCCTTGAAACATCCTTTAGTTTATAAAGGATATTTTTATAAGCGATGCCCATGCAATCCAGTGCTTCCATGATATCATGCTGGGTATAAGCTCCCATGTCATACAGCAGCAGTCTCATTTCTCTCTCCCGTCACAATATCCAATATGCTTCGCACCCGCAGCCTCATATTATGCTGCTCACGCACCTTTCTGCAGCCGTTCTGCGCAATCTGTACTCTTTCTTCCTCATGCAGCAGATAATAATCCACCTTTTCTGTCAAATCCCCATAATCCGTATAATATACAAAATCCTTATCCGCCTCAAAATACTCAAACAACTCCTCCTGATAATTGGTCAGCAGAAATCCGCCGCTGCCCATAATATCAAATGCCCGAAGAGGGATACCTGTTTTGATACTGCGCAATGTGATGTTCAAGCTGATTTTGGAATTCATAAATATGTACGGCATCTCTGTATCATAGTCCACCGCGCCTTTATTTTCTACACCGGGGATGCAGACGCTTCTGTCATAGGTAAACAAATTTACACTGTGCTTCTCTCCCAGCTTCTCCAGAATTTCCCGGCGTTCTATAGACGTTACCTGTCTCGCAAGCACATAATCCGCATAGATTTCCTCTGGAGACATGGCCGACTCCGCATTGGGATTCGTGGGATAGGCTTTCTGCATCTCCGCCACAATATCGCCGGAAAGCATCTCCCGCAGGAAATTGTATCCCTGTACATGCAGCTGCGCCTGTATCAGTCCATCCAGATAACCCCTGGCATATCCGCTGATGCTTCGGAATTTATCGTATAACCGGTTTTTCGGCTCGGTATACAGTGAGCCCACAAAGGAAATCTCTCCTGCATACTTCTTTCTCTGCTCCAATCCGTTCCGCAGGGCGCCCAGTTTTACATCATTGACTGCAAGCGGCATATAATACACGGTCTGGATTCCCGCGCTCCTCAGTTCTTCATACATGGCATAGTCAAAAAGGAAGATATAATTGCAGGGATTGAGCACCGTATAGGAATACACATGAATATGGGGGCTGTCATAAACCCACGATACATATTTCACATGATGGCTTGCACAGTATTTGGATACAGTGGGAAAATAGTTAAAGGAAAAAAGAAAATCGCAAGAAGATTGTCCCAGACTTGTTTCCAGCAGTCTCTCCACTTCTTCCTCTTTCATCCGGTATCCTTCAAAGTGTATTTTGATTACATTCTGTCCCAGCCCTCGCAATACAGCGGGCATATCCCGATCGCAGAAGCTGTTCCATTCCAAATAGCAAATATTTAATGTGTCCATTTCACTCATCCGTCAATCCATCCAATAATTGCAGCAGTCGTTCCCGTTCCGCTTCTGAACCATGAAAGCCTTTTGATACCTTTATCCGCACCTGTTCCAGGTACTCTTCCCAGGTCTCATTCTGACGGCCTGCCATATACTCTGCATAATTCTCCAGGAATTTTCTGCGCTCCTTGCTGTAGTTGGACAAATTAGGAACTCCACAGTCATGAATATACCACTCCGGATTCTGGCTGGGCACCACCACTTTATAACCAGCTTTCAAAAATTCAAAGCTCTGAGACACGTCATAGAAATCCCATTTTTGAAAGAGATCCTCCCTCCATGGGATATCGTACTGCGTTGCCATCAGCAGGCCGTCTACAGCCTCCATCTCCATATATCCCTCATCAAAGGGATAAAAGCGATGCACCAAATCCTTTTCCACAAGCTCCCTCAGTCTGTAGAAAAAGCCAAACCGGACTCCCTGCCACATGGTGCCGTCCTTTATTAGATAGGGTGTTCCAACCATACCTGCCATGCCAATAGAAGCATCCTGCTGAAACACTGAGAGCAAATCGATTAGAAAGCTCTTGTTTATCAGAAAAACATCCTGGTGCATGTAAATTTTGTACTTCGCATCCGTTTTCCGCATTCCCTCATTATAGCCTGCAGCCATGGATTTGGCCCCGGTCACTTCCACCACATTCACTTCATATCCGTCCGGGATAATTAGTTCGTCCAAATAAAGCCTGCACTCCCGCATATAATATTCATTGTTGGTACACATAATAAAGCTGATTTTTTTCTCATCCATCGTTTTCTCTATCCGTTCACTCCATACAAGGCCTCAGAAAGCTCTCTGACAACTTCCGCTGTCTCCCCATCGGGTTCCTCTATCGCCTGCAATGTCTTTAGAGCCTCTTCCCACAGGTTCAGCTCCATCAATAAATCTGCCTTCTGCATCAGCAGCTTCTGGCTTTTTTCCAGAAACAGCAAACCATAGGTCAGAAGCTCTATGGCCTCCACTTTGTTGAATTCCGCCAACAGTCCGGCAGTTTTCGCAAAGGTATCCTCCCGCTCCCGCAGATTGGCGCAAATCATCCATGCAATAAAGCACTTTGAGATTCCGTTTTGTCTCATGCTTCTTACAGCTTCCACACATTTCTCATAGGGAAGTCC
>DXGH01000011.1 GCA_019114005.1 Candidatus Acetatifactor stercoripullorum
TCAGCCTTGAAAGGTAAATTTTTTTCGCAATAAATATAGGCATATTTTCTGTGAAGCAGTAAAATAAAAGAAAAACTTTTTCACAGAGGTGCTTATTATGACAAGAGCTGAAAAACGGGCAATTAAGAATCAGATAAGAAATGCCATAAAGGAATTTTTGAAAATACAGGCACATTATTTTCCGGATCTGATTGAAGATATAAAAAAAATAATGGACGAAAGAAATCAGAGCTATGTAACGTATGAAATAGAAGTCATTATTTTTGTGATGATATTAAAAAATATATGTTCCATAGAATCCATGCAGGAAATGAACGAGGCTTTTAATGAAGATACCTGCGTAAAAAATATCTACCGTGTGCTTGGACTGGAAGAAAAAGATTACCTGCCGCATTATGTTACAATCAATGAATGCTTAAGCAGACTGGATAATCAGGAGTTGGAAAAAGTACGCAAAAAAATGGTATATGGGATTATCCGGAAAAGAAGTTTTGAATATGGAAAGTTTCTTGGAGAGAAATGGCTTGTAATCGTAGATGCGACACAGTTGTTCTGTTTTAAAGAGAGGCATTGTGAACATTGTCTGACCAAAACCATAAACAGAGGAACCCCGGAAGAAAAGACAGTCTATTATCATCAGGTTCTGGAAGCAAAACTGGTATTGGGAGATGACATGATTATCAGCCTTGCAACAGAATTTATAGAGAATCCCAGAGCAAATGCGAGTAAGCAAGATTGTGAACTGACATCGTTTAAGCGGCTTGCGGAGACAGTAAAAAGAGAGTACCCACGTCTGCCAATATGTCTGCTTGCAGACAGCCTGTATGCAAATGAAAGTGTGTTTGGGATATGCCGGAAAAGCAAATGGGATTTTCTGATACGATATAAAGAGGGAAGTATTCCGAGTATCATGGAGGAATACCGTGAAATAGTGAATATGGGAGAAATGGGGGAAAGTGTACCTGAAAGAGAAGAAATCTACCGGAGGAAACCAAATATGAAGCAGAAGCTCCATATCCGTTGGGTAAACGGGCTGGAATACCGGAAACATCCGATTCATGTACTGGAGCTGAAGATAGAAAGAGAAGGAAAAAAGCATCAGGAGTTCACATGGCTGAGCAGTATAGAGATAGACGCCAGCGTGGCAGAAGAAATGACAGAAACAGGCAGAAAAAGATGGCTGATAGAAAATGAAGGATTTAATATTCAGAAGAATCACAGATATATGATAACACATGCAAACAGTCTGGATTATAATGCCATGAAAAATCATTATCTGATTACCCAGATAGCAGACATATTAATGCAGATGTATGAGAATGGAGACAGGGGCATTAAGGAATTAAAATATACCATAAAGAAAATATCGGAGGAACTGTTGGAAAGCCTTCGGAAACAGGAACTGAAAGCAGAAGACTTAAGATTTGAAAAGATACAGATAAGAAGAAAAATATAAAGAGACAGATGGAAAGAAGGTGATGCCCGGATATGGCAGGACAACGGAATAAGAAGTGGCGGTGTAGGAAGAGTCTGCCCATGTGATGTGGATAAAAGGACCGAATTTCCGGCAATGCGTGGAAAAGACAAAAGAGTAACTCTTCCCACCTTTTAGCTGGTAAAATATGAGATTTACCTTTCAGAGCTGTCAGGTTTTTATTGAAGTTGCTGTCAAAACAGTTTATAATGAAAATGTGCAATTTTGCACAAATATGGAATCCTTGATGAATATATATCTTTAAACAGGCGATATTTTCTCAACAGGCGCATATTATAATCAAGAATTCGGAAATACAATAAGGAGTGCTTGCTCATGCAGTTGATTCGATTGACCTATAAATATGCCGATATAAAGCCCAGCACTCTCTTATTGCTGTATTTCCGCCTGGTTGGAGTTTATGTTCGTGAGCGGTTTTATGATTCGCAGAATGATTTCCAAAAGGAAATTGGGGAATTTTTAAGGGATTACCCGGAAATCACCCCTATCCAGGAAGAAAGGTGCCATTATGACGCTGAAATTTTTCTGGTACGGGACAGAGAGGAATATGAAGCATACCGGAAGCTGCGGGGGGAGAATGCTCTTTTGGTAGTGTGCGGAAACAGGGAAGCTATAGGAGAAATGGAGGAGCCCCAGGATGCTGTGGTATGGTATGACCCGGCAAAAGAGGGTGTTTTTTTGCGGGATATTTTGCGAAAGCTGCTGCATGGGGGGCGGATCGACAAAAACGAGATCGGCGAATTTTTGCAGGCGGCCTATATCTGTGTGAAATATAGATATGCTTCCGTGACCCTGAGCACGAAGTATTTTTACAATATAAATGACCAGGGCCTGTTGAGCAGGTTCTTTAAGGACTATTGGGACATCGCAAAAAAGCTGTTTACCTCTTATAAAAAATTTCTGAAAATGGGAAGATGCTGTGAACGGCTGGAATATGCTTTCCTAAGCGTGGCCTGCGATGTGAACCTGTACTGCCAGAGAAATTCCAGAGTCAATCTTTTTAAGTCCCATGCGCTGGAGGCTCTGGGGCAGGATCTGGAAAAGAATGGACCTGCGTCAATGCAAAGCAGCGCCAAAATACTGCTGGGGCAGATTTATGACGCGTTTCTGGGGGATACTAACCATGCATATGAGCTATATGTGGAGGGCTGCAACTCCACGGGGGATTACAATGCCTACGCCTTTTTCCTTAAGGGGCAGTACTGGCAGAATTTTGTCCAGAAGTACAGGGAGGCAAATAAGTACTACTTAAAAAGCGTGATGATCTGGCCGGAATATTTCAGGGCATGGTATAAGCTGGGCTTTTGCTTTTTTAAGCTGGATCGTGTGGAGGAGGCTGTCGTGGCCTACGACTGTGTGAGAAGGATACTGGAGCCGCGTCTGAAGGCAAATACGATTCGGCCTATGGAGATCGAGCATCTGTTTTTGGCCTGCAGGCAGTGCGGGGAAATTCTCTCCACCTTCGGCCGGGATATAAAGCGTGCCATCCAGTATGATTTATGTGCGGCGGAAGCATGGGAGAAAATAGAGGAAACCTCATTTTGGGATTTGATGACGGAGGATAAAGAGGAGCGGCGGTCGCTTCAGAAGGAAATAAAGGAGAGGCTTTCAATCAGAAAAATATACGAGCATTTATACGGCTTGTACGGGCTCATCGGTGATAAGGGGAAAACCGCCCAGTACGAGAAAAAATACAATGACGCTTATCAAAGCGTGTAAAAGGAGGAAATGTAAATGGGGAAGCTGCTTACTGCAGATTGTGTGAACAGGATTAAGTACGAGGAGAAATCTGAATTTAAGAGCTCTATTTTTGCGCAGGTGTACCGCAGCGCGGAGCTTTTGACCAAAAAGATTATCCAGATGAATGATTCTCTTGGCCAGAGGAAGGATATAGACATATTTTGCAATGAGAATCAGATCAGCAATGTAATTTCATTCATGGGAGAGCGCGGCATGGGCAAGTCCTCAGCCATGCTCTCCTATGCCTTTTTTCTGAAGGAGTACGGCAAAAAATATGCGGATTCGAAAGAGGGGGTTCCGGGCTGGGAAGAGGTAAGGTTTCAGGTGCTGAACAAGATCGACGCGGCGATGATGGCGGAGGGGGAGACCCTGTTCGATGTTGTTCTGGCAAGGCTGTGGGATACCTTTGCGGAGAGGGCAAACAGCTTCTGGCCCCAGGAAAGCATTGTGACTGAGGTGAAAAAGAAATTTGGCGAGGTAAAGACCTATTATGGGGAATATTGGAAGGCTGCGAAGGGCCCGGGAGAGGGCAGAGAGCTTTCCCAGCTGGAAAAGCTCCATGAATTGTCCCAAAGCCTGAATCTCAGGAAAAGCTTTGCCACCCTGGTGGAGGATTACCTGAAATACATGGCGGTGGATGGGAAAAAGAAGAATTACCTGGTTTTGTGCATCGATGATCTGGACATGGTAACGGGAGATATCTTCAGCAAGCTGGAGCAGGTGCGGCAGTTTTTTACCATTCCGGGCGTCATCGTTTTGGCCACCGCAGACGGCAGCCGGCTCTCCCTGGAGCTGACGGGCTTGTTTTCCAACAAGCTCCTTTCCCCGGTGAATGTGAGGAAGGAGGAGAAAAAATCCCTGCGGCAGTATGCGGATAACTATATTGCAAAGGTGCTGCCAAGAAATATGCGGATTTATATGCCGCTGTTTAACGGCATGGACGGAGAGCAGCTGGAGCTGGAATATGAGGTTTATCTGAAGGAAGTATATAGCACAAACCCTGGAATACAGATTAATGAGAAGATGTATACCTCTATTGTCCTGGCAAGATATATGGACATTTTGTTTTACCCCAATTCCTATTTGTATGTAAAGAAATCCTTGCGGAACATGGTCAATACTATCAATGAATTAGAGGAGATTGTGCGGGAGGGAGGAGAATACGAGGAGCTTTACTGCTGGATGCAGAAGGAGTTGAATATATCCGCCCAGCGCATAGAGCGGGAGGAAGGCTCCCAGCTGATCCAGCGCCTCTTTCAGGCCGCCAGGGAGGAGTACAATTTTTATACGGTGAACTGGAATTATAAGCTTCAGAAAAATGATTCCAGGGAAAGCGAGGCAAAGGATTACCGGCCGGGCTATGGGAGGGTGCTTGCCGCCATATGGGAGCTGGAGGATAGATGGCCTGCGGAAACAGATTTTTTCAGGACGTTAATCTGGCTGTATTCCGCCCAGCTCAGCAAGGCGTTAAAGCCGCCCCGGGATATAGAGAGGATTTTTATCAGGGGTGATATTTTTTCCAGCGTGGTATCCAGGATTCAGGAAATGGAATTGGAGGGAATGCCTTTAATGCTTAATAAGATTGAGACAATATGTAATGACCCCACATTTGTAATCTCGTGGATTTACCTGTATACTGGAGATTGCAAAAATCAATGGCAACAGGGGTTACCGCATACCAAAGGAGGTCATTACAAATGGATTATAACACAATTTTCGTAGGAATGGACGTTCACAAGGAAAAATTTTCACTTTGCTGCTATTCGATTGAGAAGGATGAGTTCTCCCATCCACATACAACAGCCGCCAATTATAAGCATGTTCTCGCTTATATCGCTTCCCTGCGGGGAGTATTCGGTGAAAATGCGTCTTTCCTGTGCGGCTATGAAGCCGGCTGCCTTGGGTTCACGTTATATCATCAGCTGACTGAGCATAATGTAAACTGCGTCATCCTTGCACCAACCACGATGCCTGTAGTCAAAGGAAAGAAAAAAATCAAAACGGATAAGCGGGATGCGCGCAACATTGCCAAGTGTCTGGCACACCATGACTACAGCCCCGTACACATCCCGACAGAGCAGGATGAACAGGTCAGGGAATATATCCGCATGAGGACAGACCACAAACTTGCCCTCAAGAAAATAAAACAGCAGATACTGGCATTCTGTTTAAGGAATAACCTGCGTTATGAGGGCAGAAGCCACTGGACCGCAGCACATGTCGGCTGGCTGAAAAACCTGACCCCCGGGGCACTGTATGAAGAGATACTTAAGGAATATCTTCTTACATTCGAGAACCTTACAGATAAGATTGAGCGTCTTGATAAACGAATTGCTGAATTGGCTGCGACAGAGGAATACAGCGAAAAGGTGAAAAAACTCTCCTGTTTCCTCGGTGTGCAGACACAGACAGCGCTTTCCTCCATTGTCGAGGTCGGGGATTTCAAACGGTTCCCTTCTGCGGAGAAATTTGCCTCGTATCTGGGACTTGTACCAGGAGAAGATTCCAGCGGCGACAGCCAGACAAGGCTGGGCATCACAAAAGCCGGGAATACCCACGTCAGGCGCCTGCTTGTGGAAGCGGCACAAAGCTATGGACGCGGGCAGGTGGGGCACAAATCCAAAGCGCTCAAAGCCAGACAGCAGGGAAATCCACCGGAGGTAATTGCCTATGCGGACAAAGCTAATGAGAGGCTGCGCAGGAAATACTACAAAATGGTATTGTCAAAAGGCAAGAAAGCAAATGTAGCCAAAACAGCGATTGCCCGGGAACTGGCCTGCTTCATGTGGGGCATGATGACAGGGAACATCGCATAAGCCGGGGGGAGCTGCAGCACCGTGCTGCCAAAGTCAAGGGTGCAAAGCACCGCCTGCGGCGGCAGGCCCTTGACATTGCCATCCCGCTGCTGGAGCGGGTAATCAGGCAGATGTAAGATGGCTTGCGCCACATACATCTGGCCGGTAACCAAAGCAACAGCTGAAGACATCCTGAAAGGGCTTCGTCCATTTCAAGGTTCGAGCCATCTACGCGGAAACTCTGTCGGCACAGCTTATGTGAACCACGTTTTGAGACAGTAGGGCTCACGGCGGACCATTGACCTGTAGGTAACCAATCCACGTATATCAGAGTGGCCAATGCCGGGAACTGATACTCCGAGGCTCTTTCCGGGTGCCTTCAGCAAAAATAAAAAAGTTTGTGGTGACCCAATTTACCTATTGACAAAAGTCATTACATATCAGCTTCCCCTGAAAGAGAACAGCTCCGTGAAGAAATGTCTGATGGAGAACAAGGAAGAAATCTTGAAGTTTTTCCGAAGGCTGATGCTGTGCGATATGGATAAGCTGGAGCTTGAGATAGAGGTTTTGCAAGGCTCCCGGGAAATATCGGAGGAGGAACGCGGTCGAATGGGGCATGTGGCACATCAGACGGATGTGCCACGGGTACGGATAGAGGTATCCCCGGTGAGACAGTCCGTAGATTATTATTTCAGGAACGCACTGGACTATCGTGGGAAATGGGATGGGTTCGTACAAAAAATAAAGGATAAGCTGCCGAGAGAGGTGACGGAGAGAGACCGGGAAAGCATCTGTAGTGCATTGAGAAAAATGAAGGGCTTCCAGTTATATGCTCAATGGAAGAAAAAGTATAATTCAAAGTGGATATGGGAGATTCTGCCCTTGCAGAGCATGGACGTGATGCTGGAGGCCGTGCGGCAATGGGGAAATCTGTGGAAGATTAATAAGGATGACCCCAATGCTTACATAGACTCCTTGGTGAAGCAGCTGATCAGCGTGCTTCGTGAGGTGGAGGCGTATTATAAGCTGGAAAAAATGGGACGAAAGAAGCTTCTCTATGCCCAGAAGCTGGAAGACCTACATAAAGCGGTCTTTGGAAGCGGCTTTGAGCAGCTTGAGAGGTCGTTTGGGACGGCGCAGGTAGAGGATACATCCATATAGGAGGAACCGGCATGGACAATTTGAGGGCGGTAATCAAAAACTTCTATTGTTATATTTCCCCCAGCCAGATTATAGGTGATTTTGCCGCGTACAAGGAACTGGACGAGAATACCTTCCATAAGCTGGGAAGCGGTTATATCAGAAAATATTCCAGCGATGAAATCCAAAATATGTACCGATACCTGAAAAGTGAGTTTCTATGGCAGAACCACAGGCTTAGAAATGACCTTCCCAGTCAGGAGGATACTCAATTAAATGTGTTCGACGCGCTTATGACCTTTGATTACAGTGTCCTTCTGGAGGAAAACGGAGAGCCCCTGTGCCAGTATCAGAATCTTCTGCGCTGGCGGGATATGATCACGGTGCTGGAGGAGGATTTGTTTATTACATCCTATTTCGCTTACGACGACTGTCTGAAGGGGAAGGACAGAAGAGATTTTTTCTGGAAGCCGGTGATTGGGCACAACAACTTTGCCTTAAACAGGCTGGTGTCCCGGGGCGTTGCGGAAAACCATTTCCACCTAAAGGGAAGCGCTCCCTTGTTCCACCTGTCCTGGCTGAGCCTGATGAACCATGTGGACAACAGGAAATTCGCACAAACCCTGGAGGGGTATGACAGGAATAAGCTGCAGGCAAACCTAAGCTATGACGTAAACTATAAAAGCAGCGGGCTGAAGATTATGTGGTATCAGGCTGCGCTGGTCAGGGTTTTTCTGTTTTCCAGACTGATGGGGGAAGAGGGGATAGAGGAGACACAGGTTAAAAGAATGCTGGAGGAGCCTGGGTTTTTGCTGGAAAAGATATCCATGCTTGACAAAATTATCACCCGCCAGAGGGATTTCCACGGGATTCCATACCGGGATGGCATCAAGTATGACTATGCCCTTTGCAAGCCCTGGCTGGCGGGGAACGTTGACGGGGGCAGGAACGAGGTAATCACAGGAGAGAGATGGCTTTTGTATTCCCTTTTTCAAAAGGCCTTTCGGAAGGAGCCGGAATTAATTGGTTTTATCTTTACCTTGTATTGAAGGCCAATATCCGCATGGAACTGATTCAGGCAAACCAGCTGATCGGATTTTCCAATTTCTCCAGATACCAGGACCGGAAGGAGGATTTCATAGATGGGACGGAGTATGAGAAAATCTACTTAAGGATGGCGGTGCGCGATACCATGGACAACCAGCACATCAGCAGTCTTGAGGCCCGGATTTCACCAAAGGACAGGCCAAGGGAGCTGCAGGCGGCCATAGAAAGGTACGACAGCTGTATCTGCGAGGGCCTGAGCCGGGAGGCTGCGGAGAAATACCGGGAAAAATATTTTTATGTGGTGCATTTTACTAAGGAGCCTGACAGGGACAAGGAAAGCCTGTACAGGCATTTCTATAAGAGACAGCAGGTGCAGCGCCAGGCGCGGGCCATTGCCGCCTTGCGGGAAAACGGTTCTCCGGCAGCGGAGAGAATTCACGGAATAGATGCGGCGGCTGCGGAAATCGGCTGCAGGCCGGAGGTGTTCGCACAGGCATTCCGGTATCTGAAAAACCACTCAGTAAGCCAGAAGCTGCAAAATGGCCTGGCGGCGGATGGTGTCCGTAAAAACCGCAGTATCATGGGCACCTACCATGTAGGGGAGGACTTCTTAGATGTGACGGACGGCTTAAGAGCCATAGAGGAGGCTGTCTGCTTTCTGAACCTGCGGTGCGGAGACCGTCTCGGCCATGCTCTGGTGCTGGGGATCGATGTTGACGAATGGTATGAAAAGAAATCTAACCGGATATTGGTGAGCAAGCAGGATTATTTGGACAATCTGGTGTGGCTCCATGCCAAAATACGCAAATATGCCCTGACGGAATGCGAGGCGGCACTGACCTATATTGAAAGACGGTTTGACGAGTATTTTAATGAAATCTATATGCAGAACCTGAGCCGGGAGGATTACAGGAACGTTGTAAGGAAGGCGGCGGAATACTTTGACGGGCACAGGGTAATTCATGGATACCACAATGAAAGCCCGCGTTTTGGAATCAATGAATACTATGACGCCTGGAAGCTGCGAGGAGACGACCCAGAGCTGTATAGGGATGGTTTTTTCTGCCCAAAGCCTTTGCAGTCGGACGAATGGGATTACCATGGCATCAACAGAGAGTATCCTCAAAACTATCGAATCCGGTATCATCCGGAAACCGCCATCCTGTACTATATGTATCATTACAATCAGGGTGTGAGGAAAACAGGAAGCCAGATTGTGGAGATAAAGGTCAATCCCCGAATGATAGGGGCGGCAAAAAAGGTTCAGGAGAGAATGCAGAAGGAGATTGCAAGCATCGGTGTTGGAATAGAAACCAATCCGTCCTCAAACTATCTGATCGGCACCTTCAGGAGGTACGACAGGCATCCGGTGATCAAATGGTATAATATGGGCCTGACCTGTGACCCGGAGCTTTTGAAAGCCTGCCCCCAGATACAGGTGTCTGTCAACACGGACGACCAGGGCGTGTTCTCTACCTACATTGAGAATGAATACGCCTACCTTGCCCTTGCGCTGGAAAAAAGCAAGGACAGCGAGGGAAATCTCCTTTACAACAGAAGCTTTATTCTGCAGTGGCTGGAAAACCTTAGGAGGATGGGAATCGATCAGACTTTTTCTTAAAAAAATTTGAAATAGCCCTAAAGTAATTCCAAAATTCTCCGATAACTAAATCAAGAAAAGCAAAGGGGTTTCGCCCCAGCTTTTTAAAATGTAGTTTCGAAGCAATCCGCACAATTGCAGAGGGATTACAGTAAATTGCCGGGAGGCGATGTGTGCGAATCGTGCAAACGGCAGAAAGCAAATGGCCGCATGGAAGCGGTGTCATATTCAAGGAGGAATAAATTATGGTAGTAAAACACAATCTACAGGCAATGAACTCTAGCAGAATGTTAGGCCTTAACACTTCTACTCTGTCTAAGTCTACTGAGAAGCTGTCTTCCGGTTACAAGATTAACCGTGCAGCAGATGATGCAGCAGGACTTTCCATTTCCGAGAAGATGAGACGTCAGATTCGTGGTCTGACACAGGCTTCTTCTAACGCTCAGGACGGTGTATCCATGGTACAGACCGCTGAGGGTGCTCTGAATGAAGTTCACGATATGCTGCAGAGACTGAATGAGTTGGCAGTTAAGGCAAACAATGGTACCTTACAGTCTGAAGATATTACCTACATTCATGATGAGGTTAACCAGCTTGTTTCGGAGATTGACAGAACTGCTAACGATACCAAGTTCAATAAGTTGGAACTGCTGACAGGCACTGGAACTTATAAGCTTCAGGTTGGCGCAGAGTCAGGACAGCAGATTAGTGTAAGCATGGTTGATATGCGTGCAGCTGCTATTGGTGTTGATGATTTATCCGGTACAACTGCAGCTGCAGCTAATGTTAAGATTAGTAGTGGCAATGCAATTACATTGATTGACAATGCAATTCAGTCTGTTTCCAGATTCCGTTCTAGCCTTGGTGCTGTTCAGAACAGATTGGAGCATACCATTAACAACCTTGACAATGTTGCTGAGAATACTCAGGCAGCAGAGTCCCGTATCCGCGATACAGATATGGCTGCAGAGATGGTTCAGTACTCCAATAACCAGATTCTGGCTCAGGCAGGACAGGCTATGCTGGCTCAGGCTAATCAGGCTAACCAGGGTGTACTGGCTTTATTGCAGTAAGAGATTATGTAAACCATTGATGGAGTCGGCTAAATGTCGGCTCCATTTTTTCATATAAAATTATTAGGAACGTATTATGAAACAAGTGACAGATGAGATTGTCAGAATCTTGTATATTCAAACCAATGAAATCTCACTTTTGGATATTCCCAGAGTTCTGGATACTCAAGGGTATGAGGTCTATCAGGGTAATTTTGGACTTCATGCGGAGAAGTACGAGGCGGCTGGCTGCAGAAGAATTATATCTGCCATAGAGGATTTAGATATCCAATGCGCCGTTTCTTATGATTTTATTGTTACCATTGCCCAGGCTTGTTTTGAGGCAGGGATTCCCTATGTGGCATGGGTGTACGACGCGCCCCAAAAGGAATTGTATACTCATTTTGCCATGTATCCATGTAATTATATTTTTGCATTTGATAAAATGCAGGTACGCAGGCTGAAGGAGACTGGAATCAAGCATGTGGTTCATATGCCGCTAGCGGTGGATGGAGAAAAGGTAAAAATGGTAACGGATACCATTGGAAAAAAAATGAAAAGTGGGTATCAGAGCCAGATTACCTTTATCGGACAACTATATAATAAGGGATACGAAGACACATATCTAAAGCAAATGGATGAGCATTGCCGGCATCAGGTGCATCAAGCCATAGACACTTGCTTCTTGAAATGGAACAAGAACTTGAGCGTATATGGGCTGATGAGTGAAAAATGTGTCGAAGCACTGGGGGAGATGGAAGGACGCAAGGTACAGCGCTATTATCCTTATATGTCAGAGCAGTTTTTTTATGAAGCCCTTTTTTTGTGCAGAATCCTGGCCAATCGGGAACGGATTCATGTCTTGAATAAGCTGGCAGAGCAGTATGAAGTCACCTTCTATACCAATGATGAGAACACAAAGCAGTTGAGCGACAAGGTCAAAGTGAAACCGGGGATGTCCTATGATGTTTTATCCCACGTCTATCGGAGAAGCAAAATCAACTTGAACATGACTCTTCACTGTATAGAAACGGGTGTGCCACAGCGGGTATTGGACGTGATGGCGGCGGGCGGTTTTATGCTGAGCAATTATCAGGAAGAGCTGGAGGAGATGTTTGTTCCCGGGGAAGAGATTGTTCTTTACCACAATGAAAAAGAGCTGGAAGAATGTGTGGCGTACTATCTGACCCATGAAGAAGAGAGAGAACAGATTGCGAGAAAGGGCCGGGAAAAGGTTCTGCAGAAGTATAATTTTCATGAGGCGCTTATGAAAGTTTTTCAATATGTGAATCAGGAAGAGCGAAACAGGCAGGAAAGCTATATCGACATACAGGCTGAGGAATTGAGGAAACAGGTAAATCTGCTTCTGGCACAGAAGGATGAGCAGAGGTATCAGCGTCTGTGTGCGCTTCTCACAGATGAGAAGTATGAAACAATACTCAGGAAATTTACAGATTTGCACACAGTACGGCTAATGGCGGAATTCAGCCGGAATGAAGCGGTGGGCGGCAGGATATGTATTTTTGAAGATGTAGATAATATACAGCAGGCCGAACACAAATATGCAAGTCTGCAGCATGCGTTATGGAGAATCGAGCAGGGACT
>DXGH01000012.1 GCA_019114005.1 Candidatus Acetatifactor stercoripullorum
TGTATCGTGTTGAGGGTAACGAATTAATATTATACAGAACCGGAACACATTCCGACTTGTTCGGTAAATAGACTTTTGACAGATTTAATTTAATATAAAGGTGTGTGCCAGCCAGAAGCCTTGACCACATACAGCGGCCCTGTAACAGGCAGAACAAAGAGCAATGCAGGCTCCAGTGTTAGCCGGTATCCACTCCGGTAATACTGGAGCTTTATTTTTTTGAGGCCGGATAGAGTTAAAGCACTGCTACTTCCTCGCAATGATAGAATCACCGGGAGTTATGAATGGAATTTTACCGCTGGCGGTATACTCGATTCCCAGCTTTTCAAGCTCCACACAAAAAGCCTTCACATATTTGTCCGAAGGGAAATTTTGTTTGAAGTCCAGAAAAAAGAAATTTCCGCAGCAGCTCATGTTGATGCCAAGACCGGTCGTTCCGGAGTTATAAAAGTGAATATCGGAGATATACTGCGCATTCTCACCAAAATTAAATTTCCCAAGATAGCTGACAATGTATGTATTCAGCGACATTCCTTCAAAGAATGACATAATCTTTTGTTTTTCCTCATAGGAGCCCAGGCTGTCCAGCTTGTCTGAGAGTCCTATCATGGCGTTGGCTTCCTTGCGGCAATAGTCAGTTTTTGAAGGTGTTTTGTGCATCCAGAGCATCCCACATATCGGCCGCAATATTGGCATTGATCGGCTTGTCGTATTCAGGGTACAGCTCTGTAATTGCACGGCTCATCAACAGCGCAAGCAAAATTACAGGAGTTGCGTTGTTCTTTTTACATACGCTCAGGTACTGGACACTGGGAAGCCTGACCTCATAACGGTAATTTGTTCTCTCATCCACAGCCGCGTTTTCGGGAATTGCGAAAGCGTCACGGGAAAGATTGATAAATTCTTTGTTTTGGTCGAAATCGTATTGCTGCAGAAACGGATCGGCCGTCTCTCCCGGAAGCAGGGGGCTCCCGGCGAGGCGAACGCCTTCCGGCAGCGTTTTTTTGCCATATTTTAAATCGCAGTAGTAATAAATCAGTGTTTCTACAAAGGGCATAATGCCGCGCCCATCACACAGAGCATGGTGGAAGGAGATATAGATCGAATACTCATAATAGGTGATATCGATCAAGTGATATCCGCAGCTGATGTGGCCAAGCCTTGCCAATTCCTTTGTCCTTCTCGACCAGCCTTGTGTTGAAATAGGGATACCGCTTCATGGCGGTCAGCAGCGCCTGATTCAGAAGGGAACCGGTCCCCTTTTTTTGAAAACGGATTTCGATGACCTCGCTCTCCATTCCATACTTTTTGTAAAGATAGCTCTGTCCGGAACGGACTTTTTCATTTTTTCCCTCCGGGGTTGAGCCTGATCGCCCAATCAGCATCTCTTTTTCGTTTCGTTTCATTGTATCGTAAAGATCGTGGAGCAGATTGCTCATATTACATTCACCCACTTTGTCTGACAGATTTTTATGTTTGAAGGTCTTTCTGTACTCAGTATACTGGCGCATTGTTTTGCAAGTTTAAAAAAATGTTTGAGATTTGTTAAACTGATTATTGAGAATATTATTCAGAAAAGAAAAAGGCGGTGCATTTTTGAGGACTGTCTGCTATAATAAAGTTGTATCAGTAATTGGAAAAATGCTGTCTGTCCCGGCGGACTTGGAGGTGCAGGATGACAAGGACCATATTGCAGATTGACGGAATGGCCTGCGGCATGTGCGAGGCTCATATAAATGATGCGGTGAGAAGGGCATTTCAGGTAAAAAAGGTTTCCTCCTCCCACAAGAAGGGACAGACGGAGATTCTTTCGGAGGAACCTCTGGATGAAGAGAAGCTTAAGAAAACCATAGCGGCCACAGGATATCAGGTAGTTTCCCTGCAGGCCGGACCTTATGAGAAGAAGGGCTTTTCCTTTTTTAGCCGCTGAATGATAACTGCTGAATCGAAAAAACGAATTTTCTGCTTGCATTTTTGGGTACGGCATGCTATACTTATATGCAATGTTCAGACAATGATTGGAGAGATCATTAACGAAAATGGATGATTTCTCTTTTTTTGTGTTCCTGCAAAAATGTATAGAAAAAGGAAGGATAAGGAGATTTCAGTGGATAATTTATTGGAAAATTTGTTGGACGAACGTATTTTGCGCGCTATCGATGAGATGGGATTTGAAAAACTTTCTCCCATTCAGGAGCAGGCAATTCCCAGCCTGCTGGCGGGAGAGGACATTATCGGACAGGCGCAGACAGGAACGGGAAAGACGGCTGCCTTTGGCATTCCCGCTATTCAGCGGATAGATCCGGACCTGAAAAAACTGCAGACTTTGATTTTATGTCCTACCAGGGAGCTTGCCATTCAGGCGGCGGAGGAGCTGCGCAAAATTGCAAAGTATATGCACGGCGTGAAAGTCCTTCCTGTCTATGGAGGCCAGGAGATCGGGAAGCAGATTTCCGGGCTTAAGGGAGTACAGATCATTGTAGGTACACCGGGGCGCGTGATGGACCATATGCGGCGGCGCACCATAAAGCTGGACCATGTAAATATGGTGGTGCTGGATGAAGCGGACGAAATGCTGAATATGGGATTTAGAGAGGATATGGAGCTGATTCTTGGACAGATTCCGGGAGAGCACCAGACGGCGCTGTTTTCCGCCACCATGCCAAAGCCCATTCTGGACATAACGGACCGCTTCCAGAAGAACGCAAAGCTGATCCGGGTGGCAGCCAAAGAGCTGACCATCCCCCTTGTGTCTCAGCGTTATTATAAAATTAAAAATTCGGACAAGGATGCGGCCTGCATCCGTCTGCTGGAATACTACCAGCCTAAGCTGTGCCTGATTTTCTGCAATACCAAGCGGAAGGTGGACGAGCTCTCCGAGGTGCTGAAGCGCCAGGGCTATCAGGCGGAGGGGCTGCATGGGGATATGTCCCAGTATCAGCGGGATGCGGTGATGAAGCGTTTCCGCAACGGAAGCACCAATATTTTGATTGCCACGGACGTAGCAGCCAGAGGAATTGATGTGGACGACGTGGAGGCTGTAATTAATTACGATATTCCGCAGGACGTGGAGTATTACGTACACCGGATCGGAAGAACGGGACGTGCCGGAAGAACAGGGCGTTCCTTTACCCTGGCGGCGGGCCGGGAGGTTTACAAGATTCGGGAAATTGAAAGAGTATGCCGTACCACAGTGGAGGAAAGGAAGCTTCCGAGTACGGGCAAGGTGATGAAGGCCAAGGTGTTCAAGCTTTTAGAGCAGGCATGGGAGCTTCACGAGCATGAAGATATAGATTTGATGAAGAAATATCTGCTGCACAAAATGGAGGAGGAAAACTGCGACGCCCTGGACCTGGCTGCTGTGCTGTTAAAGTATCAGGTGGGCGACAGAGGCCAGGAGATAGCAGTGGATGAAGCAGAAAGCCGCCGCTTTGGAAAACGAAAGGGCGCCGGAGAGGACAGAAGAAAAGGAGCCCAAAGAGGCAGAGACAGGGATGCCGCAAGGAGAGATCAGGGCAGAAACGGCAGAAGAGGTGAGGAGCGAAGCAGAGGAAGAAGGGACGAGCGCAAGGGTCTTGGTTTTTCGTTCTCTAAACGGAAAAAAGCGTAGAAAAGGAGGATAATGTGAAAAATCACACTGATGTGCTGATTTTTCACATTGCTATTTGTTTCCGAGCGAAAACAAATAGCTCTTATGGCAGACGCAAATTTGATATTTGCGTCGCCTCTTCGCGACAAGTCGCTCAGAAAAGAGGTATTCATATGAGAATTGGAACGGGCTATGACGTGCACAGGCTTACAAAGGACAGAGACCTTATCATTGGAGGGGTAAAGATTCCCTGGGAAAAGGGACTGCTTGGACATTCGGATGCGGATGTATTGCTGCATGCCGTCATGGATGCGCTGCTGGGTGCAGCTGCGCTGGGTGACATTGGCAGTCATTTCCCGGACACGGACCCGGCCTATAAGGGGATTTCTTCCATAAAGCTTTTGGAAAAGGTGGGAGCGCTGCTGACAGAGCATCATTTTCTTGTGGAAAATATAGACGCCACCATTATTGCCCAGGCGCCTAAAATGCGCCCTTATATTGACGCCATGCGGGAAAACATCGCAGGAGCGCTGGGGCTTTCCCTCTCCCAGGTAAATGTAAAGGCCACCACGGAGGAGGGCCTTGGCTTTACGGGACAGGGAGAAGGAATTTCCGCCCAGGCCGTGTGTATGCTCACCAGCCCCTATGACCTGACGGCAAGAGAGCCCTCAGGGGGATGTGAGGGCTGCAGCGGCTGCAAAAGAGTCTGAGAAGCCTTAAAAGCGGATTTCACGAAAGCGGGAAGGAAGGTGCTTTTATGAACCATTCTTCAAATATGGAGCAGATGTCTCTCTTTGACAATCGGAATGAGACTACGCCTCTGGCAAGCAGGCTGCGCCCAAAAACCCTGGAGCATTTTGTGGGGCAGGAGCATCTGCTGGGAGAGGGAAAAATGCTGCGACAGCTCATTGAGAGAGACCAGATTTCTTCCATGATCTTCTGGGGGCCGCCGGGCGTGGGAAAGACTACCCTTGCCAGCATTATTGCGGGAAAAACCCGCTCCAATTTCATAAATTTCAGTGCGGTGACAAGCGGAATCAAGGAAATCAAAGAGGTGATGGCCCAGGCGGAGCAGAATCGGTTTCTGGGAGTGCGTACCCTGCTGTTTGTGGATGAAATCCATCGGTTCAACAAGGCCCAGCAGGACGCTTTTCTGCCTTTTGTGGAGAAGGGAAGCATTGTGCTGATCGGAGCCACCACAGAGAATCCTTCCTTTGAGATCAACGGGGCGCTTTTGTCCAGGTGCAGGGTCTTTGTGCTAAAGCCGCTGACAAAGGAGAACCTTACCGAATTACTGCATCATGCCCTTGCGGCCAAAGAGGGCTTTGGAGAGCAAAATATAACCATCACAGAAAGACAGCTTGAAGCCATTGCGGCTTTTGCGGACGGGGATGCCAGGACAGCGTTAAATATCCTGGAGATGGCTGTGCTGAACGGCGAAATTTTATCAGAGGGCGCGATTCGTGTTACCGACGAGGAGCTGGAGCAGTGCATCAGCCGGAAATCCCTTCTCTATGACAAGGCGGGGGAGGAGCATTACAATCTGATTTCCGCTCTTCACAAGTCTATGCGAAACAGCGATCCGGATGCGGCCCTCTATTGGATGTACAGAATGCTGGACGGAGGGGAAAATCCCCTGTACATTGCAAGACGCCTGATTCGTTTTGCCAGCGAGGACATCGGCATGGCGGATTCCCAGGCTCTCATTGTGGCAGTGGCGGCATATCAGGCCTGTCATTTTTTGGGGATGCCGGAATGCGACGTGCATCTGGCCCACGCGGTTACTTATCTGTCCATGGCGCCAAAGTCCAATGCCATGCTGCAGGCTGTGGAGACATGCAGAAGGGATATGAAGGAAAAGCGGGCCGAGCCGGTTCCCCTGCAGCTTCGCAATGCCCCCACCAAGCTGATGAAAAGCCTTCACTATGGAGAAAATTATGAGTATGCCCATAATGCGAAAGAAAAGCTTACCCGCATGGAATGTCTGCCTGAGTCCATGAAGGGCACAAGATATTATCATCCAACGGAACAGGGCGCGGAAAAGCAGGTGAAGGAGCGGCTTCTTAAAATCAAGGCGTGGAAGGAAGAACGCTAAAATTTAGTTGACAAATTCAGGCTGATTGCATATTCTGTTTATTAGAAAGCTTACCAGAAATTTATAATAAAAATTTATAATAAAAAATAGGAAAAGGGCTGTGAGCGAAAAGAGTACTTTTCCGGTACTGCAAAAGAGAGAGGCCGTCGCTGGCTGAAAGCGGCTTTGGCAGGAGGGGAAGGAAGTGCATTCGTGAGCCGGTCCGGGGAGAGCCGTCTGGCAGGTATCCGGGCCCGTAAGCGTGCGTTAAACGAAAAGAGAGAGGGACAGCCCGGTTTTTGACCGGGAGCTGTCCTTAAACAGAGTGGAACCGCGGATAAATTCGTCTCTGGTGTGAGGATACACCGGGATTTATCCGCGGTTTTTGCATATTACGGCCCAAGGGAGGGGTTTGTGCCTGCGCTGCCGCAAACCCGGGATGGGCGGAGTGCGGCGCAGAAACGAGGAGAAATATGGGGATCATTGCAAACATAAAAGAGGAAATCCGGATTATACGAGAGAGAGATCCGGCAATCCACTCCTCTATGGAGGTATTTTTGTATCCCAGCTTTAAGGTGATGATGCACTATCGGCTGGCGCATAAATTGTATAGGAAGAAGCATTTTTTTCTGGCCAGATATATCTCCCAGAGAGGAGTGCGAAAGACCGGGATTGAGATTCATCCGGGGGCTGAGATTGGTAAGGGATTTTTTATTGATCACGGAAATGGAGTGATTATCGGCGAGACCACCGTGATCGGCGACAATGTGACGCTGTACCAGGGAGTGACGCTGGGCGGAACTGGTAAGGAGCACGGCAAGCGCCATCCCACTGTAGGCAATAATGTCATGATCAGCGCGGGAGCCAAGGTGCTGGGTTCCTTCACCATAGGGGATAATTCCAAGATAGGGGCGGGCAGCGTGGTTTTAAGCGAGGTTCCCCCCAATTCCACAGTGGTGGGGGTTCCGGGACGAGTGGTGAAGCGCAATAACATGGCACTTCCCCAGGAGACCATGAACCAGACGGACCTGCCGGACCCTGTGCGGGAGGATATTGCCAATCTGCAGATGGCAAATTCCCAGCTGACCAACCGTCTGCTAGATTTGGAGGCGGAGATAAAGCTGCTGCGAAAAAGACTGCAAAAGGACCAGGAAGAGAAAACGGATCAGAAAGCGGAGGAAAAGAAGAATGAGCATGAAAATCTATAATACGCTGACAAAGAAGAAAGAAGAATTTGTTCCCATAGAACCGGGCAGGGTGAGGATGTATGTGTGCGGCCCCACGGTTTACAATCTGATTCACATTGGAAATGCACGTCCCATGATTGTATTTGATACGGTGCGCAGATATATGGAATATAAGGGATATGAGGTAAATTACGTGTCCAACTTTACGGATGTGGATGATAAAATCATCAAAAAGGCCATCGAAGAGGGTGTGGACGCAGATGTGATTTCCAAGCGGTATATTGAAGAATGCAAAAAGGATATGGAGGCCATGAATGTAAAGCCGGCCACCACCCATCCCTTAGCCACCCAGGAAATTGGAGGCATGCTTGAGATGATCGAAAAGCTTATTGAGACGGGGCATGCCTACAGGGCAGAGGATGGCACCGTGTATTACCGCACCAGAAGCTTTCGGGATTATGGAAAGCTTTCCCACAAAAATCTGGATGACCTGCGGGGGGGGAACAGAACTCTTTTGGTGTCCGGGGAGGATCAAAAGGAGGATCCCCTGGATTTTGTGCTCTGGAAACCGAAAAAGGAGGGAGAGCCTTACTGGGAGTCTCCCTGGTGCCAGGGACGACCCGGCTGGCATATTGAGTGCTCTGTTATGAGCAAAAAGTATCTTGGGGATGAAATTGATATTCATGCGGGCGGGGAGGATCTGGTATTTCCTCATCATGAAAACGAAATTGCCCAGTCCGAGGCGGCCAATGAAAAGACCTTTGCCAGATATTGGATGCACAATGCTTTTTTGAACATTGACAACCGCAAAATGTCAAAATCCCTGGGAAATTTCTTTACGGTGAGAGAGGTGGGAGAGAAGTATGACCTGCAGGTGCTTCGGTTTTTCATGCTTTCCGCTCATTACAGGAGTCCCTTGAATTTCAGTGCGGAGCTGATGGAGGCGGCAAAAAACGGTTATGAGAGAATTGTGACCAGCGTGGATAATCTGCGCTTTTTGCTGGAAAACGCTGCTAAAGAGGAGGCCAGTGAAGAGGAGGCCGCTCTTTTGAAGGAGGCCCAGGGGTTTGCGCTGAAATTTGAGGAGGCCATGGATGATGATTTCAATACGGCGGATGCCCTTTCCGCTATATTTGAGCTGGTAAAATTTGCAAATACCTGGGCGTCCGATGGAAGCAGCCGGGCGTTTCTGTCCGGGCTTAAGGAGGAAATCGAGCAGCTTTCTGATATCTGCGGCCTTATGGTGAACCGAAAGACACAAATGCTGGAGGAGGACGTGGAGCGGCTGATTCAGGAACGCCAGGCGGCAAGAAAGGCCAAAGACTTTCAAAGAGCGGACGAGATTCGGGAAATGCTGCTGGAAAAGGGGATTATCCTGGAGGATACACGAGAGGGCGTAAAATGGAAGAGAGCGTAAATCTGCTGGGACAAATCAAGAAGCTTTTTGCGTGCGCGGATCAGGATATCAGGACCTATTCGCCTTTGGCGCTGGCCTATATGGGAGATGCGGTGTATGATCTGGTCATCCGCACTGTAGTGGTGGAGCGGGCCAACCGCTCTGCCAACCAGCTGCACAGAGACGCTGTCAAATATGTAAAGGCCAAGGCGCAGGCCGAGATAATACAGGCGCTGCTGCCGGAGCTGACCGAGGAGGAGGCGGCGGTGTACAGAAGGGGCAGAAATGCAAAGCCCCACACCACGGCAAAGAATGCAACTCTGGCAGAGTATAAGACGGCCACAGGCTTTGAGGCGCTTATGGGATATCTGTACCTGACGGACAGGCAGGAGAGGATGCTGGCTTTGATCCACAGGGGAATTGCCCTTGCAGGATTGGATACACTGTAGAGACTGTGGGGAAAGCGCCGGAAAAAGAGAGGAAAGGCAAAGGAGAGAAAGGAAAGAGAACTATGGCGTATCAGGAATTTACCATAGAGGGCAGAAATGCGGTGCTGGAGGCGTTTAGGGCGGGCAAAACCATAGACAAGCTGTTTTTATTGGACGGCTGTAAGGACGGCCCCATTCTCAGCATCAAACGGGAGGCGGCGAAGGGGGACTGCCAGATCAAATATGTAACCAGGGAACGTCTGGACCAGATGTCGGAAACAGGAAGGCATCAGGGAGTGATCGCCGTTGCAGCCGCCTATGAGTATGCCCAGGTGGAGGACATGCTTCGGGCCGCAAAGGAGAAGGGGGAGCCTCCCTTTTTATTTCTTCTGGACAATATCGAGGATCCGCATAATCTGGGCGCGATCATCCGCACTGCCAATCTGGCGGGGGCCCATGGAGTAATTATCCCCAAAAACCGGGCTGTGGGACTGACGGCGGCGGTGGCAAGAACCTCCGCAGGAGCTTTGAACTATACGCCTGTGGCGAAGGTGACCAATCTGGCAAAGACCATTGAAGCGCTGAAAAAGGAGGGGCTTTGGTTTGTCTGTGCCGATATGGGGGGAACCATTATGTATCAGCTTGACTTGAAAGGGCCCATCGGTCTTGTGATCGGCAGTGAGGGAGAGGGCGTGGGCCGGCTTGTGAAGGAAAAGTGTGATATGACGGCGGCCATACCTATGAAGGGAAATATTGATTCTCTCAATGCATCTGTTGCCGCCGGAGTGCTGGCCTATGAAATTGTGAGACAGAGAATGGCGTAAGCCGGGAGGTGTCGTTGTGACAGAAGCGGAGCGATATGGAAATGCCGGGGATGAGGAGCTGATTCTTCGCCTGAGAGACGGAGAGCAGGCTATCATGGATTATATCTGTAATAAGTACAAAAATCTGGTCCGCAGCAAGGCGAAGTCCATGTTTATTTTGGGCGGCGACAATGATGATCTGATTCAGGAGGGGATGATCGGGCTGTTTAAGGCGGTCCGGGATTATGACAGCGGCAGGGATGCCAGCTTTTACACCTTTGCGGATTTGTGCATCAGCCGTCAGATGTATACTGCAGTGCGGGCGTCAGGCAGACAGAAGCATTTTCCCCTGAACAATTATGTGTCGCTGGACAGCGCCCCCGGACAGCAGGCGGATCAGGAGGAGCTGCGGCTGTTTGAAGCGCTGGCGGCCCGGGCGGAATTAAATCCGGAGGCAGTGTTTTTGGACAAGGAGAGGGTGGCTTATCTGGAAAATACCATTGAAAATGAACTCAGCGCCTTTGAAAAACAGGTATTGGATTTGTATATGACGGGCATGAGCTATACACAGATTGCAAAGGTGCTGGGCCGGGATGAGAAATCCACGGATAATGCACTGCAGCGCCTTAAGAGCAAGATCAGAAAGCGGCTTTGAAGGCAGGTAAATTTGAAAGCAAGTGAATTTGAAAGCCATTGAAGTATTGCCGCAATAGTGGTAAAATAATTACATGGTTTCCTTATAAACACCTTTAGAAACCAGGAAGGAAAGGGTGCTCTTCAATGGCTGGAAATGGTAAAAAAGAAAGAACAGTGGAACAAATGAAAGCAAATAGCGGAAAGAAACCTGACAATCAAAAGCGGAAAAATAATCAAAAACAGAAACGGGACAAAATAGCAGTTGGATTTTTCCGTGGAATTCAATTTAAGCTGATCGCTTCCTTTTTTGTGCCTGTGATCTGTATTGTGGCGCTGGGCGTATCTTCCTATCAAATGGCGGCCAACGCGGTATTTTCCAGTTATCAAAGCTCTATAGAGCAGACGATGCAGATGGTGGAGGATTATCTGAACCTGGTGCTGGATACAGAGCAGGCAAGCTACAGAAGTTATCTGCAGGATGACGAATTAAAGCGTTATTTTTTAGGGAATATGACAGATGCTGTGGTTTATAAAGGACGGACCACCACGGAATTCAAACGTGCTGTGACAGGAGACGACCTTCTTGCAAATGTGTTTTTTATTTCTCAGAGCGAGGAACCCATTGCAACAGTGGATTTGACCGGAACAGAGGCCTATGAAGCTTTTGTGGCTACACCTCAGGGAGAACTGGCACAGGCCAATGCCACAAAATATCTTTTGTTTGGTAACCAGTCTGATGCGGATGGGGCTTTGGGTGTGGACAGCAGTAAGTATTCCATGCGTCTGGTAAAAAAGATGGTGGATTCTAACGGCTTTATGATTATTGACTTTGCCCATAATATTCTTCAGGACAGCCTGGGGGCGCTGAATGTAGGGGAAGGTACATATGTTGGGCTGGTGACTTGTGACGGCGGGGAATTTTTGATGGAGAACGGACAGGTCATTGAACAGGAAGAAAAGGTGTTCTCGGGACAAGATTTTTACCAGAATGCGGTTTCTGCACTGTCAGCAGGAGGAGATGCCACAGCCGGCTTAAGCCAGGTGTCATACAACGGCAGCGATTACCATTTCTTCTACAGGGCGCTGGGAGACAGAGAGGCTGTGATCGCCGTGCTGGTTCCGGACAGCCAGATTCTGGCGCAGGCCGCAGATATCCGCCGCTTGACAGTTATCATTTCCGTGGCTGCAGTTATAATTGCCCTTGCCCTTGGCAGCGTTTTGGCAAAAAGCTTTGGCGGAACCATCCGTAAAATTGTAAAGTGCCTGAAGAAGATATCCGACGGCGATCTGACAGTGGAAATCCAGTCCAGAAGAAAGGATGAATTCAGGCTTTTGACGGAGGGAATTTCAGGCATGGCATCCCATATGAAAAAGCTGCTTACCAATGTAAAGGAGGTCAGCGGAGAACTGACGACGGCAGCGGCAGAGGTGTCGGAGTCCTCGGAAATGTTTATGGATACTTCCAAAAACATTAAGGATTCCATCCAGGAGATTGAAAAGGGAGTACAGCTTTTAGACAAGGATTCGGCGGACTGCTTAAACCAGATGGATGGGCTTTCCTCCAAGATTACAAGCGTAACGGACAGCGCAGCACAGATATTGAAGATGACGGACGCCGCAGAGGCTTGTATTGCACAGGGCATGAACGCTACGGGAGAACTTACCTCCAGCGCGGTTTCTACTACCAGAATTACGGGAGAGGTAATCGGCGCCGTGGATGAGCTGGAGCAGAAAACCCGTTCCATTGGCCAGATCGTGGAAGTAATTAATGAAATTGCTTCCCAGACCAATCTCCTGTCTCTGAATGCGTCTATTGAGGCTGCCCGGGCGGGCGCCAGTGGAAGAGGCTTTGCCGTAGTGGCCGAGGAAATCCGAAAGCTGGCGGACCAGTCTCTTACGGCGGCAGGTGAGATTGCCAAAATTATTCAGGAAATGATTCAAAATACCGGAAAGGTGTCTGAGATTGCCAAGGAGGCGGAAAGCGTGGTGGCTACCCAGTCGGATGCGGTGAATGCAACCATAGATTCCTTCCGGGAGATTGAGAGACAGGTGTCGGGGCTGCTGGAAGCCTTGCAGCTGATTAACGACAGCGTAAAGGATATGGACAGCGACCGCTCGGCGACTCTTGGCTCTGTGGAAAGCATTTCTTCAGTTTCCGCACAGACGGCTTCCTCCTCCATGGAGGTATACGGCGCTGCAGACAAGCAGCTGGAGGCTGTTACAAGACTGGAGGATGCTTCAGAGCAGATGCAGAAGAGAGCGCTTCAGCTGAGCGATACACTGAAACAGTTTAAACTGTAAAAAGCGTAAACCGGCGTAATTTTTTGTTGACAAACGTCAGGTCTTTTGATAGAATGTAACACGGTGATTGCCTGTCAGTCACCGTGAATGCTGCTGTGGCTCAGTCGGTAGAGCGTCGCATTGGTAGTGCGGAGGTCACGGGTCCGATTCCCGTCAGCAGCTTTGGCGGGTGCTTTTTGTTGTTTTATAATTGCTGCTGTGGCTCAGTCGGTAGAGCGTCGCATTGGTAGTGCGGAGGTCACGGGTCCGATTCCCGTCAGCAGCTTTCACGTAAGGCATGAGCCGTGCAAAGGAAAAAACAGAACCGGGAATTTGAGCTTGCTTAAATCCCCGGTTCTGTTTTTCTTCCTTTATACGGCGAAGCCCGTGTACCTGCAAGGCATTTGCCGAGAAATCACTTGTCCTGATCTGCGGAAATAATTATTGACACAGTGTCAGAGAAGCGGTATAATAATATTATTGACACGGTGTCAGACATCGGGCAATGAAGGACGGCAAGCTTGAGTTTCCCACCTATGAGTATCTGGAAACGGGAGATGTCCTTGGAAAATGCCTTTCTTTCAAGGAGAAACGATGAAGCGTATCAGGCCGGACCTGGCGCCTTGGGGGAGAACGATATGACAAAGGAATCATTGGAGCTGATTGTCCAGAGAAAAAACGAAATCATAGATGCCTGCGAAATCCTTTATCGCACCAAGGGGTTTCGGGAAGTGACCATCAAGGACATCAGTACAGAAACCAGCTTCTCCCGGCCGTCGATCTACAACTACTTTGAGACAAAGGAAGAGATTTTTCTTGCCCTCCTGACCCGAGAATATGACCGATGGACGGAAAAGCTGAAAAAGGTGGGCTTCGGCGGACCCTGGAACCGGGATGAATTTGCGCAGGTGCTGGCGCACACTCTGGAGGATCAGGAGACTATGCTGAAGATTCAGACCATGAACCTGTATGAGATTGAGGAAAACAGCCGGGAAGAACGGCTCATGGAGTACAAGCGTGCTTTTTATCGTGCCATGACTGCCATTGACCACTGCCTGGAAGCTTATCGGCCCGGCATGGAAGAAACGGAAAAGCGTGATTTCCGTTATGTTTTTTTCCCATTTCTCTATGGGATTTATGCGTATGCCCATCCCACTGGGAAGCAGCTTTCTGTTATGGAACAGGTGGGAATTCCCTCTGCGCAGATGACGATTTATGAATTGGCATATCACTGCATCCGGCAGTTACTGCCGGAAAGCTAAGGAGGCATCAGCAAATATGGAATATGCGAAATTAGGAAACACAGATATTGAAGTATCAAGGCTCTGCGTAGGCTGCATGAGCTTTGGAAAGGCCGGTACGCTCCACGACTGGACAGTGGACGAGACCGAGACGGAGAAAATCGTAAAACACGCCTTAGACCTGGGCATCAACTTCTTCGACACTGCTAATGGCTATTCGGAAGGCACCAGCGAGGAATATTTAGGCCGGGCAATCAAGAAAAATATAGCAAGAGATAAAGTGGTCATTGCATCAAAAGTTTACTTTAATCCCGGACGCCTCTCTGCAGAGGCCATCCACCGCGAGATTGACGGAAGCCTGAAACGGCTTGGCACGGATTATCTTGATTTGTACATTATCCATCGGTTTGACTATGATACTCCTATTGAGGAAACAATGAAAGCGTTGAACGATCTGGTGGCAGCCGGGAAGGTTCGTGCTATCGGTGCATCCGCTATGTACGGCTATCAGTTCTACAATATGCAGCTTGCTGCAAGAGACAATGGCTGGGTGCAGTTTGTGGCAATGGAGAATCATTACAATCTCCTCTACCGGGAGGATGAGCGGGAGCTGATCCCTATCTGCCGCCAGATGAATGTTTCCCTCATGCCTTACAGTCCATTGGCGGCAGGGCATCTGGCCCGGCCGGAGTGGAAATCTGACTCCATCCGCAGCAAAACCGACCGGGCGGCCATGGGGAAATATGACAGTACAAAAGAGCAGGATATGGAGATTGTCCGCAGAGTCCATGCTCTTGCGCAAAAGTACGGTGTCAAAATGCAGCAAATCGCTCTGGCATGGGAGTGGGCGAAAGGCGTGACATCGCCTGTCTGGAAGAGCCATATGTACCCCATAGGATCGTCGGCGCAATCGATCGTAATCCGGAAGAAGGCGTTAAGCTGCTGGATGTAAAGAAATAAAGGAAGTGAGGAAAGTACAATGAGTATTACCATGAATCTCTATTATACCGGAAAGGATGGCAGCTCCCGCAAATTCGCCGAGGAGATGGAGCGCAGCGGGACAGCCGACCTGATTCGTGCGGAAGCTGGAAATGAAAAATACGACTACTTTTTCCCGATGAACGACCCGGAAACGGTTCTGCTGATTGACAGCTGGAAGGATCAAGAGTCCCTTGACATCCATCATGCCTCTCCCATGATGGGAACCATTGCCGCCCTTCGGGAAAAATACGACCTTCACATGAGAGCGGAAAGATATGTTTCGGACAACGAAGGGATTCCCGATTCGGATTCAAAATTCATAAAGGAATAAATGGGAGAAATCAAGAGAGTAATATGATATAATGTAGGGGACTTTTGATAGGAGGATATTTTGCTATGCAGTATTTCATATCATTTTTGGAAGGGATTATTACTTTTATATCCCCCTGTCTGCTGCCTATGCTTCCCATTTACATTTCCTTTTTTGCAGGAGGGGGAGAGCGCAGCACAAAAAAGACACTGACAGGGGCCCTGGGCTTTGTGCTCGGCTTTACGGTGGTCTTTGTGGCAATGGGGGCGCTTGCGGGAACCGTGGGAAGCTTTTTGAGAGAATATCAGACGGCTGTCAACATTGTGTCAGGCTTGATTGTTGTGTTTTTCGGCCTGCATTTTCTCGGGGTGATCAAAATCAATCTGTTTCGGGGAAACAGACGGAGCGTCAATACAGAAAATATGGGCTTTTTTTCTGCCGCCTTGTTCGGAATTGTATTTTCCCTGGGCTGGACGCCCTGTGTGGGCGCTTTTCTGGGCTCGGCGCTGATGCTTGCCTCCCAGCAGGGACATGTGGCCACGGGCATGCTGATGCTCTTGTGCTACTCTCTGGGACTGGGACTGCCTTTTTTGATCAGCGCACTTTTGATTGATAAATTGAAGAGTACATTTGACTTTATTAAGAGAAACTATAAAATAATCAATCTGATCTGCGGCGGACTGTTGATTGTGGTGGGTATTTCCATGATGACAGGGCTGATGGGAAGGCTGCTGGCGTTTTTGAGTTAGGAGGGATTATGAAAAACAAAAAGGGATTTGTTGCGCTTCTGGCAGCCTTGGTGCTGCTTTTGGCAGGAGCCATGATTTTATATCAGTTTCTGGCAAAG
This sequence comes from Candidatus Acetatifactor stercoripullorum, assembly GCA_019114005.1. GTDB lineage: Bacteria > Bacillota > Clostridia > Lachnospirales > Lachnospiraceae > Acetatifactor > Acetatifactor stercoripullorum. Next base: position 15,773 of record DXGH01000012.1, read on the forward strand.
AACCGGCAGCCGGACATGCTGGGGGCTGTGGAGGAAGGCGCAGCGGAAGAAACGGATGCGGGAGAGAATGCACAGGCGGGGCAGCAGACGGCCTCCGGGGAAGAGACAGAGGACACCGCACAAGGCTCCGGTGTGGCTGCACCGGACTTCACGGTACTGGATGCCCAGGGAAACGAGGTAAAGCTGTCGGATTTTCAGGGAAAGCCGGTGGTGCTGAACTTCTGGGCCAGCTGGTGCGGTCCCTGTAAAAGCGAAATGCCTGACTTTGACGCCGCATATGCGGAATATGGAGAGGAAGTCCAGTTTATGATGATAAATCTCACAGACGGCTCCCGGGAGACTTTAGAGACGGCGGCGGAATTTGTGGAGGAGCAGGGGTATTCTTTTCCTGTCTATTATGATACTGAGTCCCAGGGGGCCATTGCATACGGCGTTATGGCAATTCCAACCACATACTTTATTGATGCTCAGGGAAATGCAGTTGCCCGGGCCATGTCCGCCTTGGACAGGGAGACTTTGGAACAGGGAATCGGAATGATTTTGGAGTCTGTATCTGATTAAGAAAATGCAGGGATGCAGGAACGCAGGAACGCAGGAACGCAGAGGAAGTCGGAAATATGCTTTGCTGAGATGGGGCTTTGGCAGGTTATGCCAAAGCCTCCGGCGCTTCTTCCAAAACAGCGCGGACAGAAATGCCGTTTACTTCAATATTGCCTCCAAGCTCAATCACAAGGCATGGCCTGCCGTTAATCGTCCGGGTTTCAATCAAATCTGTGCGCTCCGGGTTTACTTTGATCACCACATCGGGGGTTTTCACCTCAAAGGAACGGGAATTGATTACGTTATCAACCAAAAGGGCGGTCTGCCCGCCGGTGGTTTCGTCGAAATGCCGGTCAAATTCCTCCAGCTTTTCATTGGACACGCCGCTGCTTGCAAACAAGGTCTTTACCTCATTTTTATCAAGAACCAGGGGCTCTGGTTCTTCCTTGTGCTCCTGTGACATTTCGTTCAGCTTTTCGTGAATGTTTTTCACTGCCTCAATATCACAGGTTTCGCCCAGGGTTTCCTGAACCAGGGTCTGGAAGGTCTCCTTTTGTTCTCCGGCGGGAAGAGGAAGGGGACAGCCCAGAAGCTGTTCTACAAAGCTTTCTCTCAGCTCCTCGGAATTCCTGGAATAGTAAAGGGTGCTGTGCAGGTCTGCCCCTCTGTCGTTGAAGGCGGGGAAAAGGAAGCCGGTTTCAGGCATTCCCACCACCCAGTCCCGAATGCGGTTTTGAAAGGTGTTGTCTACGGCATTGTAGCTTAAGCCCGGCTTGGACAGATTTACGGGACAAATACATGCCAGTATGTATTCATATACCTCATCAGAGCCGTCCTCAAGCTCTATGCCGTCCAGGGTCTTGCCAGGTACATCGTACACGTCGTGGATGATAAGAATCAGATAGTTGCCCACATATTCGTAAGATGCAATGATTTTATCGTAAAACTCCTCCAAAAGGGCCTCGTCCTTCAGCTTGCTGTCTCTCAGGCGAAGCAAAAATTCCTGTGTTCCCCCTTCGCTTTCGCTGTGGCGAGGAAAGTCCAGCGTGAGCAGATTTTTTCCCAGGGTTCCGGAAAGATTCTTTCTCAGAATTTCAAAATATTTAAACATCTCTTCCTCGGGCAATGCAAGAAAAGCTTGCTTTAATTCTGTTTTCTTGTTTTTTTCACCGTCCACATAGCAGCCGCAGATGCGGGTGATAGAACAATTCTTTTGCGTGAAAAGCTTCTTGATCTCGCTGATTTCCTGTTTTGTCATATGGTTACCTCCTGACCTGGCCCCCAAACGGGCCGGATACCCCTTAGTATAGCTCATTTTGGAAAGCCGCACAATTCCCAAAAGAAAAAATAATCTTCTCTGTCAGGTTATGAAAATTTTAGATTTGTTTAAGATTCCCTACATTGAATTTAAGAAAAGTAAGTACTATTATTAAAAGTAGAATAAATATTACCCGGAGAGTGGATACCGGAACAGAAAGAAGGAATGCTTGTATGGATAATGCGCATACAATAGAAAAAATTCACAAATTTGCAGAAAAAAAGAAATCGGACAAGATTATCAAATTTCTAAGCTCTTCCGAGACGGAAGTAGTGGTGGCTGCACTGGAAGCGCTCAGCGAAATCCGGGATGAGGACAGCGTGAACAGTATCGCCGGAATGATTGATAATGCAGAGCCTCAGATTCGTATGGAAGCGGCGAAGGCGTTGGGAAATCTGGGGACGGAATATGCCAAGACCTATCTGCAGCACAGAATGGCCGCAGAGCAGGATGAAGCTGTGAAGAAGGCCATCATGGACGCTCTGCATAACATCGCGGCAAACAAAAAATAATGGACTGCTGCAGACAAATGCCTTTGCTGTGGGCAAGGGGTTCTGCGCTGAAAATGATTAAGGGGCTGATGAATTCTCCGGCATTATGGCTGAAGAAAGCATCAGCTTTTTTTGCCTGGAAGCTTCCGGAGTCAGAGACGGCAGAAAAGATTTTGACGATATTTAGGAAAAGAAGCAGGACGGACACGTTTTATTGCTCCTTTTGCTGAAGCTGGGCGGATTTTGCGATGAATTGCAGTTGATGTTGCAAACAATATCAATTTATAATAGGAAGGTACGAAATTTAAGATTTTTAGGCATGGGAGGTAGTTTAATGGAACAGTTAAACATTACAACTACGAAGGATAATGAAAAAGTATACAAAATCCTGGGAGACTTGATGAATGCGGACAAAGAGTTTCAAATCATGATTACCGTTCCCTCCACAAAAAGCAGCACGGCGCAGATTCAGACTTCAAAGACACAGAAGCAAAATGTAAATATACGGGACCTGGAACAGGATGTAACCAACATGATTCATGAGATCGGCGTACCTGCTCATATCAAAGGATATCAATATCTGCGGGAAGCCATCATGATGTCGGTGGAGGACCCGGCCATGATCAGCTCCATAACCAAAATTCTCTATCCTACCATAGCAAAACGCTTTCAGACCACGCCTAGCCGGGTGGAGAGAGCTATCCGCCATGCCATTGAGGTGGCATGGAGCAGAGGAAGAATGGAAACTCTGGACGCACTGTTTGGATATACCATAGATACAGGAAAAGGCAAACCCACAAATTCCGAGTTTATAGCACTGATAGCAGACAAAATCAGACTATCCTACCGCTCCTAAAAATAAACAAACCCCTTTCCACCAAACAAAATATAGTGTATAATGTATCCTATCGGAAGGAAAACAAGCGGATGCGAAGCATCCATTTGTTTTCCTCCGATAGGATAACGACAAAATCAAAAGCTGCGTAAGCAGCGCGCCGGTGCGAAGCGGCGGCGGATTTTGGAGTGCCGGGACGGGAAAGGCGACAAAATCAGAAGCTGCGCAAGCAGCGCGCCGATGCGAAGCGGCGGCGGATTTTGGAGTGCCGGAAAGAAGCTATTTGTGCGGAGGGTTTGGAATGAAGAAAATTCTTTTTGCTGCATCGGAGGGAGTTCCTTTCATTAAGACGGGCGGTTTGGCCGACGTAGTTGGTTCCCTGCCAAAATATATAGATAAGGAGTATTTTGACGTCAGGGTCATTCTTCCCAAATATACCTGTATGAAACAGGAAATGAAGGACAAACTGAGGTACGTCACAAATTTTTATCTGGATTTCAACTGGAAGAGCGTGTATGTAGGAATTTTTGAGGCCCAAGAGGATGGCGTACACTATTACTTTATTGACAATGAAGGCTATTTTGGCGGATTCAAGCCCTATTGTGACGACGTCCGCTTTGAGATCGAAAAATTTGCCTTCTTTTCAAAGGCTGTGCTTTCCGTGCTTCCGGTTATCGGCTTCCAGCCTGATTTAATCCATTGTCACGACTGGCAGACGGGACTGATTCCTGTCTATTTGAAGGAACGCTTCCACGACGGCGACTTTTTCCGTAACATAAAATCAGTAATCACCATACACAACCTGAAATTCCAGGGAAAATGGGATGTAAAGACAGTGCAGAGCATCACGGGACTGCCTCCTTACTATTTCACCCCTGATAAGCTGGAGGCATACAAGGATGCGAACCTGTTAAAGGGAGGCATTGTTTTTGCGGATGCGGTGACCACTGTGAGCAATACTTATGCGGAGGAGATCAAGACACCTTTTTATGGAGAGGGGCTGGACGGCCTTCTGCGTGCCAGAAGCAATTCTCTGAGAGGAATTGTAAACGGCATAGATTATGACGCTTTTAATCCGGAGACGGATCCTTATATTGCAAGACAATACAATGCCGTGAATTTCCGAAAGGAAAAGGTAAAAAACAAGAGAGCGCTTCAGGAGGAGCTTGGCTTAAAGCAGGACGACAAAAAGATGATGATCGGCCTGGTTTCCCGGCTTACGGATCAGAAGGGGCTTGATTTGATTGCCTATGTGATGGATGAGCTGTGTCAGGACGATATTCAGTTTGTGGTTTTGGGAACGGGTGAGGAGCGCTATGAAAATATGTTCCGTCACTTTGACTGGAAGTACGGAGACAAGGTATCTGCCAATATTTATTATTCTGATCCATTGTCTCATAAGATTTATGCTTCTTGTGACGCCTTCCTGATGCCCTCCCTGTTTGAGCCCTGCGGCCTGAGCCAGTTGATGGCTCTTCGGTATGGCACCATTCCCATTGTGAGAGAAACAGGTGGACTAAAAGATACGGTGGAGCCGTATAATGAATATGAGAACACGGGAACGGGCTTCAGCTTTGTCAACTACAATGCCCATGAGATGCTGAACACCATACGCTATGCGGAACGGATTTATTATGACAGAAAGCGCGAATGGAATAAAATTGTGGACCGCGCAATGGCTGTAGATTTTTCCTGGACGGTGTCTGCGCGTAAGTATCAGGAAATGTACGACTGGCTGATAGGATAAAAGTGAGAAGTGTGAACTATGAGTTACAACGGCGGCAGGAAAAATAACTTTGTAATGCAGGCGGGAATTCTGGCCGCTGCAGGAATCATAAGCAGGATTATAGGGCTCCTTTACAGGAGCCCTTTGACGGAGGTCATCGGGGAGCTGGGGCTGGGATATTATCAGGCGGCATATGGATTTTACACCATTATTCTGCTGATTTCCTCCTACAGCATTCCCTCGGCTATCTCAAAGGTAATCGCCCAGAAGCTTGCGCTTCGGGAGTACCGCAATGCGCACAGGATTTTTCTGTGCTCTATGGCATATGTATTGGTGGTTGGCGCCGCAGCCAGCCTGTTTTTGTTTTTTGGGGCCGGTATCTTTGTAGAAGAAGCGGCTATCCCTGTGCTGCGCACCTTTGCTCCCACTATTTTTGTTTATGGTATCCTGGGCGTGCTGCGGGGATATTTTCAGGCACATAAGAGCATGGCCCAGACCTCGGTGTCCCAGATTTTGGAACAGATAGCCAACGCGGTGGTGAGTATAGGCGCGGCCTATCTTCTGATTAACGGTTTTATGGGGACGATGGAGGTTCCTGCAGATACGGAGGGACAGGTAAGGAGGGCCACCTATGGCGCTGTTGGCAGCGCTATGGGCACGGGAATGGGAGTGCTTGCAGCTCTTTTGTTTATGGCGGCCATTTATGGGCTGAACCGAAAAATCATAAAGCGCAGAATCAGGAACGACAGGCACAGACACGTAGATTCCTACGGAGCGATTTTAAAGACCATAACGGCTGTGGTAACGCCCTTTATTTTAAGCACTGCCGTGTACAATCTCAGCGGGACGGTGAATAACGCAGTGTACACGAAAATCCTTCCTGCAATGAAGGAGCTGGACACAGTGGTGCTATACTCCAACTGGGGTATTTTTTCCGGGCAGGCCATGACCATTTCCAATATTCCCATTGCCTTTGCCTCCGCTATGGCTGCGGCCATGATCCCTTCGGTGGCACAGCTGATGGCGGCGAAGGATATCCAGGGAGCCAGGCATAAAATCGGCGTGGCGGTGAAATCTACCATGTTGATTTCCATTCCGTCGGCGGTAGGGCTTTTTGTGCTTGCAAAGCCGGTGACCTATCTTTTGTTTCCAAGGTCCGAGGAGGTTGTAAATCTGGCGGCAAGACTGCTGATGACGCTGTCGCTGTCGGTTGTGTTTTATGCGCTTTCTACGTTAAACAGCTCCATTCTTCAGGGATTGGGAAGAGTGAATGCTCCCATTGTCAATGCCTCTATTGCACTGGTGCTGCAGACGGCAGCGGCCATCGCTCTGCTCTTTTACACAGATTTGGATTTGTACAGCATGGCCATCGCCAATACGGTCTATTCCGGAGCCATGTGTATCTTAAACCAGATTTCCGTGCGGAGAGCAGTGGGCTACAGACAGGAGCTGCTAAAAACCTTTGTGATCCCCTTGATTGCCTCCCTGTTTATGGGGGGGACAGCCTGGGGCGTCTATGAGGGGCTGCTTGCGCTCACCGGCTCCATGCGGATTTCCGTGATTCCGGCTATTGGCATAGGGGCGTGTGTCTATTTTGTTCTTTTGATCGTGCTTCGGGGGGTTACGCAGAAGGAGCTTTTGGGCTTTCCCAAGGGATATCTTTTGGTGAAGGCGGCAAAGAAATGCCGCCTGTTAAAGTAAAAGATCAGTCGTTTACCAAAGTCAGCGCTGAAATGTCGCATTCTGCCATAAGAGAATAATTGGTATAGTACACTACAAAGCCAGGCTTGGCTCCAGCCGGCTTTTTAATCTGCTTTTTTTGAACATAGTCAATTTCCACCTTGTCCTGTCCCCGTCCCTTGGAATAGTAGGCGGCCAGACTCCCAGCCTCCTCGAAGGTACGGTCAGGAAGCTCTTTTTCGCCCTCGGTCTTTACGATCACATGGGAGCCGGGAATTCCCTTTGCGTGAAACCACCAGTCGTTTCCAGAGGCAAACTGAAAGGTAAGCTGATCGTTCTGAAGATTATTTTTCCCCACATAAATATGAAAGCCGTCGCTGCTGATGTAGTGTAAGGGCCTGCTTGTGAGCTTTGCCTTTTTGGCGTTTCCTTTTTTGCGGATATAGCCGCTTTGGGCCAGCTCCTCTCTGATCTGGGCCAGATCAGCCTCGGAAAGGGCGATGTCGAGAGCCGTGCTGATGGATTCCAGATGGTCGATCTGGGATTTGACCTCCCTTGTCAGCTCCGACAAAGCCTCATAGGTTCGCTTGAGCTTTCCATATTTTTCAAAATACTTTTTTGCATTTTCCGTGGCGGTGAGATTGGGGTCCAGGGGGATGGTAACTTTTTCGTTGGTATAGTAATTGACGGCCTCCAAAGATTTCGCCCCCGGTTTTGCGTCATAGCCGTAGGTATTTAAAAGCTCGCCCCAGATGCGGTAGGTATCTCTCTTTTGGGTATCCTGCATCTGCTTCAGCTGCAGGTCGTATTTTTTTATATTGCGTTCCAGCGCAGTCTGCACAATACGGCGGAGGTCTGCGGATTTCTGACGGATGCGTGTCAGCGTGTTTTTTTCCGCGTAATAGCTTTCCAGCAGAGCCGACATGGAAGGATACGCCACAGTTTTGTCAGGCCCATGGGTGTACATGGAAAGGGGCAGGGCACCAAACTCTACCGGCTGAGAGCCGGTGTAAGCGATATTGGGCCCAAAGTCCTCCTCCCGGACAACGCGCACCATGTTTTCAAAGCGTTCAAAAAGCCGATGGTATGCGGCCTCGTCCAAGGCGGCGGTGGGAAGCTCGCCGTCAATATCAGCCTCATAGCAAAGCTCCTGGGCGAGAATGGGGGAGATTCCGGTAAAGCTGCCGTAAAGGGCCTTGAACACAGGCTGGGGCTTTGCAGAAACAGCCTTCCAAAAGGTGTCATAATCTGTGGAAAGGGCGTCCAGCTTATCCTGGGTGTGGGCCACAAAATAGGGCTTTCCGGGAAGCACCTCCCGCACACTGCTGACAGCGGCGGAAATATGCTTGATGCTGTCAATGATCCTGCCGTCCTCATCGCAGAAAATGATATTGCTGTGCTTGCCCATAATCTCCACGATAAGGGTCTTTTTCCGCAGGTCTCCAAGCTCGTCCAAGTGCTCCACCGAAATCTGCACAATGCGCTCCAGTCCAGGCTGGGAGATGTGGGTAATGCGTCCGTTCTGCAGATGCTTGCGCAGAAGCATGCAGAAATTAGGGGCGGTCATGGGACTTTGCTTGTTGCTCTGGGTCAGATAAATCAAGGGCAGGGAAGCGTCGGCAGAAATGAAAAGCCGTTTCTGCCCGTTTCCTGTCTTTATGGTAAGGAGAAGCTCGTCGGCCTCCGGCTGGGCAATCTTATACAGCCGTCCGCCCAAAAGCTCCCGTTTCATTTCAGAAACTACGTTTGCAATAGTGATTCCGTCAAATGCCATGAAAGATTTCCTTTCTTATATGATATGGAATTCCCAAAGGCTCTTGGGCCTTTAAAACATTCTATAGTATAGCAGAAAATACACGGAAAAGAAAGCCCCTTACCCTTGACACTCAGAGTAACTTAATTTACAATAAAGTGAAGTGTGCGGCAGTACAATGCCGCTGCCCGGATTGGAGCGCTTATGATAAAAAGCATGACCGGCTTTGGCAGGTTTGAGACTGCAGGCAGGGACAGAAAGTTTACGGTGGAAATGAAATCCGTAAATCACCGTTATCTGGACGTAACCATCAAGATGCCGAAGAAGCTTAATTTTTTTGAAGCCGCTATTCGCAGCGAGCTGAAAAAATATATTTCCAGAGGAAAGGTAGATTTGTTCATCAGCTATGAGGACTTTTCGGGGAGCAGCGCAACCGTTTGCTATCACAGGGAGGTGGCTGAGGAATATTTAAGGTATCTGCGGCAGATGGCGCAGGACTTCGGGCTGGACGACGACATCAGAGTATCCATTTTGTCAAAATATCCCGAGGTTTTTACCATGGAGGAGCAGACCGAGGACGAGGAGGAGCTTTGGAAGGAACTGCAAAGGGCCATTGACGGCGCTGCCCAGATGTTTGTAAACGCCCGTGTGGAGGAAGGCGAGCGCCTGCGTCAGGATTTGCTTAAAAAGCTGGACGCTATGCAGGAGCTGGTGGATTTTGTTTCCAGGCGTTCTCCGCAGATCATAAGACAGTACCGGGAAAAGCTGGAGGAAAAGGTAAGGGAGCTTCTGGAGGACGTGTCTGTGGACGAGGACAGACTGCTCACGGAGGTGACTATTTTTGCGGACAAGGTGTGTGTGGACGAGGAGGTAGTGCGCCTGCGCAGCCACATTGAGACTACCAGAAACACTCTGCTGGAGGGCGGAAGCATTGGCCGGAAGCTGGATTTTATTGCACAGGAGATGAATAGAGAGGCCAATACCATACTCTCAAAGGCCAACGATCTGGAGATTTCAAACTGCGCCATTGAGCTTAAGACAGAGATTGAAAAAATCCGGGAACAGATTCAGAATATAGAATAGAGGGGCTATGAACAGGCTAATTCATATCGGCTTTGGAAATATTGTAAATACGGAAAAAATCATTGCCATTGTAAGTCCTGATTCTGCGCCCATTAAGCGTCTGGTGCAGAAGGCCAGGGAGCTTGGAACGGCTGTGGACGCCACCCAGGGACGAAAGACAAAATCCGTACTGATTATGGAGGGCGGACAGCTTGTGCTTTCGGCGCTTTTGCCGGAAACCATTGCGGGCCGGGCCCAGTCTGGAGAGGACGAAGGGGAAGAAACATGACGGAAAAAGGGATTTTAATTGTAATTTCAGGATTTTCAGGGGCGGGCAAAGGCACCATTGTAAAAAGGCTTCTGCAGACTTATGACAATTATGCCCTTTCTGTTTCCATGACCACAAGACCGCCCAGAGATGGAGAGCGGGAGGGTGTGGAATACTTTTTTACAGACAGGGAGCATTTTGAGGCAGAAATTGAACGTTCAGGTCTGATAGAATATGCCATGTACTGCGGCAATTATTACGGAACGCCCAGAGCCTATGTAGAGGAACAGCTGAGGGCTGGAAAGGATGTAATCCTGGAGATTGAGATTCAGGGAGCCCTCAAGATAAAGGAGCAGTTTCCGGAGAGCCTTCTGGTCTTTGTGACGCCGCCAAACGCAAAGGAATTGGAGCGGCGTCTGGTGGGGAGAGGCACGGAAAGCCAGGAGGTCATTCAAAAAAGGCTGGCAAGGGCCAGCGAGGAGTCGGAGGGCATGGAGTCCTATGACTATATCGTGGTAAACGACGATCTGGAAAAATGTGTGGAGGAGTTAAACTGTCTGGTGGATGCGGCCCGCAGGGCGCCTGTCCGCAGACGGGGATTTATAAAAGAAATCAGAGACGAACTGAAAGGGTTCGCGAAAGGAGCAGAATAATGTTACATCCATCTTATTCCGATTTAATGAAGGTAGTAAACAGCGACGTGGAGCCCGGAGAGGCGCCCGTGGTAAACAGCCGTTATTCCATAGTGATGGCTACCTCAAAGAGGGCAAGACAGATTATTGCCGGAGAGGAGCCCCTGGTGGACGGCAAGGATAAGAAGCCCCTTTCCATAGCGGTGGAGGAGCTCAATCAGGGAAAAATCAAAATTTTAGGCGACGAAGAAACACAAGAGTAGCTTTTTAGGGCTGTCGGGGGAAGTATGAGCGGCGGCCCTTTCTGCTGTCTATGGAGAAAAGTTTTATGAAAATATTGTTTGTGTCATTGGGCTGCGACAAAAACCTGGTGGATTCGGAGAGGATGCTGGGGATGCTGGCAGAGAAGGGCTTTACCTTCACGGACGATGAAAACCAGGCGGATATCGTAGTGGTGAATACCTGCTGTTTCATTGGCGACGCCAAAGAGGAAAGCATAAATACACTGCTTCAGATGAGCCAGCTGAAGGAGGAAGGGCGCATTCAGGTGCTGATTGCCGCCGGATGCCTGGCACAGCGCTACCGGGAGGAAATCCAGAAGGAAATTCCCCAGGTGGACGCCGTGATAGGCACCATGGCTATTGCCGATATCGCAGATGCGGTGGAGAAAGCCCTTGGGGGAAAAGCCCGCAATTACTATGAGGATATTAATGCAAAGCCGGTGGCGGGAGGAAAGCGTGTGGTGACGACCGGCGGGCATTTTGCTTATTTGAAAATTGCGGAGGGCTGTGACAAGCACTGCACTTACTGTATTATTCCAAAGGTGCGGGGAAGCTATCGCAGCATTCCCATGGAGAGCCTGCTTAAGGAGGCAGAGCAGCTTGCCGAAGAGGGCGTAAAGGAGTTAATTTTAGTAGCCCAGGAAACCACCCTGTACGGTGTAGATTTATATGGAAAAAAGACACTGCCCACACTGCTGGAGCGTCTGGCTGAGATCGACGGCATTTCCTGGATCAGACTGCTTTACTGCTATCCGGAGGAGATTACGGATGAGCTGGTGCAGGTCATTGCCACCCAGCCCAAGGTCTGCCATTATCTGGACATTCCCATTCAGCACGCCTCGGATTCCATTCTGCGGCGGATGGGAAGAAAAACAAGTAAAAAAGAGCTGGAAGGGCAGATCAAAAAGCTCCGGGAAAAAATTCCTGATATTTGTCTGAGAACCACGCTGATCAGCGGCTTCCCCGGGGAAACCCAGGAGGATTTTGAGGAGCTGTACCGGTTTGTGAACGAGATGGAATTTGACAGACTGGGAGTCTTTGCCTATTCCCAGGAGGAGGATACGCCTGCGGCGGTGATGCCCGATCAGGTCGAGGAGTCCGTGAAGGAAGCAAGAAGAGATGAATTGATGGAGCTTCAGCAGGAGATTGCCTTTGAGAAGGCCGAGGCCATGGTGGGACGGATACTGACTGTGATGATCGAGGGAAAGGTGGCGGACGAGGACGTATATGTGGGCAGAACCTACAAGGACGCCCCGGGCGTGGATGGATATCTGTTTGTAAACACCTCCGCCAGTCTGATGACCGGAGATTTTGTCAAGGTACAGGTGACAGGGTCCAACGAATATGATTTGATTGGAGAAATATATCATGCGTAAAATGAATTTACCAAACAAGCTGACTATTTTTAGAATGATACTGATCGTTCCCTTTGTGGTTCTTTTGCTGGGAGGATATGCGGGATGGTTCGGTGAAAGCACTTTCATAACGGACTTGATCTCCCTGGCCGTCTTTATCATTGCAAGCCTGACGGACTTGATTGACGGAAAGATTGCCAGGAAATATAATCTTGTGACCAATTTCGGGAAATTTATGGACCCCCTGGCGGATAAGCTGCTTGTGTGCGCGGCTTTGATTGCTTTGGTGGAGATGGGGAGAATCCCTGCCTGGGTGGTAATCGTTATTATCAGCAGAGAATTCATTATCAGCGGCTTTCGGCTCATTGCTTCCGATAACCATGTGGTGATTGCCGCCAGCTACTGGGGGAAATTCAAAACCACCTTCCAGATGCTCATGGTGTGTCTGATGATTGCCAATCTTCCGGCACTTTCGCTGCTCACACAGATCGTTATGTGGATTGCCCTGGCGCTTACTGTGATTTCCTTGATTGATTACCTGATTAAGAATAAAGAGGTGATGAAGGATACAAAATAGAGGGCAGAAAATAGAAGCAGGCGGAAGCTGTAAAAAGCGGAAAGGGAGATGTGACATGACGGTGGAATTGGTCTGTGTGGGCACAGAGCTGCTTTTGGGAAATATTGTAAACACCAATGGGGCCTATCTTGCGGAAAAATGTGCGGAGCTTGGGCTTTCCAGCTATTTTCAGACTGTGGTGGGAGACAATGAGGAGAGATTGGGAGAAACCCTGTCCCAGGCAGTGAAACGCTCCGATATTGTAATTGTATGCGGAGGGCTTGGACCCACCGAGGACGATCTGACAAAAGAGACGGCGGCCCGGGTATTGGGAAAAGAGTTAAAGCTCTCTGAGCAGGTAAAGGAGACGATAGAGGCTTACTTTCAAAAGCGCGGAAGAAAAGCGGCCCAAAACAACTGGAAGCAGGCCATGGTTCCTGAGGGAGCCCTGGTTTTGGAAAACAAAAACGGTACTGCGCCCGGACTGATTCTGGAGGCCCAAGACTGCCGTGTGATTTTGCTGCCAGGCCCTCCGGGAGAGATGATTCCCATGTTTGAGGAGCAGGCAGTTCCCTACCTGCGCAGGCTAAGCCCTGAGGTGATCTGCTCCAAAACGGTGAAAATCTGTGGAATTCCTGAAAGTCAGGCGGAAATCATGGTGAAGGACCTGATCGATACCCAGACTAATCCCACCATCGCCACCTATGCCAAGACCGGAGAGGTGCATATCCGGGTAACGGCAAGGGCATCTGGAAAAAAGGAAGCCCAGGCGCTGATAAAGCCAGTGGTAAAGGAGCTGAAGAGGCGTTTCGGCCATGCAGTTTACAGCACAAAGGCCGGGTGCACACTGGAGCAGGCAGTGGTGGAGCTGCTTAAGAAAAAGGGGCTTACGGTAACCTGCGCAGAGTCCTGCACCGGAGGCATGCTTTCCGCAAGGCTGGTGAATGTGCCGGGCGTATCTGATGTCTACAGAACCGGATTTGTCACCTATTCCAATGAAGCCAAGCATGAATTTTTAAAGGTGAAGAAAAGTACGTTAAAAAAGCATGGAGCCGTGAGCGCCGAGACTGCGGCCCAAATGGCTTTGGGCGCAGCCCGCTCGGGCAAAGCCGACGTTGCGGCGGCTCTCACGGGGATTGCAGGCCCGGAGGGAGGCACAAGCAAGAAGCCTGTGGGGCTTGTATATATCGCCTGCAGCGTCAGGGGAAAAGTCATTGTAAAGCGGTATGTGTTCACCGGAAACAGGCAGAAGGTCAGAGAAGCCGCCGTGGCCAGCGCGTTGACGCTGATACGGGACTGTATCCGCTGCTATGGCTGAGCCGATACGGTGATTTTTAAAATGCTGGGGCAGAATGTTTTATATCCAAGCCCCAGGCGGTCAGAATTGGTTGTCATCTGCAGAAGCCTTAGTTGCTCTTAGAAGTGGCAAATTTGCGATGTGAGAAAAAATCCGCATGTTTGAGCGCAGCGAGTTCGGATTTTTTGAAACGAAATCAGCAAATTTGCCACCTCTTAGTGCAACTTGGCTTCGAAGCCGCAGCCAATCTGACTGCCTGGGGCTGGGGGAGAGCCCTTCTGCCCCGTATTTTTAAGAATGTATCACAAACACTTGTCCTTAAGACAGTTTTGTGATACATTTTTAGTATCTGATATTTCTTAACGTTCGGGCATTTCGCCAAGAATTTCAGTGAAGCAGGAAAAAAATTTAAGGGGGGATGCCTTTGAGGGAGTTTTATGGTACATATTGTACTGTAATATAAAAGAAGAAAAAAGAGTTGACAAATACGAACAAATGTTTTATCCTAATAAAAATAGAACGTTTGTTCCTGGATGAAAAGGAGACCTTCATGGAAAAAGATGAAAAACTCAAAGCCCTTGACGCGGCGTTGAGCCAGATTGAAAAGCAGTACGGAAAGGGTGCGGTTATGAAGCTGGGAGACCCTTCCGCACAGATGAATGTAGAAACGATTCCTACCGGTTCTTTGAGCCTTGATATTGCCCTTGGACTGGGCGGGATTCCCAGGGGAAGAATCATTGAGATATATGGACCTGAGTCCAGCGGAAAAACCACAGTAACGCTGCACATGATAGCGGAGGTGCAAAAAAGAGGCGGCATTGCAGGATTTATAGATGCAGAGCACGCGCTGGATCCCGTCTATGCCAAAAATATCGGGGTGGACATTGACAATCTGTATATTTCCCAGCCGGACAACGGAGAGCAGGCGCTTGAGATTACTGAAACTATGGTGCGTTCCGGGGCCATTGATATTGTAGTGGTGGACTCTGTGGCGGCGCTGGTGCCGAAAGCCGAGATTGACGGGGACATGGGGGATTCCCATGTGGGACTGCAGGCCCGGCTGATGTCACAGGCCCTGCGCAAGCTTACAGCGGTGATCAGCAAGTCCAACTGCTGCGTTGTGTTTATCAATCAGCTGCGTGAAAAGGTGGGTGTTATGTTTGGAAACCCGGAGACCACTACCGGCGGACGCGCCCTGAAATTTTATTCCTCTGTGCGCCTTGACGTAAGAAGAATCGAAGCGTTAAAGCAGGGCGGAGAAGTGATCGGCAACAGAACCCGTGTAAAGGTTGTAAAGAATAAAATTGCGCCTCCCTTCAAGGAAGCAGAGTTTGACATTATGTTTGGAGAGGGTATTTCCATGACGGGAGATATTCTGGATTTGGCCGCAAGCATTGATGTAGTGAACAAATCGGGAGCATGGTATGCCTATAATGGCAGCAAGATAGGCCAGGGCCGTGAAAATGCAAAGCAGTATCTGAAGGACAATCCCGAAGTGTGTCAGGAGATTGCAAAGAAGGTACGGGCTCATTTTGGACTGGACGGCGCAGGAGACCACAGCGAAGAGGCGGCTGCACAGGAGAAAAAGGAAGCTAAGCCCGCAAGGAGCAGGGCGGCGGAATAAGGTCGGCAGAGATGACAGTGACACAGATTGTGGAGATATCAAAGAACCGCAGTAAGGTTTATATTGATCAGGAGCTCTCCTTTGTTTTATACAAAGGAGAGCTCCGCCTTTACGGGGTGCGCCAGGGAGAAGCACTGGCCGGAGAGGATTATCAGAGAATCATGGAGGAGGTGCTGCCCAGGCGGGCAAAGCTGCGTGCCATGAATCTGCTGAAAAACAGGGAGTATACCACTGCCAGGCTGCGTGAAAAGCTAAGGGAGGGATTTTATCCGGAGCAGGTGATTGACCAGGCTATGGAATATGTGGCTTCCTTCCGGTATACGGATGACGTGCGGTACGCAGTGGACTTTATCACCTGTCATGAAAAGGACAGAAGCCGCAGAAGAATCGAGCAGGATCTGGCAGGCAGGGGCATTGACAGAGCCACCATGGAAAAGGCATGGAAGGAGTGGGAAAGCAAGGGGGGAGAGCAGGATGAGCAGGCTATGATCCGGCGTCTGCTGGAAAAGAAGCGGTACGACCCCGAAACGGCTGACTATAGAGAAAAACAGCGGATTTATGCCTTTTTGGGGCGGAAGGGCTTTTCCGGAGAGCAGATAAGCAAGGTTATGCGCTCCTTCCCGGAGCTGGATATGGAATAAATAATTTACAAATACTTGACATAACAACTGTTTCAGTTTAAAATTTAACTGTTGTAAATTGCTTGTTAGAATGTTTTCAGCGCTCCTTTGGGAGCATGTACATACATTCTATGATATGCTGCGGAGGATCTTCCGCAGCCACAGTGTACAATGAAAATTAAATAAGGAGGTGCTCCTGTAGATGCTTAGTTATGTGATCACAGCATTGGTCAGCATCCTTGTAACAGCTGCTATTACCGCTGTTGTAACAGCGGCTTATCAGAAAAAAGTCACGGCTGCAACCATTGGCAATGCAGAGGACAAGGCAAGGGAAATTATTGATGAAGCGCTTAAGACTGCAGAGACAAAGAAACGCGAATCGCTGCTTGAGGTAAAGGAGGAGTCCATTCGTACCAAGAATGAGCTTGACAAGGAAATCAAGGAACGAAGAGCAGAGGCTCAGCGCTATGAGCGCAGAGTACAGCAGAAGGAAGAGAACATCGATAAAAAGGCTGATGCCATTGAAAAGCGTGAAGCAAGTTTGGCGGCAAAAGAAGAATCCTTAAATAAGCTGAAGGATGAAGTTTCCAAACTGAATGAGCAAAGAGTACAGGAACTGGAACGAATTTCAGGTTTAACCTCTGAACAGGCAAAAGACTACTTATTGAAAATTGTTGAAGATGAAGTAAAACATGAAACGGCTGTGATGATCAAGGAAATGGAGAGTCGCGCCAAGGAAGAAGCAGACAAAAAAGCAAAGGAGTATGTTGTGTCAGCAATTCAGAGATGCGCAGCAGATCATGTCTCTGAGACCACAATCTCCGTTGTACAGCTTCCAAACGATGAAATGAAGGGAAGGATTATTGGCCGTGAAGGACGTAATATCCGTACCCTGGAGACCATGACAGGTGTGGATTTGATTATCGACGACACACCCGAGGCGGTTATACTGTCGGGCTTTGACCCGATTCGTCGCGAGGTTGCAAGAATTGCCCTCGAAAAACTGATTGTCGATGGACGTATCCATCCCGCCAGAATCGAAGAGATGGTGGAAAAGGCACAAAAGGAAGTAGAGGTAATGATAAAGGAAGAGGGTGAAGCAGCGACCTTGGAGGTCGGCGTACACGGTATTCACCCCGAGCTCGTAAAATTACTGGGTAAGATGAAATTCAGAACCAGCTATGGACAGAATGCGCTGAAGCATTCTATCGAGGTAGCACAGCTGTCGGGTCTGCTGGCAGCCGAGATGGGACTGGATGTAAGGCTTGCGAAAAGAGCAGGTCTGCTCCACGATATCGGCAAGTCTGTGGATCATGAGATGGAAGGCTCTCATATCCAGCTGGGCGTTGAGCTTTGCCGGAAATACAAGGAGAATGCTACCGTTATCAATGCGGTGGAATCTCATCACGGCGATGTAGAGCCCACTTCCCTGATTGCATGTATTGTACAAGCTGCTGATACAATATCCGCTGCAAGACCGGGAGCTAGAAGGGAAACATTGGAAACCTATACTAGCAGATTAAAACAATTAGAAGATATAACAAACAATTTCAAAGGCGTAGATAAATCTTTTGCTATTCAGGCAGGTCGCGAAATTCGTGTAATGGTGGTGCCGGAGCAGATTTCAGATGCCGATATGGTTCTTTTGGCACGCGATATTTCCAAGCAGATTGAGGCTGAATTGGAGTATCCCGGACAGATTAAGGTAAATGTAATCCGCGAAAGCCGCGTTATTGATTATGCAAAATAGTCAATGGGCAGCGCTGCCATGACGGTTTTTGACTTGAAAAATTTCATAGGAATCAAAACCGCTGTATTTTATAGGTACAGCGGTTTTTTATTACAATGTAGAAATGAGGGTCAATATGCGAGAATTTAACATTATGGATTATGGGGCTGTGGCAGACGGCGTTACCAATAACGCAAAGGCCATTCAAAGGGCGGTAGATTTGTGCTGGGAGAGCGGAGGAGGAAGAGTGACGGTTCCGGCGGGAAGGTATATGAGCGGTTCCATCCAGCTCAAAAGCAATGTGGATCTGCACCTGGAGATGGGAGCGGTGCTGATTTCCAGCCTGAACAAGGAGGACATTGACGACTTTATGACCCAGGTGGACGACGACAATGAGACCACCGGCTGGGAGGGAGGCTGCTTTTTGGGCGCTATCCATGGGGAAAATATTTCTTTGTCCGGCGACGGGATGATTTACGGACAGGGAGAGAAGGTTTTCTACGATGACGGCGCAGACGGCGGGTATGCGGAAAGTCCTATGTGTGTGGCTGATTTTCGTCCCAGGCTGATTTTGTTTGAGGATGTGGAAAATCTCAGTGTGAGGGATGTAACCCTGAAGGATGCTGCCTTTTGGACACTGCATATGGCGGGGTGCCGTCATGTGCGTATTCATAATATCCGGATTCTCAATGCAGTGCGAGGGGCCAATAATGATGGGATCGACCCGGACAGCTGTCAGGACGTTGTAATCAGCAACTGCATGATTGAATCCGGGGACGACGCCATTGTGGTGAAATCCACAAAGCCCATGGCAGCAAGATACGGAGCCTGCGAAAATGTGGTAATCACGGGGTGTGTGCTCCATTCCCATGATTCTGCGCTGAAGGTGGGAACAGAGACGCACGGGGTAATCCGTAATATTTCCTTTGGAGACTGCATCATCAAGGACTGCTCCAGAGCAGTGGGCATCTGGGTGCGGGACGGCGGCACCGTGGAGGATATCCATGTGCATCATCTGACGGGGGCGGTGAGAAGATATGCAGACGCACCCCAGAGAAGATGGTGGGGAAAGGGGGAGCCCTTTTTTATCAGCGCCACCTACAGGAACGAAAAGAAAGATTTCCCCGGCATTATCCGGCGCGTTTCCTTTGACCATATCTACTTAAAATCCGAATCCTGTATTTTTATCGCCGGGGAGGAGGAGTGCCCTGTGGAGGATATCAGCATGGATCATGTGCGGATCGAAATGATCAGACAGGGCACACAGAAGGAAATCCCTTTTGATGAACAGCCCTCTCTTTATGGAGTGTATGCCCACGGCATTCCTTATTTTTACGGAAGGCATGTAAACGGCATGAGGGCTTTTGACTGTGTGATCAGACGTTTCGGAGAAGGATTTCCTATGTGGACGGAGGAAGTGGAGCTGATAAATTGTAAAAAAATTGAATTTTCCTCTTGTGAAATACCGTCGCTTATAGTATGATAGTCGGAGTGTATGATTGTATACGATTATCCAATAAGGCATGAGAGGAAGAGAAAACATGAAAGCGTATCAGGAGCTTAGTAAGGAAGAACTGTTATCACTGCAGGCACAGCTTGCCGCGGCTTATGAGGATGCCAAGGGAAAGGGATTAAAGCTGGATATGTCCAGAGGCAAGCCCTCCATAGCCCAGCTGAATATGGCTATGGACTTTATGGATGTGATAAATTCTGAAAGCGATATGAGGACAGAGGACGGCGTGGACGTGCGCAATTACGGCGTTCTTGACGGCATACCGGAGTCAAAGCGTTTGATGGCCGATATTATGGGAGTGAATGCCGACAATGTGATTGTCTGCGGCAACGCCAGCCTGACGATCATGTTTGATACGGTTGCCCGCTCTATGACTCACGGCGTGCTGGGAAGTACTCCTTGGTGCAAGCTGGATCGGGTAAAATTTCTCTGCCCTGTTCCGGGATATGACAGACATTTTTCCATTATGGAATACTTCGGCATTGAAATGATCAACGTTCCCATGACCCCGAATGGACCGGATATGGATATGGTGGAGCGTCTTGTGGCACAGGATGAGAGCATAAAAGGAATCTGGTGCGTACCCAAATATTCCAATCCCCAGGGATATTCTTATTCAGATGAAACGGTAAAGCGCTTTGCAGCCTTAAAGCCTGCAGCGGCGGATTTCCGTATTTACTGGGATAATGCTTATGCGGTCCACCATCTGTACGACGACAGACAGGATGAGATATTGGATATTCTTACAGAATGTGAGAAGGCAGGCAATGCCGATATGGTATATATATTCGGTTCCACCTCAAAGGTGACCTTTGCGGGAGCAGGAATTGCGGCAGTGGCATCCTCCAAAGCCAATCTGGACGCCATCAGAAAGAGCATGACCATTCAGACCATCGGCTATGACAAGATCAACCAGCTGTGCCATGTGCGTTATTTTAAAAATTTTGAGGCCGTGAAAGCTCATATGAGAAAACACGCGGAGATTATGCGTCCCAAATTTGAAACCGTGCTGCGTATTTTGGACAATGAGCTGGGAGGACTGGGCATTGGCCAGTGGACCAGGCCAAACGGCGGCTATTTTATTTCCTTTGACGCCATGGAGGGATGTGCTAAGGCCATTGTGAGCAAATGCAAGGAGGCCGGCATGGTGCTCACCGGTGCAGGCGCCACCTATCCCTATGGAAAAGACCCCAAGGACAGCAACATCCGCATAGCGCCCACCTTCCCGACCACAGAGGAAATGGAAATGGCTACAGAGCTGTTTGTGCTGTGCGTGAAGCTGGTAAGCGTAGAGAAGCTGCTTGAGGAGAAGTAGGATGGGAAATTTTAAGCGTATCAAGAGAGAGCTGGTGGCAAAGGGCGCCATTATCGACTATTATCAGGATACCATGCAGATTCCAAACGGAAATATTGCAAAATGGGATTTAATTGACCACAAGGGAGCTGCGGCAGTGGTGGCTGTGAAAGAGGACGGCAGGCTGCTTATGGTCCGCCAGTACCGCAATGCGCTGGAGCGGGAAACCCTGGAGATTCCAGCCGGGGGCTTAAACGGCAGACAGGAGCCCACCGATGTGGCGGCAAAGCGGGAATTGGAGGAGGAAACGGGATATACCTGTGAAAACTTGGAGCTTTTAACCTCCATTTTTACAACAGTTGCCTTCTGCAATGAGAAAATTGATATTTATGTGGCCAGAGATTTAAAGCCGGGGAAGCAGCATCTGGATGAAGATGAATTTATCAATGTGGAGGCATACACGGTAGGAGAGCTGAAGCAGATGATATTTGACTGTAAGATTCAGGATGCCAAAACTATTTGCGGCATTATGACCTATGCCGCAAAATATTCCGCAGACTAAAAAGGGAATCATGTTTGCTTTCCACACAGCATAGAATAAACTGTCATGTAAGGCGTGAAGGTTTATCAGACAAGGCGGTGCGGAATATGCTGCATATCTCGGGAAGAAATACAGGGTCGGGGAGACTTCCCCTTTTTGCTGTTTTTCTTACAGGAATTCTGGCGGGAATTTTTATCATGAATATAGGAAAGAGCATTTTGCTTGAAAATACGGGATTATTAGACGAATACGCATTGTATCATATGAAATATATGACCGTAAACAGCAATGCTCTTTTTTATTATGTGTTAAAACAGAGGATGGGTACATTGCTGATTCTGGCAGTGTCAGCCACTACTTATCTGGGGCTTGCGGTCTGCCTGGGGATGACGCTCTGGTACGGCATGGCGGCAGGGGCATTCCTGTCGGCCCTTGTGATACGCTATGGCATGAAAGGAATTTTGTTTGCCCTGACAGGTGTGATGCCCCAGTATCTCTTGTATGTGCCTGCCATGCTGGCGCTGCTTTTTTGGTGTGAAAGCCTCTGCAGAAGCATTTATTTCAGAAATACGGTTTACATGGAAGGGAATATGACTGTGCCGAAACGCCTGGTGCATTTAGCGTTCATTGTTTTGGCAGTACTGGCGGGCTGCTTTTTGGAAAGCTTTGTAAATCCCCATCTGATGTCAGGACTGCTGAAAATCTTTTAGGCGCTTCAGTCATATTCTGCAATATCGTAAATCAATTTTTCGGAATCCTCCCAGCCCAGGCAGGGATCGGTGATAGATTTGCCGTATACGCCGCCGCCAACCTTCTGGCAGCCTTCCTCGATATAGCTTTCAATCATAAGTCCCTTTACCAGCGTGTGGATATCTGCATTGAGCCTGCGGCTGTGCATTACCTCCTTGGCAATGCGGATTTGCTGCTCAAACTGCTTGTTGGAATTGGAATGGTTTACGTCTATCACACAGGCAGGATTTTTCAAGTCCATCTTGCCATACATTTCCAAAAGACGGTTTAAATCCTCATAGTGGTAGTTGGGAATATTGTGCCCGTGCTTGTTTGTTGCGCCCCGAAGCACCGTGTGGGCCAGATCATTTCCTGTAGTGTTTACCTCCCAGCCCCGGTAAATAAAGGAATGGGGATGCTGGGCCGCATACACGGAATTGAGCATAACGGAAAAATCGCCGCTGGTGGGATTTTTCATGCCGGAGGCAACGTCGAAGCCGCTGACCGTCAGACGGTGCTGCTGATCCTCCACGGAGCGGGCGCCGATGGCAACATAGGACAAAATATCCGAAACATACCGCCAGTTTTCGGGGTAAAGCATTTCGTCCGCAGCGGTGAGACCGGTTTCCTCCATGGCTCTGATGTGCATTTTCCGCATAGCAATCAGGCCGGCCAAAAAGTCGGGCTTTTTCTCAGGATCCGGCTGATGCACAATTCCTTTATAGCCCTCCCCGGTAGTGCGCGGCTTGTTTGTGTAGATTCTGGGAATCAAAATCAGCTTATCCTTTACTTTTTCGTTTACCTTTGCCAGACGATTTACATAATCACATACGGAATCCTCGTTGTCTGCGGAACAAGGACCTATGATTACCAGAAACTTATTGCTCTTGCCCGTAATTACGTCGCGAATTTGCGCGTCCCGCTCTTCCTTCACTTTTACAAGGGAAGGGGGAAGCGGATATTTTTCACGAATCTCTGCCGGAGTGGGCAGCTTCTTGATAAATTCAAAACTCATTTTAATACCTCATTTCTGAGCGACTTGTTGCGAAAAGGCGACGGAGGCAGATCCTTTCCTTCGCTCTGTAAAATCCTTACTATTATAGTATAGATCGGAAAAACCTGCAAGGCATACAGGTGTGTATTGTCATTGTTACATAAAAAAATTGAAAAATAAGACAAAATTTTATAAAAAAATATATTTCCTTTTTCAAAATCATAGTGTACAATAAGCGTAGGTTTTTTAACAAAACCTCCCCTTTTTTGGACAACATCCCACCCCCAAGGGATGTTGTCTTTTTTTGCAATGAAAAGTCCGCAAAGCATCTGATGCCGCCGCCCCGGAAATTTACAGAGGCTGTATTATGCTGTGGGGTGCAAAAAGCCAGTCCACGTTTTCTAAATTAATAGTAGAATTTTTGGAAAATAATGGTAAATTAGTATTATACAAAAGATAGCTGAACAAAGCAGGCGGATAAGGAAATGGATAAAGAAGCTGAATTTGTAAAAATGTATGAGGAGCACTATAAAACGGTGCAAAGATATGTGAGGACAATTCTCGGCAGCAGCTCTTTTTCGGAAGACGTGGTACAAGACACATTTTTGGAGGCGTGGAGGAAATTTGACATTATCAGAGAACATCCCAACCAGGGTGGATGGCTGATACGCACCGCATGCTATAAAATCCGCAACATCAGGAAAAGATTTAACAGACTGGAAACGATTTCTTTGGATGATGGCGTGGAACCCTCCAGGGAGGATTACGCCCTGGAGACAAAGGAGCTGGATGTGATTTTGGAGAAAACGCTGAATGAGGAGGAACGTCTGCGGTTTAAGAGATATTATCTGTGGGGATACACCATTCCGGAGATTGCCAGACTGGAGGGGATTTCGGAAAACAATGCCAGAGTGAGAATCAGCCGTGTAATCCATAAGCTGAGAAAGGAAATTCTGGCGGTGAGCTTTTTGTCCTTTGCCATGAGCGGTATGCTGGAAAATCTTTGCATGCTGGTGAAAGACTTCATGATGTTTTGAGGTGTAAAAGGGAAATGGAGGAAGTGGATGTAGGAAATGAACAGGGAGTATAAAAATCAAAAGGGTAAGGAAACAATTATTAATGAAATCAGGGAGCGGCTGCGATGGTATACCTTTGAAGCTTCCGAGGAGGACATTGACCCGAAGGAAATGGCGGCCATGGTGAAGCTCTTGGAGGTTTTAGAGGGGGAAAACAGGGAACCTGAAGAGAGCATAAAGGAGGCTTATGCCCGCTTCCAGGCCCACCGGGACCAGTGGGAGACGGATGAGGCCGAAATTTCAGCCCTGAGAGAACAGGAGACTTTGCACAAGGCGGAAGAAAAGGGACGCCGGAAATTTGTTCCAGGTCTTGGCAGAAAAATGGGAGCAAAGAGAAGGCTGGTTGTGGGTCTTTCTGCTGCGGCCTTATTTGTGGCAGTATTCACCGCAGGAGGAGCGGTGGGCGTCAACGCCGAGAGAAACGGCGGATTTTTCCATTGGCTGAAGCGGGATGAGACGGGTGTTACGATGATTACGTCACCGGATAATTCCAATACGCAGATTGATGTAGAAGCTTCAAAGACTTATCAAACCCTGGAGGAGGTGCCGGAGGAGTATCGCGGATATGTAATACAGGTGGGTGACCTGAATATTCTGAAAGGGTTTGTGTTAGACAGAATTGAGACTACAAGGATGAATAATAATATAACAGTCTCTTCCTTGTTTGTGCAGGAGGAAAAAGGGGACAGTTTGAAAATTGGGGTAACGGACTATGGAAGCATGATTTCTTACAATCGGCAATCCTATTTGGATGCAGAGTATCTCTACAGCATTGAGGAGGGAGAAATGCAGTTGGATGTTTTAGTTCAGGAAGAACAGGGGGAGAAAGTGTACACTCTATACTTTTATTTAGGAAGTGGGCAATATTGTGTGCAAGGCAAAGGAGATTTGGCGTTTGTTGAGGAGGCGGCCAGGGAATATTATGCTTTTGTGTCGGGGAAATAGAAAAATTAAAAAATTTTTATTTTTTTTGTAATAAACTGCCTTTTCGGGACATATATTAAGTAGAAGGGTAAAATTGGAAGACACAATGAGGGAAGGAGGAAGAAAACCCTTCGATTACAAAGCTACAAAAGAAAAAGGAGTACTTAGAATGAACGGAAGGATCAAAAGGAGAGTGCGGAGATTTATCTGTACGGCGCTGGCAGCAATGTTTCTGGTGTCTGCTCCCTGTACACAGGCCTTGGCCGCAGAGGCGGATACAGGATATGAGGAGGTGCAGGTGCTGGAGGCTTCGGTTTATGCCTTGCCCGTGGATGAGAACACCCCTAGCCTGCAGACGGTTTTTGGCAACTGCTTTATCAGTATCAGCGGTAGCGACAGCGGTATGTTGGTAGAGATTCAGACGGAAAGCTTCGGCGTTTCCTCTGTCATTGGGGTGAAGGATATCAAAATCCAGAAGAAGGTGTGGTATGGCTGGCAGACGGTGGCTACCTCCAGCGGCGGAGAGGTTAGCGGTGTGAGCAGAATGGGTTGCAGTATTTTGTATGAGGGTGCTGAAAAGGGCGAAACCTACAAGATCACCTGCGTACATTATGCAAATGTGAATGAATACAAGGAAGGAACCGGCGATACTGGAGCATTTGTGTATAATTATTAAGTAAAACAAGTAAAAAGGGAAATGGGATGTCCGAAAATTTTTAAGGGGAATTTTCAGGATTTTTACATAACAGGTTTTTGATACAACAGGGACAAATGCAATTGTCTTAGTGGGTGGGAATTGTTATACGTGAATTGGGGAATTCTACGGTGGACAGATCGCAGATGGCGATGAATACATTGGTTGGGCGTAATGGCCCGGGTTGACAATTGTAAGGAAAGGGGCTTTTATCATTAAACATTTCAAATTTGGCGGCACACACATTGACACGGCGGCGTATGACGCTCAATGCGAGGTGCTGGAGGTAAGATTTTGGCGCGGCGGAGAAGTGTGGCAGTATTCCGGCGTACCGGAGGAGCTCTGGTACACATTTAAGGGAGAAGCAAGACCGGACATGTTCTATCACAGGAATATTAAGGGACGCTTTGATGAAAGAAGGATATGGACGCCAAAATATTAATTAAGCGGCAAGCTAGAGTTGTTTTTGGGGAATTGGGAGTGTCGCAAAATCATCAAATAAGGTGATTTTGCGGCACTTTCGCGCTTGACAGGATGCCTGCAATTTGCTACGATAAAGTTACATATCAGGGAAGGTTCTTAACCGCTTCGGTTGCAAATCCCATGGACAAAATAATAAATAAGGCGGGATGCACGGAAGGGGAGAGAGCTTTCACCGGACCCTTTGTCTTTGCATCTGCCAAAGTACGAAAGGGGAAAGCTGTGGAAAAAAGAAAATTAAAAGAGCTGAATCTGCTGGATGATTTTTTGTTCAATACCATGGTAACACATCCGGAAATCGGAGAGCAATTCTGCAGGATATTGCTGGGGGTGATACTTGGAAGAAGCCTTGGAAGATTAGAGATCATAGCACAGAGAACTTATTATGGATGCGACACGGATTTACATGGGGCGCGGCTGGACGTGTGTCTGGAAGAGACGAAAGAGAGCGGCAGACAGGGATATATCTATGATGTGGAGCCTGGCCTTTATGGGAGGGGCGGTGCGGCAATGGTGTATCCAAGGAGGGTGCGCTTTTATCACGCGCAGATTGATGCGGACAGCCTCAGGTCTGGTCAGGATTATGCCCTTTTGAAAAATGTGTATGTGATCGTGATTACGCCCTTTGATCCCTTTGGTTTAAACCGGATGCTTTATACGATAAGGAGAAGCTGTGAGGAAGAACCTTATATGTATTATGAGGACGGGGACCGCACCTTATTTTTATATACCAGGGGCACGAAGGGGGACCCTCCTGAGGAGCTGGCACAGCTTTTGCATTACATGGAGGACAGCACGGAAGCAAACGCGGTAAATGAAAAGCTGCGCAGGCTTCATGGAATGGTGGAAAGAGTAAAACAGGACAGGAAGGTGGCGGTACATTATATGAAAATCTTTGAGAGAGAGCAGATGCTTTTGGAAGAGGGCAGGGAGGAAGAACGTGCCAACACGGAAAGGGAGCGCAAAAGGGCTGAGACCGCAGAACGTCAGGTTCGGGAGCTGGAGAAGGAGCTGGAGGCTTTAAGGAAGCAGATGCTTTTTCAGAATGCACACGATCAGGAAAACTGACATAGACTGTTTATAAGATAGGTAATTGCGAAACTCGCTCCCTGGTATCAGAAACTGGGCATAATAACCAAAATAAGGGTGACTAGCCACTGCTTCGGAACCCGTTTTTGGTTATTATGACCGGGTTCTTGACTTTGTCAGCGAGTTTCGTAAACGCCTATGTTTATAAGAATAAGAAAGGAAAGACACATGGCAGATATTGTGATTGTGGCGGCAATAGCCATTGCAGCGTTTTTTATCATACGAAACCAGCTCCGTCGCATCAGAAAGGGCGGCTGCGGATGTGGATGTGCAGGCTGCAGCGGATGTGGGGCGGAAAAGAAAAGAAGCCAGACACAGGACAGATAAAGGAAAACGAAAAAAAGGGCATTTTTCATGTCCTTTTTGTATTTTTGTCTTTCCCAAAAAAGTGGAATATGCTATACTGTTACGGAAGTATAAAAAAGAAGATCAAATTGGGAGAGACTATGCCGCAAGAGAATCCTCAAGGCGCGGCAATGAGAAAAAAGCTCATTTTATTGCCGTTGTCTGTATTCACTTTGATGCTCTTTATCCTGTGCCTGATTTTGTTTGGCAGGATACAGAGTCTGAATGAAAGGCTGGATATGCTTTCCTCTCAGCTGGAAACGCTGGAGCGCACTGCACAGGAGCAGCAAAAGCAGCTGGAGGAGCTTCTTTCTTTCAGGGAGACAAAAGAGGAGGATGGGGAAGGACAAACTCAGGAACCGGAGGATGTGGAGATTTCGGGGAATGCCGTTTCCAGACAGGAGGAAGCGGCGCATAAGGTATATCTGACTTTTGACGACGGTCCCAGTAAGCATACGGAAGAAATCTTGGAAATATTGGACAGGTATGACGTGAAGGCAACCTTTTTCGTGGTGGGAAAGGAAGGGGATGCCTCAGAGGAAATCCTGAAAAAGATTGTTGAGGAGGGCCACACGCTGGGGATGCACTCCTACAGCCACGAGTACTCTGAAATTTATCGTTCCAAAGAGGACTTTGCAGAAGATTTTCAGAAGATACGGGAGTATGTGTATGAGGCTGCAGGTATAGAAAGCACGGTGTATCGGTTTCCGGGTGGAAGCTCCAACAAGGTGAGCGATGTACCAATGGAGGAGCTTGCAGATTATCTGGAGAGTCAGGGAGTACGCTTTTTTGACTGGAATGTGTCTGCCGGAGACGGAGGAAGCAGAGAGCTGACGGTGGATATGGTGGTGGAAAATTGTACCAAGGAGATTGACCAGAGAAAAACATCGGTTATCCTGATGCACGATTCCGTAAATAAGAGCACGACCCTGGAGGCACTGCCTGTGATTATTGAGAACATTCTGGCGTTGGAAGATACTGTAATTTTGCCAATTACAGAGGAAACAGAGCCGGTTCAACATATAAAAACAAAAAACAATGAATGAATGGAGGTATAAGGTACCATGGGTTTTTTCTCAGATTTGAAGGAGGACCTGTCGCAGGCGGTTAATGAATTAATGCCGGAAGAGGAACAAAATGCAGAAGGAAATGCGGAAAGGAACGGCGAGTCTGTAAAGCCTCCCCAGACGGTGGCAGAAGCGGACCAGGGAGGGCTGTCTGGCATACAGGAAACGGCGGAAGCCGTAAAGGAGGAAGCGGAGCCGGTACATACGCAGTCTTTGTATACGCAGCCTGGGCAGGGGGAAGCTGCTTTGGAAAGCGGCACATCCGGAGAGCAGAACAAAGAACCGGATTCCCAGGAAATGGATTTGGAGAGCGTGGTGGAGAAGGCGCTTGCGCCTGACACAGAAATGGAAGAACAGGCAGAAGAGGGGGCGGAAAACAGAATGGATACCTACGAACGAAAGAGTGTTTCGGACGAAACCTCTATTATCACTGCGGGAATGACCATTTCTGGCGATATCACGTCGGAAGGGTCTTTAAATGTGGTGGGAAATATCATTGGAAATATTGATATATTAGGGAAGCTAAATGTCACCGGCTATATCACGGGTAATTCCAAGGCGGCAGAGATTTATGCGGAGAGCGCGAAAATCAACGGTGAGATTGTCAGCGAGGGTGCGGTAAAGATCGGGGCAAGCTCAGTTGTTATCGGTAATATTACGGCCACAAGCGCTTCCATTGCCGGCGCCGTAAAGGGAGATATTGATGTAAAGGGACCGGTTATTCTGGATGCGTCGGCTATTGTCATGGGAAACATCAAGTCAAAATCCGTTCAAATCAACAATGGTGCGGTGATCGAAGGTATGTGCTCTCAGTGCTATGCGGATGTCAGCCCCTCTTCCTTCTTTAAGGATTACAAAATGGAAGGCAAAAAACAGAAATAGGAGAGTTAGAACATGCGCAGAATATTACTGAAGCTCAGCGGTGAGGCTCTTGCAGGTCCTCAAAAAAGCGGCTTTGACGAAGAAACGGTCAAGAAGGTTGCACTGCAGGTCAGGGAATTGGCTGATTCCGGCTTTCAAGTGGGAATTGTCATTGGAGGCGGTAATTTCTGGAGAGGGCGCTCCAGTGAAAATATCGACCGCACCAAGGCGGATCAGATCGGAATGCTGGCCACCGTTATGAATTGTATTTATGTGTCGGAAATCTTCCGCTCCCAGGGCATGAGGACGGGGATTCTCACACCCTTTGTATGCGGTTCCTTTACGGAACTCTTTTCCAAGGACCGGGCGGAGTCGTATTTTGAACAGGGCATGGTGGTCTTTTTTGCAGGAGGAACAGGGCATCCTTATTTTTCCACCGATACGGGAGTAGTGCTGCGCGCGGTAGAGGTAGAAGCAGATGTTATCCTGCTGGCAAAGTCTATTGACGGGGTGTACGATGATGATCCCAACAAAAACCCGGCGGCTAGAAAGTATGATCAGGTCACCATTGACGAAGTGATTGCCAAAAATCTGCAGGTGGTGG
Organism: Candidatus Acetatifactor stercoripullorum; assembly: GCA_019114005.1. Lineage (GTDB taxonomy): Bacteria > Bacillota > Clostridia > Lachnospirales > Lachnospiraceae > Acetatifactor > Acetatifactor stercoripullorum. The sequence continues at coordinate 45,751 of DXGH01000012.1, forward strand.
ATATGACGGCGTCGATTCTGGCAAGGGAAAACAAGATGCCCATGTGGGTGTTTGGACTTCAGGAGGAAAACAGTATTGTAAACGCCGTGAAGGGACGGTTTACGGGAACAAAGGTTATCGTTTAAAGCGTATGAAATCTGGCGGCAGGTAAAGAATAAAATTGGAACCGCGGTGAAACCTTCACAGCGGTGGGACGGAGGAAATATGGATACAAGACTACAGCAGTATGATGAGAAAATGAAAAAGGCATATGATTATCTGGAATCGGACTATGCCACCATCCGGGCCGGGAGAGCCAATCCCCATGTACTGGATAAGATCAAGGTAAATTATTATGGAACGCCGACTCCTATTCAGCAGGTAGGAAATGTCACCGTTCCGGAGGCGCGGATCATTCAGATATCTCCCTGGGAGAAGTCCATGATCAAGGAGATTGAAAAGGCGATTCTGACCTCTGATCTGGGTATCAATCCCTCTAATGACGGCAATGTGATTCGTCTGGTGTTCCCGGAGCTGACCGAGGAGAGAAGAAAGGATCTTGTGAAGGAAGTAAAGAAAAAGGCGGAGGAGGGAAAGGTGGCTGTCCGCAATATCAGAAGAGATGGAAACGATGCCTTCAAGAAGCTGGCGAAAACGGAAGTCTCTGAGGATGAGATAAAGCAGCTGGAGGAGCAGCTTCAAAAGCTCACCGACAAGTACATCAAGGATATAGACGCCTTGATGGACAGCAAATCCAAGGAAATCATGACGGTGTAAAGTCCAATCAATGCGGGGGCGGAGAATGCGAGAGCTTATCCGCTCCTTTGTGCATAACCCGAGTAGTATGTGGTTCTGTAAAAACAAGGAAAGGCATGTGGGAGAATGAGCGAGGAAATAAAAGTGCCAAGGCATGTGGCGATTATCCTGGACGGAAACGGAAGGTGGGCAAAGGCAAAGGGAATGCCCCGCAATTACGGACATGTCCAGGGGGCCAAGACAGTGGAGACCATCTGTGAGGAGGCATACAGAATGGGAATCCAATATTTGACGGTGTACGCCTTTTCCACGGAAAATTGGAACCGTCCCCAGGATGAGGTGGACGCATTGATGAAGCTTCTGCGAAACTATATGAAAACCTGCCTGAAGACGGCGGAGAAGAACCGTATGTGCGTCCGGGTGCTGGGAGAAAAGTCGAGGCTTGACGAGGATATCCGAAGCCGCATTGAGGAGCTGGAGGAGGCAACGAAGAATAACGACGGTCTTCATTTTCAGATCGCCATCAATTACGGCGGCAGAGACGAGATTCTGCGGGCTGTGAAAAAGGCTGTGCAGAAGGTAAAGGAAGGTGAACTGTCAGAGACAGGGATCAGTGAGGAGGTCTTTGCAGGCTTTCTTGACACGGCGGGGATACCGGACCCGGACCTTTTGATCCGCACCTGCAACGAACAGAGAATTTCAAACTTTCTGCTCTGGCAGCTTGCATACACGGAATTTTATTTTACCCCGGTTGCCTGGCCTGATTTTTCAAAAGAAGAATTGGTCAAAGCGGTGGAGGCATATAATCATAGAGACAGAAGATATGGCGGCTTAAAGGAGGAATAACCCTATGTTTTGGACCAGACTTGCCAGTGGGATTGTATTGGTTTTGATAGCGCTTTTAGCCCTGGGGTTTGGAGGGATTCCCCTTGCGGCCATATTGCTGGTTATCTCGCTCATAGCCTACAGGGAGCTGACAAAGGCCCTTCGGTGTGCGTCGAAGCCAAAGGGATTAAATGGCCTTGAAATTGTGGGAATGGCGGGAATTCTGTGCTGGTATGGGGCTGTTTTCTTCTCGGGGGACACACAGCTTATGCTCATGTGCATTGTGGGAGTGTTTATGGGTCTGATGCTTGTATACGTGGTGACCTTTCCCAAATTTCAGGCCGGTCAGGTGACAGCCGCCTTTTTTTCCTTTCTGTATGCGCCGGTGATGCTGTCCTTTGTGTACCTCACTCGTATGTGCCCACAGGGAATTTATATGGTATGGATGATTCTGATCAGCTCCTGGGGGTGTGATACCTGCGCCTATGCAGTTGGAAAGCTGATTGGAAGGAAAAAGATATTCCCGGTGCTCAGTCCCCATAAATCCTTAGAGGGCTGCATTGGCGGCGTGGCCGGAGCTGCGTTAATCGGCGGACTGTACGGATATTTTTTTGTGGAGAAAGCATTTCCCGATCAGACGGTTGCGTGGATGATTGCCTTTATCTGCGCCGCTTCCGCAGTGATGAGCATGGTGGGAGACCTGGCGGCCTCCGCCATCAAGAGAAACCATGACATTAAGGATTACGGGCATCTTATCCCGGGACACGGCGGCATTATGGACCGCTTTGACAGTATGATAGTGACAGCGCCTATGATTTACTTTCTCACGGTGCTGATGATTCGTTTTTAATTGAGGAAATACCATGAAGAGAATAGCAATATTGGGCTCCACGGGCTCTATAGGAAGACAGACGTTAGAGGTGGCAAGAAGCAACAAAGACCTTTCGGTGTCGGCGCTGGCAGCAGGCACCAATGTGGAACTGATGGAAGCGCAGATCCGGGAATTTGGGCCATCCACGGTCTGTATGTGGACACAAGAGGCGGCTTCGGACTTGAAAAGAAGAGTTGCAGATTTGGACGTGAGGGTAACCTGCGGCATGGAAGGACTGCTGGAAATTGCAGGTTTGAATGAGGTGCAGGTATTGGTTACCGCCATTGTGGGAATGATTGGTATCAAGCCTACCATTGCCGCTATTGAGGCCGGTAAGGACATCGCTTTGGCCAACAAGGAAACCCTTGTTACGGCGGGCCATATTATTATGCCCCTTGCAAAGGAACGGGGTGTTTCCATTCTGCCGGTGGACAGTGAGCACAGCGCAATTTTCCAGTCCCTGAACGGAGAACCGGCGGAGAGGGTATCCAGGTTATTTCTGACCGCTTCCGGGGGACCTTTCCGGGGGAAAACCAGAAAAGAGCTGGAAGGCATACAGGTGGAGGACGCTCTGAAGCATCCAAACTGGACCATGGGGCGCAAGATCACCATAGACTCTTCCACGCTGGTGAACAAGGGACTGGAGGTAATGGAAGCCAAATGGCTTTTTGGAGTGGACCTGGACCGGATTGAGGTGGTAGTCCATCCTCAGAGCATAATTCATTCCATGGTGGAGTATGTGGACGGCGCCGTTATGGCGCAGCTTGGGATGCCGGATATGAAGCTTCCCATTCAATATGCTCTTTTTTATCCTGACAGAAGACCCATGGAGGGAGAGCGGGTAAACTTTTTTGAATTGGGAAATCTGACCTTTGAAAAGCCGGATACGGACACCTTTACAGGCCTTGCCCTGGCTTACAGAGCTGCCAGACTGGGAGGAAGCATGCCTACGGTGTACAATGCGGCAAATGAAAAGGCGGTGGAGCTGTTTTTGGCGCGGAAGATTTCCTATCTGCAGATACCGCAGCTGATAGAGGAATCCATGGATCAGCACAAAAACCTTCCAAATCCAACTGTGGAGGAAATCCTTGAAACACAGCGGCAGGTTTATGAATTTATTGCAGGAAAGGTTAAGTAGCAGATGGTAACACTGATCTTATTTATCATAATATTTGGGGTGGTGGTTGTCTCACATGAGTTTGGACATTTTCTGCTGGCCAAGGCTAACGGGATACATGTGGTGGAATTTGCGGTGGGAATGGGCCCTACGCTTTTTTCCTTTCAGAAAAAAGAGACCAAATATTCCCTGAAGCTGTTTCCTATCGGCGGAGCCTGTATGTTTGAAGGCGAGGACGGGCTGGAGACCAAGGAGGGGGAAATCAGTGAGGGCTCCTTTCTAAAGGCCAGTGTGTGGGGAAGAATTTCCACTGTATTTGCAGGTCCGTTTTTTAACTTTATTTTGGCTTTTATTATCGCGTTGATCATGGTCAATCTGATTGTGATCAGGGATCCGGTGGCTACGGAGGTGCTGGAAAACGGGGCGGCTGCAGAAGCGGGGCTTATGGACGGAGACCGCATTGTTTCCCTGAACGGGGAAAAGGTTTACCTGTACGAGGAAATTCAGCTGTTTACCATGCTGTATGAGTCGGGGACTGTGGATGTGGTGTATGAACGGGATGGGCAGCGTTACAGCACAGTGCTGACGCCCCAGTATGATGAGACCACAGGGCGGTATATGCTTGGAATCTCCAACGCGGAATTTGTGGAGCTTAAAGGGCTGGACGGTTTGAAATATGCCTGGTATGAAATGCGCTATTGTGTAAAGATGACCTATAAGAGCCTTGGGATGCTGGTAAGGGGCCAGGTTGACAGGCAGGATGTTGCGGGGCCGGTGGGCATTGCGGTGAACCTGGTGGGGAGAACCTATGAGGAGACCAAGGACGAAGGCTTTATGAATGTCCTGGTGAATATGTTAAATATCACGCTGATGCTTTCCGTAAACCTGGGAATCTTAAATCTTCTGCCCATTCCGGCGCTGGATGGGGGCAGGCTGGTCTTTCTGCTGATTGAGGTTATCCGCGGCAAGCCCATTCCTCCGGAAAAGGAGGGCATGGTGCATTTTATCGGCCTTATGTTTTTCATGGTGCTTATGGTATTTCTGTTCTTCAACGATTTATCCAATATTTTTCTGAATTAAGGCGGGAGGGCGGCTGCCCTTCCCCGATTTTTCTTTTTATTTCCATCAATAAAATCTTATTTTTCACAAAATTTCACAAACAAATCAAAACAGAATAGGGAGACAAAAAATGGGAGACTTTTTAACTTCCTGTTACCATAAACGGGGCGCAGGAAAAAAAGACGGAGTGTCTTTGCTTTTGCAGCAGGGAACTTGCAGGCAGACGGCATTGGCCTTTGCCTGCGTGTGCTGCGACCCGGCTGCAGCGGGAGGGGACAGGTATTTTACGGGACAGCTTCTTTTGTGGTACCGCCGTATGGGGGCTTTGCTTTGTGCAAAAGGCAGAGGAACAGAAAGCAGGGCGGTAAAAGAAAGCCTGGAGCGGGCGCTTCGGAGGATGGATGAGGAGATTTTGGACTACAGAACAAAAATGTCTGGGAAATGTGCTGGGAAGGGCGCTGAAAAAGGCGCTGGAAAAGACATAGAAGTATCGGGCATTTTGTGCGGAGGGGATGGCTTTTTGCTTTTTCACCGGGGAGGACAGAACATCTATCAGATCAACACCAGATTTCTGCGGCCCAATGTGAAAAAAATTGCGGGAGAAAACACGGAAGTCTGTGGAAGCGGCGGCTGCGGAGAGGGACAAGAGCGTTTCTGCATAAAACAGGGAATTTTACAGCCGGGCACCGGGGTTTTACTGGCAACGGCTTCCCTTTGCAGTAATCTGACAGAGGAGATGCTCAAGGGGTGTATGGAGATGGAGAGTCTGCGCACCCAGAGGCAGCTGGATAAGCGTCTGGGAGAGCTTGGGCGGGAGGCAGAAATACGGGCGAAGGCCGCAGAGAGAGGCAAAGGACTGGGAGCGGCGCTGGTGGTGTCCCTGGCAGAAAAGGCAGGTGGATCAAGAGATGGAAGGTGAGATAACAGGGAAAGGGGCAGAAATGGAGAGAAAGCTGTACGAGAAGGGATATGAAATGCTTGACAGCGCAGGACAGGGAGCCTTTTCCAGGGTGTACCGGGTAAGAAAGAGAGATACGGGGGGATTTTTTGCCTGTAAGGTAAGCGGCAAAAAGGAAATGCTGGCCGCAGAGGCAAAGCTGCTGGGGCAAGTGTCTCATCCCCTGTTTCCGCGCTTTTGTGACCATTGGCAGGAACAGGAAAGGGCGTTTTTGATTATGGAGTATCTTCCGGGAATGAGCCTGAAGCATCTGGTGGAAAAAAGAGGGGGGCTTTCCCCTGCGCAGACGGCCAGAATCGGCATGTCCCTTGCCCAGGGGCTGCTCTACCTTCATGAGCGCTGTAAGCCTGTGCTTTACAGAGACTTAAACCCGGGGAATGTGCAGATATTACAGGATGGACGGGCAAAGCTTTTGGATTTGGGGTGCGCCTGTGCTTTGGGGGAAAACAGAGACCGGGCAGGAACGCCGGGTTTTGCGCCTCCGGAACAGCTGACCGGGGAAAGCCTGTCTGCTGCGGGGGATATTTACGCTTTTGGAAAAATGCTGGAATATATGCTTCAGAGCGGGAGCTTAAGCGGAAAAAAGAGCGGACGCTGCGGGGAAAGGAAATGCCGGAAAACGCTGGAGGCTCTCTTGGCGGAATGTACCAGAAGGGACCCTGAAAAAAGACCGGGAGATATGCGCTTTTGTCTGGATATGCTGTGGGAGTGCCTGGAGGAGGAAAAAAGAGGAAGGCTTCTTTGGGGATGGAAGGAAAAAACCGGATACCGGGCAGCTAAGGCTGTTTGGAAAAAGTCCTAAAAACAGCAAAAATTGACTTGCTGTTTTTGGAAAATATAATATACTTAAATTAATAACAACCCTATTATAATTTGAAAAGGAGTGTGAAGTATGCGTTTTTTTATTGATACCGCAAAGGTGGAGGAGATCAGAAAGGCAAACGATATGGGGGTTATCTGTGGGGTTACCACCAACCCGTCCCTGATTGCAAAGGCTGGCAGAGTCTTTGAAGAGGTGATTGCCGAGATTGCCTCCATTGTGGACGGCCCTATCAGCGGCGAGGTAAAAGCCACAACTGTTGACGCAGAGGGAATGATTGCCGAGGGAAGGGCAATCGCGAAGATTCATCCCAATATGGTAGTTAAGATTCCCATGACCGTGGAGGGATTAAAGGCTTGCAAAGTGCTTTCCGCTGAGGGTATCAAGACAAACGTTACCTTGATATTTACCGCGAATCAGGCGCTTTTGGCGGCTCGCGCCGGTGCTGCTTATGTGTCTCCCTTCCTGGGACGTCTGGATGACATCAGCCAGCGTGGCGTAGATTTGATCCGTGAAATTGCAGAAATCTTTGCTGTGGCTGATCTGGACACGGAGATTATCGCAGCCAGCGTCCGCAATCCCATTCACGTTACGGACTGCGCTCTGGCGGGAGCGGATATTGCAACGGTTCCCTATGCCGTAATCGAGCAGATGGTGAAGCATCCGCTGACGGACGCAGGCATTGCCAAATTCCAGGCAGATTACAAGGCTGTTTTCGGAGAATAAAAGGACGAAGGGAAAATAAACTATGCTGGAAGCGGGAACAAAGGCGCCTGATTTTGAGCTGCCTGATCAAAATGGGGTCATGCACACCTTGAAGGAATACAGAGGTAAGAAGGTGGTGCTGTATTTTTATCCAAAGGATAACACGCCGGGCTGTACCAGACAGGCCTGCGGCTTCGGGGAGCTGTATCCCCAGTTTTTGGAAAAGGATGCGGTTGTAATTGGCATAAGCAGGGACAGCACAGCTTCCCACAAGAAATTTGAGGAAAAGTACAATCTTCCCTTTGTACTGCTCTCGGACGTCAACCTTGAGGCCATACAGGCCTATGATGTATGGCAGGAGAAAAATATGTATGGCAAAAAGACCATGGGAGTAGTCCGCACCACCTATCTGATCGATGAAGAGGGTGTGATCACAAAGGCCTTTGGAAAAGTAAAGGCAGCAGAGAATCCGGGGCAGATGCTCTCACAGCTGTAGGCGTTGGGGAATAGGGATGAGAATTATCATTTCACCGGCCAAGAAAATGAAAGTGGATACGGACACCTTTCCTGTGGAGGGAACGCCGGCATTTTTGGAAAAAACAAGGATACTCGCACAGCTTATGGCGGACATGGACTATCAGGAGCTCAAGACCCTGTGGAGGTGCAATGACAAGCTGGCCCGCCAAAATTATGACAGGATACGCTGCATGGATCTTACACGCAGCCTGACCCCTGCCATCATTGCCTATGAGGGGCTTCAGTATCAGCATATGTCTCCCATGGTTTTTACGGACAAGGCCCTTGCCTACATAGGGGAGCATCTGCGGATACTGTCCGGCTTTTACGGTATTCTTTCGCCCTTTGACGGGGTTGTGCCCTATCGTCTTGAGATGCAGGCGCCGCTTGCAGTGGAGGGAGCCGGAGATTTGTATGAATTTTGGGGCAGTCTGCTGTATGAGGCTGTGTGGGACCAGGACAGAATTCTCTTAAATCTGGCCTCCAGAGAATATTCACGGGCCATAGAGCAGTACTTAAAGCCAGAAGATAAACTGGTGACCTGTGTGTTCGGACAGCTGGAGGGAGGACGGGTAAAGCAAAAGGGAACCCTTGCCAAAATGGCAAGGGGAGAGATGGTGCGGTTTCTTGCGGAAAATGATATTTCAGATTTGGAGGGCGTGAAAGCCTTTTCGGCTCTGGGGTATCGGTTTTCTAAGGAGCTTTCGGACGAGAAAAAAATGGTGTTTGTCATATAGGCATGGGCCTGCGCACAAAGCGGAAGGCGCCGCGTATCATCTGTTTTGATGATTTTGCGGCGCCTTCCATTTTGCGCAGTGTTTTACTTCATCTGCTCTTCCTGTTTTCTGATCATACGACGTACCATTTCTCCGCCGATAGAACCGGCCTCCTTGGAAGTCAGGTCACCGTTGTACCCCTCCTTCAGGTTTACGCCAAGCTCAGATGCAACCTCAGTCTTGAAACGATCCATTGCTGCCTTAGCTTCAGGAACTTCTACTCTATTACTTCTGCTTGCCATTTTGTTTCACCTCCGAATACATTCTTGTTTTTTGCAGTTTATATGATCAAGATAAGTTTTGACATCACGTGTTTGCCATCACTTATCTTGGTAATAGTATGAACGGCAGAAAAAAAAATATGATGGTAACTTTTTCATTTTTTTGTTATACTGGATGTTGCGGAATAGCATAAAACGGAGACCGGGAAGCAAAAAGCTCACCGGAATCCCAGCCTTTGAAGGGAAGAACTACAATGAAAAGGAATGAAGCAAAAATAAAAAGAAACAAAAAAGGAAACAAAATATGGATGCTGGGCCTTGCCCTGCTTGCGGCTGCTGGGCTTTTGACAGGCTGCGTGGGAAGCGGAAACACATCTGCGCAGGAAGGAGAGACGGTGCGCGTGGGATCCCTGAAAGGGCCCACCTCCATGGGACTTCTTTTTTTGATGGAGAAGGCGGAGAATGGGGAGGCGCAAAACAATTATGCGTTTCAGACGGCGGCGTCGGCGGATGAGCTGCTGCCTCTGATGGTCAAGGGTGAGCTGGATATCGCGCTGGTTCCGGCCAATGTGGCCAGCGTGCTGTATCAAAGAACAGAGGGCAATGTCTGTGTGATAGATATTAATACGCTGGGCGTGCTCTATGTGGTGTCCGGAGATGATTCTGTGGAGAGCATTGCCGATTTGAAAGGCAGAACCATTTATCTGACAGGCAAAGGCACCACGCCGGATTATGCCCTGCAGTATCTTCTAAATGCCAATCAAATGACCACTCAGGACTGTGTGCTGGAGTATAAGTCCGAGGCTGCGGAGGTGGCTGCGGTGCTTGCCAAAAACCCAGACGCCATCGGCCTGCTGCCCCAGCCCTTTGTGACGTCAGCCTGCGTCCAGAATCCCGAACTGGACATTGTGCTTGATCTGAATGCGGAATGGGACAAGGTGCAGGGGGAGGACGGCAGCAGTCTGGTAACCGGAGTTACGGTTGTAAGGAAGGAATTTCTGGAGGAGCAGGAAGAGGCGGTGCGCTCTTTCCTGGAAGAGCACAGTCAGAGTGCGGCGCAGATCAATGAGGACGTGGAAACAGGTGCGTCTTTTGCAGTTTCCCAGGGGATTGTAGCTGAGGAGGTCATTGCACAGAAGGCGATTCCCCGGTGTAATATCACCTGCATCACAGGGGAAGCCATGAAGCAGGCACTTTCCGGATATCTTGAGGTGCTTTATGGGCAGTCCCCGGAATCCGTGGGAGGAGCGCTGCCGGGAGAGGATTTCTATTATATAGGACAGTAAATTATGGGACGCAAAATTTTAATCGCCATATTTTGGCTGGCTGTGTGGCACGGACTGGCTTTGTGGGTGGACAATCCTATTCTCCTGGTCACGCCCACCCAGGCCCTTTGGCGGCTGTGGGAGCTGCTGCCGAGGGCGGATTTCTGGTGCAGTGTGGGCGCTTCCCTGCTTCGTATTTCAGGGGGCTTTTTCCTGGGGACGGCGCTTGGACTTTTCCTGGCGGGGGCAAGTTATAAAAGCAGGCTGCTTGAGGAGGTGCTTTCTCCGGTCATGACGCTCTTAAAAGCCATACCGGTGGCCTCCTTTGCAGTGATATTGCTGATCTGGTGGGGGTCTTCCGCGCTGGCGGCGGCTATCAGCTTCTTAGTGGTGTTTCCGAATCTGTATGTTCAGACCCTGGAGGGGCTTAGGGCGGCGGATCAGAAGCTTTTAGAAATGGGGAGAGTGTTCGGACTGCCTTTTTGGAATCGTTTTTTTTATATTTACCGGCCTGCGCTGAAGCCCTTTGTGTACGGCGCAATGAAGATATCCCTGGGCATGAGCTGGAAATCCGGCGTGGCGGCAGAGGTGATCGGGATACCGGATTTTTCCATCGGAGAAAGGCTGTATCTGTCAAAAATTAATCTGGATACGGCGGGAGTTTTTGCCTGGACGGCTGTGGTGATTCTGCTGAGCGTAGTATTTGAGAGGGCGGTTCTTTTTCTGCTTTCCTTATTTTTCAGGTGGGAGCCCTCCTGTAGAAGGTCCGCCTTAAAAAAAGAGTCCGGTACAGAGGGGAGGCTCCTCTTAAGCGGAGTATCCAAGTCCTATGGGGAGTTATCCGTGATAAAGAACCTTTCCGCCAGCTACGGACCGGGAGAGCAGGTTCTGCTCCAAAGCCCTTCGGGCAGCGGCAAGACCACGCTGCTTTTCCTGCTGTGCGGATTGGAACAGCCGGATGAGGGCAGCATTCTGCGTCAGGGGAACTGCAGCATGGTGTTTCAGGAGGACAGGCTCTGTGAGGATTACAGTGCAGTTAAGAATGTGGAGCTGGTTACGGGGGACAGAGAGTGTGCCAAAAGAGCTCTGAGGGAGCTTTTGGAGGAGGAAGCTCTTTATAAGCCCTGCAGGGAGCTGAGCGGGGGCATGAAGCGCCGCGTGGCGCTGGTGAGGGCCCTGGAGGCGGATTCCCGGATTCTGCTTTTGGACGAGCCCTTTACGGGTATGGACGTGCAGACCAGAGAGCGGGCCAGGGAATATGTGGAGAAAAGAAGAAAAGGGAGACTGCTTGTGATGGCAACCCACATGTACTAAAAATCGGTGTACTAAAAATCTTCGTAAAAATGTTTGTGTTTTTGCGGGTCCTATGCTATAATTCTAAAATGACTGTAATTATGTGCTGATTTTTATATGAAAGAATGAATAGATACCCGGCACAGGGCGGTTGAAGGAGGAAATATAGAATGAGTTTACAGGTAGAAAAGTTAGAGAAGAACATGGCAAAGCTGACCATCGAGGTGTCTGCGGAGGAATTGGAAAAGGCGCTGGATGAGGCTTACAGAAAAAATAAGAACAGGATCAGCATCCCGGGCTTCCGCAAGGGCAAGGCGCCCCGCAGGATGATTGAGCAGGTTTACGGCAGGGAGGTATTTTATGAGGATGCCGCCAATGCCCTGATTCCCCAGGCATATGACAGTGCGCTGGAGGAGTGTGAGGAGAGTATTGTTTCTTCACCAAAGATTGAAGTGACCCAGATCGAGGCTGGAAAGCCCTTTGTCTTTACGGCGGAGGTGGCCTTGAAGCCGGAGGTGACCCTTGGAAAATATAAGGGCGTGAAGGTGGATAAGATGGACGTGGAAGTAACCGATGAGGAAGTGGAAGCGGAAATCGGCAGAGAGAGAGAGAGCAATGCAAGGACCATTACCGTGGAGGACAGGCCGGTACAGGACAAGGATATGACGGTAATTGACTTTGAAGGCTTTGTGGACGGCGTTGCCTTCGAGGGCGGAAAAGGAGAAAACTACCCTCTGACCATTGGCTCCGGTGCTTTTATTCCCGGTTTTGAGGAGGGATTGATCGGCGCACAGATCGGCGAAGAGGTTGAGGTGAACGTGACCTTCCCTGAGGATTATCAGGCAAGCGAGCTTGCAGGAAAGCCCGCTGTGTTCAAGTGTACCGTTAAGGAGATCAAGGAAAAGGAGCTTCCCGAGCTCGACGATGAGTTTGCAAGCGAGGTGTCTGAATTTGACACCATGGCAGAGTACAGGGAGGATGTGAAAAAGAAGCTGGGAGACAGAAAGGCGGCTGAGGCAAAGAGCGCCAAGGAGGATGCCGTGATAGACGCTGTCATTGCGGAAGCGCAGATGGAGATTCCTGATGCCATGCTGGAGACACAGCAGAGACAGATGGTGGATGAATTTGCCCAGAGAATCCAGTCCCAGGGTCTTTCCATGGATCAGTATATGCAGTTTACCGGTCTTACTGCAGATAAAATGCTGGAGCAGGTAAAGCCCCAGGCCCTTAAGAGAATCCAGTCCCGTCTTGTTATGGAGGCAGTTGCCGCTGCTGAAAAGATTGAGGCTTCCGAGGAAGAATTTGAGGAAGAGGTAAAGGTAATGGGCGAGGCTTATCAGCTTGAGCCTGAAAAGGTAAAGGAACTGCTTGGCGAAAACGGCAAAAAGCAGGTAAAGGAAGACATCTGCATCAAAAAGGCGGTGGACTTCGTGGTGGAAAATGCCAAGGAGACAAAGGCTTCCAAGACAAAGGCCCAAAAGGCAGAGGAAGAGGCCAAAGAGGAAGCTTAAGCCCGCACAGAAGGACGATGGGGAGAAAGACATACGGTTGTGCCCGGGAATTTCCCGGGTACAACCGTATGTATGTTAAGTTTTTATTAAATCAGCGTTTTCTCATTGAAAAAGGAAATTGAGTGGGATATGATAGAAATGGTATGGATTTTATGAATTGACAGATTGGAGGATTTGGGATGGCTTTAATACCTTATGTCATTGAACAGACAAGCAAGGGTGAAAGATCTTACGATATCTATTCAAGACTTTTAAAAGACAGGATTATTTTTTTAGGAGAAGAAGTAAATGAGACCACAGCCAGCATTGTGGTGGCGCAGATGCTGTTTTTGGAGGCGGAGGACCCGGAAAAGGACATCCACCTTTATATTAACAGCCCCGGGGGCAGCGTTACGGCGGGCATGGCTATCTACGATACCATGCGCTATATCAAATGTGACGTATCCACAGTATGTATCGGCATGGCGGCCAGCATGGGGGCTTTTCTGCTGGCAGGGGGCGCAAAGGGAAAGCGTTTTGCCCTTCCTAACGCGGAAATCATGATACACCAGCCGCTGGGAGGAACCCAGGGCCAGGCTACGGAAATTGAGATTGCGGCAAAGCACATCTTGAAAACCAAGGAGAAGCTGAACCGTATACTGGCGGAAAACACAGGAAGAGATTATGAAACTATTTGCGCGGATACTGAGCGTGATAACTGGAAGAGCGCACAGGAGGCCTGCGAATACGGACTGATTGATAAGGTGATCGTCTCCCATGACGTGCAGGAGACCAAGTAAAAAGCGCAGAAAGTAAAAGTGAGGAAACAGGAGTAAATTAATGGCAGGTAAAAATTCCGGTAATGATGTAAGATGTTCCTTCTGCAACAAAACCCAGAGCCAGGTGCGCAAGCTGATTGCGGGACCGGCAGGGGTATATATCTGTGACGAGTGCGTGGATATCTGCGCCGATATTCTGGAGGAGGAGCTGGAGGAGGAAGAAGTAGAAGAGGTTCAAAATCCCGAGATCAATCTTTTGAAGCCGAAGGAGATCAAGCATTTTCTGGACGATTATGTGATTGGCCAGGAGGAGGCAAAAAAGGTTTTGTCTGTGGCGGTATACAATCATTACAAAAGAGTGACGGCGCCCAAGGATCTGGATGATGTGGAGCTGCAGAAAAGCAATATTATTATGATAGGGCCCACGGGCTCCGGCAAAACTTATCTTGCCCAGACTCTGGCAAAGATTATCAATGTGCCCTTTGCCATTGCGGACGCCACCACCCTCACCGAGGCCGGCTATGTGGGCGAGGATGTGGAAAACATCCTGTTAAAGCTCATTCAGGCTGCGGACTATGATGTGGACCGCGCTCAGTTTGGCATCATTTATATTGATGAGATTGATAAGATCACAAAGAAGAGTGAAAATGTCTCTATTACCCGTGATGTGTCCGGAGAAGGTGTTCAGCAGGCCCTCCTGAAAATTGTGGAGGGGACTGTGGCAAGCGTTCCTCCCCAGGGAGGAAGAAAGCATCCCCATCAGGAGCTGATTCAGATCGACACCTCCAACATTTTGTTTATCTGCGGAGGGGCCTTCGACGGACTGGAGAAGATCGTGGAGTCCAGACTGGACCGCAAGTCCATTGGATTCAACACAGAGATTTCCAAGAAGTCCGAGAAGGAGCTCAGCGATCTGCTTGCGGAGGTTACCCCGCAGGATTTGGTGAAATATGGATTGATTCCTGAATTTGTGGGACGTGTGCCTATCTGCGTATCCCTGAGAGGACTGGATAAGGAGGCCTTGGTAAAAATACTGAAGGAGCCGAAAAACGCCTTGATCAAGCAGTATCAAAAGCTGTTTGACATGGATGATGTGGAGCTGACCTTTGAGGAGGATGCGATACAGGCCATCGCGGAAAAAGCCTTTGAGCGCAAAACTGGAGCCCGGGGACTCCGCTCCATTATGGAGAGCGTTATGATGGATACCATGTATCAGATTCCTTCGGACGATACCATAGAGGCCTGTGTGGTTACCAAAGGAGCGGTGGAGGGGGACAGCAAGCCCCTTACCATTCACAGAGAGGCTATGAAGAGAGCGAAATAAACATGAGACGGCAGCGTCTTATGCAGCAGGCGCCGCCTTTTGGGCGGCGCTTTTTTGACAAAAGTGAGGAAAAATGATAATTAAAAGTGTAAATCTGGAGACGGTCTGCGGCATTACCAGCAAGCTGCCGGATAATGCCTATCCGGAGGTGGCCTTTGCGGGGAGGAGCAATGTGGGAAAATCTTCTCTGATTAACGCGCTGATGAACAGAAAGTCTTTGGCGCGGATCAGCTCACAGCCCGGAAAAACCCAGACCATCAATTATTACAATGTAAATGATGCCATTTACTTCGTAGATCTGCCCGGGTACGGCTATGCCAGGGTCAGCGAGAGCGTGAAGGCCCAGTGGGGAAAAATGATTGAAAATTATCTGCGCCGTTCCAAACAGCTTCGGACGGTCTTTCTTCTGGTGGATATCAGGCACGCGCCCACAAAGAACGATGTGGTTATGTATGACTGGATCTGCAGAAACGGTTATCAGCCTGTTATTATCGCCACCAAGCTGGATAAGATAAAGCGCAGTCAGATACAGAGTCAGATAAAGCTGATTAAAACTACGCTGGACGCATCAAAGGAGACTCTTATCATTCCTTTTTCGGCCCAGACCAAGCAGGGAAGAGAAGAAATCTATGAAGTGATAGAAACATTCCTTGGGACAGAGGGTCCGCAGTAGAGGGGAGAGTGGAGTGCTGTGAAGAAGTATTGCAAGGCATTGGCAAATCTGGCGATTGCCGGACTGGTGTTTCTGGCGGTTTGTTTTCTTGTGCCCAGACTGTTGATTTTTTTCGCCCCTTTTGTGGCGGGGTGGATTATTGCGCTGATCGCCGGGCCCTTTGTGCGGTTTTTTGAGGAAAAGATCAAGCTGAAGAGGAAGGTGGGCAGCGCATTTGTTATCATAGTGGTAATCGGGCTTGTGGTGCTGGTGCTGTATCTTGTTGGAGCAAAATTAGTGGAGGAGATTGTGGGTCTGATCAATTCCCTGCCGCAGATATGGGAAAGCATGGAGGAGGATTTTGCGGAAATTGGTCAAAATCTCAGTATTATCTACAGCAGGCTGCCTGTAGATATCCAGAACACTCTCACAAGCTTTACAGATCAGATCGGCAGCTATGTGGGAGAGCTGTTTAGCCGCGCGGGTTCCCCTACCATCGCAGCGGCAGGAAATTTTGCAAAGCGGCTCCCCACCATTATTATTGGTGTGATTATGGCTCTTTTGTCCGCTTATTTCTTTGTGGCGGAGCGGCATCTGATCGGGGAATGGTTCCGCAAATACACGCCGGAGTCCATTCAGACCCGTTACCGTATGCTGAAGCGGGCGCTGTTAAAGGCCGTGGGCGGTTATCTGAAGGCCCAGCTGAAAATAGAAATCTGGATGTATCTGCTCTTAGTGATCGGGCTTAGTATACTTCATGTGGACTATGTGCTTTTGATTGCTCTGGGAATTGCATTTTTGGATTTGCTTCCCTTTTTTGGAACGGGAACCGTTATGGTGCCCTGGGCAATATTGAAAATTTTGAGCGCCGATTACCAGATGGCCATTGGACTTTTGATCATATGGGGAGTGGGGCAGCTTGCCCGTCAGTTGATTCAGCCCAAGATCGTGGGAGATTCTATCGGAGTGCCGCCCATACCTACCTTGTTTCTGCTGTTTTTGGGCTATAAATTCGGAGGTGTGCTGGGGATGATTGTGGCGGTTCCCTTGGGATTAATTGTGTATACCATGTATGAGGAGGGGGTCTTTGACACTACCAAGAACAGCGTGATGATTCTGGTGAGCGGGATCAACCGTTTCCGCAGGCTGCAGAAGGAGGACCTGGAAGGGATTTTCAAGGACCGGAAGGAGGAAACGCATGAGGAACATTAGGCTTCTTTTGCAGTATGAGGGGACCAGATACCAGGGCTGGCAGCGGCAGGGAAGCTCTGAAAATACCATTCAGGGCCGCCTTGAGACGCTTCTTGGCAGAATGTGCGGGGAGCCGGTGGAGCTTTCTGCAAGCGGAAGAACGGACGCGGGGGTTCATGCGCTGGGACAGGTGGCAAATTTTCGCACGAACTGCCCGATGCCCACAGGGGAAATGCTTCAGTACATAAACAGGTATCTTCCTGAGGATATTGCAGTGACGGAGGTTTCGGAGGCGGGGCCCAGGTTTCACAGCAGACTCAATGCAAAAGGCAAGCAGTATCGGTATCTGGTGTTAAACAGCAGTGTGCCGGATGTGTTTTTGCGGAGGTATTCCCTGCAGGTGGCGGAGCCTTTAAATTTGTCTGCCATGGAGCGGGGAGCCCGTTATCTTGAAGGAGAGCATGATTTTGCTTCCTTTACCTCTGCAAAGAAGGGAAAGAAATCCACAATCAGGCGGCTGGATTCCATTTCCGTGGAGCAGGAGGGAAGTCTGATTTCCTTTACCTTTACCGGAAATGGATTTCTGCATCATATGGTGCGGATTCTTGTGGGAACCTTGCTGGAGGCGGGGGAAGGCAAAAGGGATGCAGACAGTATCCCGGCATTGATAGAGGCCAAAAACCGACAGCTGGCCGGGGCGCTGGCTCCGTCTAAGGGGCTGACGCTGATGAAGGTTTTCTATTAAAAATTTTTGAAAATTTGAAACTTTTTGCCCTGTAAAGTAGTCTAATACTTGTACAGGGCTTTTTTTGATGCTTTTTAATGAGTTTATATGCAAAAAGTTTACAAGTTTGCAGTATATTATGCCTGAAAGGGATATTACTTAATAGAAAGGCTTGCCTTAAGGCGAAAGAAAAAATGACGGAACAGGAAAGAAACCATCAGGAGCTGCAACTAAAAATTGACCGGTATGGGGATATGCTGTTTAAGCTCAGCTTTCTCAAGCTGCAGAATGTGCAGGATGCCGAGGATGTGGTACAGGAGGTTTTTTATCAGTACGTGAAACGGCAGGAGTCCTTTGCGGGAGAGGAACATGAAAAGGCATGGCTGATCCATGTGGCCTTAAATGCCTGCCGCAAAATCTGGCGCAGTGCATGGAACCGGCATAGAAGCCGGGAGGAGATATGGGAGCAGGACTGCAAGGCTCTTAGCGGGAGATTTGAGGAACCTGTGCCAGGGCCGGAGGAAAGCCTGATGAATGAGGAGGAGAAGGAAATGCTGTTTCGGGCGGTGAACGCACTGCCTGTCAGATACAGAGAGGTGATTCATCTGTTTTACTATGAAGGGCTTTCCGTCAGGGAAATCGCCAGGGCCATGGGACGTAAAGAATCCACCGTCACATCCCAGCTGACCAGGGGACGGGAGCTTTTGAGAAAATTGCTGAAGGAGGAGTATGATTTTGCGTAAATTTAAGGAAGCATATAAACAAGCCGTGGACAGTATGCCCAGGTATCATATTTCCGCTGACTGCGTGACAGATGAGCTTAGACACAGGAGACTGTTGAACCGGCGGAGGCGTAAAACGGCAATGCAGGCTGCAGCGGCGGCGGTTTTGTTTCTGGCCTGTGGGGCGGGAACGGTTACGGCCATGAATTATCACAAAAGTATTTTCCGGGTGACAAAAAACGGCTTTACCGCTGTCAGCGAAGGAGCGCTGGTGACGGAAGAAGATACTTTGCCTGCGAAAGAAGCCGGTGCGGAAGCAGAAGCGGCACAAAACGCTCTGACACAGGAGCGGGAAGAGCCGCAGGTATTGGAAGCACAGACCTATGTGCCGGTGGAGTACACCTCCATAGAAGCCTTTGAGGAAGCGGAGGATATTTCCATAGCGATTCCTGACCAGGACTGGCTGGGGGGAACGCCCTTGAACGAGAGGGTCTTAGTTATGGGAGAGGGGGATCGGGTGATGCTCACCGTAAACTATGAGGAATGCTGTTTTTCCATGTCCCAGTGGGATCACAGGGATGCTACGGGATATGCCTCCAGCACTGTATTTACCGGAGAGAGTGACAATGAGCGGGAATATACCAATTCCCAGGGGCTGGAATATATGCTGTTTGACATAATGGAGGAAGGAATGGTGAGCTCCACCCATGCAGTGATTTCCGTGAACGGGCGGGACCTGCAGCTGGACTTTAGCGGTTATGATGAAGAAACCATTGAGCACATTCTAAATAATCTGGATTTGAGTATCTATTTTAAGGAAGAGTAGGGAGGTACGGCATCTATGGAAAGGACAATTTTAATCTACAACAATCGTACAGGAGTTGCGGAGGCTATCGGCTCTTTGCTGGAGGGAGAGGAAATCCGCATGCAGACCATTGAGGATGATAAGGAGCTTCACAGGAAGCTGCATACAGGGGAGTACCATTTACTGCTGGTGGATGTGGAGCTTCAGGATAAGGGCTGGAGCAGCGGCGTTGAGATGATTGGGCAGATCCGCCGGGAGAGCAGCATTCCCATTGTAGTGGTGTCAAATCAGGCGTCTGAGACCGCAAAGATTATGGCGTTAAATGCGGGCGCGGACGATTATGTGCTGGCGGACTGCAATCCTCTGGAGATCGTGGCCAGGGTGAAATCCCAGCTGCGCAGATACACGCAGCTGGTGAATATGTGCGCCAATATTGATAGAATTTATAAGGTAGACGGGCTGGAAATCAACGATATGCGCCGGACGGTGACCGTGGAGGGACGGGAGGTAAAGCTTACCCCCATCGAGTACAATATTCTGCGCCTTCTGGTGCAGCAGCGGGGAAGGGTTCTGTCCATAAGCCAGATTTATGAGAGCATATGGCATATGAGGGCCATTGGCGCGGATAATACCATTGCGGTACATATCCGGCATATCAGAGAAAAGATAGAGGCAAATCCCAGGGAGCCCCGTTACCTCAAGGTTGTGTGGGGGAACGGCTACAAGGTGGGATAAGGAAGGAGACAGGTTTTCGGACCTGTCTTTTTTCTGCGTGAAAAAATTTTTCTTCGGACAGTGGTTTTGCACGTTAAAAAACGTAACGTTCTGATTCAGTGATTGACAAATGATATCATTTATATTATTGTATTAATTGACTAATACAACAATAGTTAAAGGAGATTGTCTATGGATAGTTTACAGATCAATGAACAGGCAGGAAAAGCTGTTTTGCCTGCACCCGATACAAGGAAGAGAGGAATCAGCGGAAGCACCTTAAAGATTATTGCCATTGTCACCATGTTTATCGATCATGTGGGGGCTGCCCTGCTGGGACGGTTTTTGATGGCAAGCGGTTATATGGAGGCGGCGCTCTCGCAAAATGTGGCAGACCTGATTCTGTGGCTTGAGGAAAACGCAGTTTTATACCTGTCCTATACGGCTATGAGGATGATAGGGAGAATTGCCTTCCCCATTTTCTGCTTTTTGCTCATAGAGGGCTTTCAAAAAACCCATGATGTGAAAAAATATGCGCTGCGTCTGGGAATTTTTGCCCTGATTTCGGAGATACCCTTTGACCTGGCATTTAATGCGCAGGTATTGGAGTTTTCCTATCAAAATGTATTTTTTACCCTGTTTTTAGGCCTAGTTGCCATGATTGCTTATGACAAAATCTGGAGAGGGCGGTATTTTTCCCAAAAAGCCGGTGACCTGGCGGTAAAGCTGCTTTTATCCGGGGCGGCCCTTTTGATCTGCTGCGGGCTGGCGGAAGCGCTCCAGACAGATTATGCGGCCATCGGAGTGTTGTGCATTACGGTGATGTATGCCTTTCGAAAGAAAAAGGCGGCTCAGATTGCTGCAGGCTGCGTGGTCTTTGCATGGGAGGTTACGGCGCCGTTGGCCTTTCTTCCCATTGGTTTTTATAACGGGCAGAGGGGACTTAAGCTGAAATACATTTTTTATCTGTTTTATCCGCTGCATCTTTTGCTGATTTACGGGGTATGTCTTTTGCTGGGCATAGCGGGCTATGCGGTGGTGTAAGGAAAACGGCAAAATTCTGGGAGAAAGGAATATTTAAGGAGGGAAAATATGCTTGAAGTGATTCAATTATCAAAAAAATACGGTTCCACACTGGCGGTGGACAAAGTGAGCTTTCGGGTGCCGGATGGTCGGGTGGGCATTCTTCTGGGTCCCAACGGAGCTGGAAAATCTACCGTAATCAAAAGCATTGCCGGGCTGCTGCGCTTTGAGGGGAGTATCCGCATTCAGGGGCTCAGCTCCCGGGATATGGAGGCCAAGCGTTCCTTTGCCTATGTACCGGAGATTCCCAGCATGTACGAGGCACTGACGGTGAGGGAGCATATGGAATTTATCAAAAGGGCCTATGGGCTGAACGTGGGAGACCAGGAGACGGAAAGGCTTTTGGAGAGATTTGAGCTTTTGGACAAGCAGGATAAGCTGGGAAATGAGCTGTCCAAGGGTATGATGCAGAAGGTCAGTATCTGCTGTGCGCTTTTAGTTTCCCCTAAGGTGATCCTGCTGGATGAACCCATGGTGGGCTTAGACCCTGCAGCCATCAAGGAGCTCAAGCAGGTGGTGCGGGAGCTGAGGGATAACGGCAGTACCGTGCTGATCAGCACTCATATGCTGGAGATGGTCAAGGAGCTGTGGGATGTGACCTTTGTGATGGACAAGGGAAATATTCTGGGAACCTATACAAGAGAGGAAGTGGGGGATGAGGATCTGGAAGAGCTGTTTTTCCAGGTTACCGGCTCCGGAAAAGAAGAGGACAGGGTGGAGTGATATGGGAGCGATTTTCTATTTATACCGGCGGATTTTTGTAAATCGTGTAAAAATGGCTTTGAAAAAGCCGATCACATATGTTTATCTGCTTTTTGTGCTGCTGTATGCAGTTATGATTCCATTCTCTCTGCAGGTTATGCTGGAGGAGTATGGGATGGATTCCCCCTCCTGGATGGCGGCAGTTCTGACTGCTTTTGCCTTTTGGGTGATACCGGGAAACCTTATTGCCTATGCCAAAAGAAAGGGATTGATCTACCGAAAAAGCGATGTACATTTTTTGTTTTCATCGCCTGTGACGCCGAAAAAGATTCTTCTGTATGCTCATTTGAAAAATCTTGGCATACAGACCGTCTTGAATCTGGCAGTGGCAGTGCTGGGAGCCCTTCTCTTTCATGTGGGGTGGCTGCAGGTGACGGTATATTTTGTTTTCTCCATTTTGGTGGAGAATCTGCTGGAGGGGGGCATAATGCTTTTGCTCTACGGCGCTGAGTGGAAAAGTCCTAAGGTCCGCCAGATGGTGGTAAAGGGCGCCTATGCTCTGGTGGCAATGTTTGTGGCGGTGGGAATTTATTTTTATATCACTCAGGGGCTGAGTCTTGCCAGCGTTTTAAATTTCCTCAACAGCGATCTGGTGCAGATGGTTCCTGTGGCGGGATGGTATATTGCGGTGCTGCACCTGATTTTCACCGGGCCAACGGCGGTAAATCTGGCAGGAACGGCGGCCTATTTTATTTTTCTGGCGGCGGTTCTCTGGGCGGCGTTTCGCATGCGGTGCACGGGCGCGTACTTTGAGGACGCTATGAAATTTGCGGATGATTACGAGGAGGTTTTGGTAAGCCGCAGGCAGGGCAGAACCGATAAAAGGCTTGGAAAGCGGACCAGGTACGGCACGGCCAGGGTGACCTATAAGGGAACAGGCGCAAAAGCATTGTTTTACAGGCAGCTTTTGGAATATCGCAAAAGCAGGTTCTTTATTTTTGACCTAAATACCGGGGCGGCGCTGATAGCAGGAGTGTTAATTGCGTATTTATATCTTGCCGAGGGCGGCATGGGAGAGCTTACGCCCTTTATGATTCCGGGTGTCTCTGCCTACGTGATTTTTATTTTTACCACCTTGAGCGGGAAATGGGCAAAGGAGATAGCCTCTCCTTACACCTATCTGATACCGGACACAGCCTTCCGCAAGCTGTGGTATGCTACAGCCATACAGCACATACAGGCATTGATCAATGGCCTGCTGCTTACGCTGCCGGGAGCTGTGGTGATGGGGATGTCGCCCCTTACGGCGGCTCTCTGTGTGGTGTTTTACGTGGTGTTAAGCGCCAATAAGCTGTATGCGCTTGCTGTGGCGGAAGCGCTCACCGGAAATATTCTGGGCAGAGTGGGCAGGCAGCTGTTTCAGCTTTTCATACAGGGGATTGTAATCGGATTCGCTTTTTTGGGAGCCTTTGTGGGATTCCTTGCAGGGGGCCTCAATCTGGCTTATTTCCTTATGATCGTATTTTTGACATTGGCTACCGTCCTGTTTATGCTGGCGGCAGCTCTGAATTTCTATAAGCTGGAGACGGCCTGAAGGGGAGCGCCCCAAGTGGGAAGGGCTGTCCGGGGAATTGTTCATTGACGTAGCGGGCATTTGCGTGTAAAATTGTGATTGTAAGAGGTTACAAGACTGATTGGAGGGAAAACTGCATGCAAATGCCAATTTTTGAGAAGTATATTGATGAATTAATTGAAAAAAGCACTCTGGATATTCCGGCCTGGAATATTGAGAAGGCAAAGGAAGGAAAGGCTGTGGGCTGGAATTACATAGACGGCTGCATGATACTGGCGCTTCTGGAAATCTACCAGGCTACAGGGGAACAGAAATACTATGAATTTGCCGATGCCTTTATTGATCACAGAGTAAATGAGGATGGCACCATAAAGGGGTATTCCGTGGAGGAGTACAATATAGACAATGTGAACGCGGGAAAAACCCTGTTTGCCCTGTATGCGCTTAACGGAAAGGAAAAGTACCGCAAGGCCATTGATTTGATTTACAGTCAGGTGCAGAACCAGCCCAGAACCCCGGAGGGTAACTTCTGGCACAAAAAAATATACCCCAATCAGGTCTGGCTGGACGGTATGTATATGGGACAGCCCTTTTATATGGAGTATGAGACTAAATTTAATGGTAAGAAAAATTATCAGGATATCTTCCATCAGTTTGCAAATGTGGTAAAGAGAATGCGGGATGAAAAGACCGGACTTTACTATCACGGCTATGATGCGTCCAAGGAAATTTTCTGGTGTGACAAGGAAACGGGATTGTCTCAGAATTTCTGGCTGAGAGCCCTGGGATGGTATTCCATGGCCTTGCTGGATACCCTGGATAAGTGTGAGCCGGACGAAAGCTGCCAGAAGGATTACGACAATCTCAGACAGGTGTTTGTGGATCTTACGGATTCCATGCTTAAGTTCCAGGATGAGAGCGGTCTTTGGTATCAGCTGCCTGCTCTGGGCGGGAAGGAACCCAATTATCTTGAGACAAGCGGCAGCGCCATTATGGCATATTCCCTGTTAAAGGGCGTACGTTTAGGCTTCCTGCCGGAGTCCTACCGGGCATACGGACTGAAGGCCTTCCATGGCATCTGCGATAAATACCTAAAGGAAAAGGACGGCAGCTTAAGCCTGGGAGGCATCTGTCTGGTGGCCGGTCTTGGACCGGCAAACAATACCAGGCGGGATGGAAGCTTTGAGTACTATATGTCCGAGCCCGTTGTGGAGGATGACGCAAAGGGAGTAGGCCCTCTGCTTTTAGCTTATACGGAAATGCGGCGTCTGGGGAATTAAAGAATCCCCAGATGCTCCAACAGAATTTTAAGGCCCATAAGGATTAAAATAATGCCTCCGGCCAGCTCTGCCTTTGCCTTGTATTTGATTCCGAATACATTTCCCACCTTTACGCCGATGGAAGAGAGGAAAAAGGTGATCACGCCGATCAGGGAAATGGCGGCCACAATGTCCACCTGCAGGAAAGCGAAGGTGACGCCCACCGCCAGCGCGTCTATGCTGGTGGCCACGGCAAGCAGGAGCATAGTTTTGACATCCAGGGAAGCGTTGGCGCATTCCTCTTCTTTAGAGAGAGCCTCCTTTATCATAGAGCCTCCGATAAGGCACAAAAGGACAAAGGCAATCCAGTGGTCCACGGAAGTGATGTAACGTTCAAACTGGCTGCCAAGCAGGTATCCGATCAGGGGCATCAGCGCCTGAAACCCTCCGAACCAAAGCCCCACGATTCCGGCTTTCTTCAGGGTTACCTCCTTCATGGCCAGTCCTTTGCAGATGGACACCGCAAAGGCATCCATGGACAGGCCCACTGCAATGACAAAAAGACTCAGTAAACTCATGACATTCTCCTTAGTCTGATATTTGGATTTGAGAAGAACCGATAAAAAAACCCACGGACAACAGGCACGCCAAAATGCCTTTGTCCGTGAGTCTCATTATCGCAAAACTGCTTCGGTAATACCAGATGAAAACATCATTATGTTGATACTACCACAGCCGGGGGCTGTCAACTACTCCCTCACAGTGTTTATTCATCTCAGTTTTTACATGATACCCTAATTGATATTTTTTGTCAAGAAGATTTGTAAAAAATGGGAAAATGAAAACCGGCATGACGAAAGCCATACCGGTTCTGCTGTGCGCCTGACGGTGCATATTAAGCCACTACAGTGACATTGGTAGCACGGATCTTGCTGCTGTTCTGAGGATCGCATTCGGTGTCGAAGGTAACCTTCTGGCCTTCCTCCAGGGACTTAAAGCCCTCAGCATTGATTGCGGAGAAGTGTACGAATACTTCCTCTCCGGTGGCGTCATTGGTAATGAAGCCATAACCTTTCTGTGCATTAAACCATTTTACTGTACCGTTGTTCATCTTGGTACCTCCTTTTATTGTGCAGGCAGAGCCCGTTTTAGTGTTGGTGATTCTAAAACGTAGTGCAAAAAAATCACATATTTTTGTAAACCATCATCAAAGTAGCAATGACTTACAAAAATATGTGAGTTCAATGACTTTCATTTAGAATACGAGTAGAGTATACCACTGTATTTGTCGTAATGTCAATGATTTTTTATGAATAATTTTCCGGCTTTTTGCAGAAAGTATGAAAAAAGCAAAACGGAGGAAAAGGTCTGCGGCGGCAGGCGTATAGAGCGGAATGTACATTACAGTCAGTATGTTTATGATCGTGGCAATTACAATGGTGTCCTTGATGGCGGGCTTCTGGGTGGGGAGAAGCCTGCGCTGGAAGCTGGCGGAGACGGAGGAAGAAAACGGCGGGCAGCCGGGAGAACAGACAGATGAGGAAAGATTTGTCCGGGAAGCGGTTTCGGCAGGAGAGGGCCGTGAGACGGTGAAAGAAGAAGGGTCCCGCACACGGTTTGTTTTTCAGGAGCGGAAAAATAAAACGGTGGAGAAGGTAATTCCCAGGGGCTGGGCCATTGGAAGTCCCTGCGCCGGAGAAGTAAGCTTTTTTTATGAGGGAAGCCGCAGAGGCGCGGTGATTCAGGCGCAAAAGGGAATGGTGTATGCGCCTGCGTCAGGAAAAATCACAAAACTGTATCCTATGGGAAATGCTTTTCTTTTGTGCGCGGAATTTGGCGTCGAGCTGCTGATCAAGGTGGGAAGCTGCAGGGATGAGATGTTCAGCATGTATTACCGGCCCCGCATTGTACAGAACGAAATTGTAAATAAGGGTAAGCTGCTTTTGGAATTTGACCTGGAGGGACTGGAGGCAGAGAATGTGGACGCCAGCGTGTCCATCAGTGTGGAAGCGGCACAGGACAGCCGGGAAATCCTTGTCACGGGACAGAAGTATGTCCGGGTGGGGGAAGAGGTTCTCTGGGTGAGAGATCAGAAGACCCTTGATTAAGGGCGCGGCTTCGGCGGTATTCCTTGGGCGTGATATGGAATGCCTGCTGAAATTCTCTGAAAAAGGTGCGGGAGCTGCCGAAGCCTGAATCCAGCGCAATCTTGGTGACGGAGTCGTCCGTGGAGATGAGCAGATCTCTGGCGTATTCCAGACGCTTGGTATTTACATAGCATGGAAAAGTGGTATGGAATTTGTCGGAAAAAAGCCTGGAGAGGCGGAAACGGCTGACACCGAATTCCCTGGACAAAATTTCCAGGGACAGGCTTTCTGTGTAGTGGGCGTCTATGTACATAAGAATCCGCTGCTCTAAAATTAAATCCATGGATATATTTTTGGGCTCCAATGTAAGCTTTGGAAAGAGATCCGCCAAAAGAAGCGTCAGGTACCCTTCGGCCAGGGCCAGCACGGACTTTGGGATAAGGCCCTCCTTTGTAGGAAAGTCCAGGGCCAGGCTTAAAAGTCCCTTTATAGCAGCGTTTCCGTGGCAGGAAATGGCATCGGAGGGCACAAGGCTTTTTTGAGGATTGCACTTTTGAAAATATTGCTGATAGCTGTGGCAGCAGTCGTCATCAAAAATACATAAAAGAATCCGGCTGTGGGAAACGGTTTCCAGACTGTGGAGCTGGTTTGGAAAAATAATGGCGGCGCTGCCCTCTGAAAGCAGGTACTCTGTGTGATCCACGCAGATGCGCACTTCGCCCTCCAAAAGGACAACAAGCTCTGCCTGGCGGTGCAGATGGGCCGCAAAGGATATATTGTGGGAGGTATAAAAGCGCAGGCGCTCCGAACGATTCTGGTAAAAAATACTCATAAGGCTTTCTATTCTCCTGTAAGGCGAAGATCGCAAAAAATGGCATCAGAAAGGTACTGTTTCATAGGATTATAATACTCTATTTTTATGGGATTTCAAGGGAAAATCACAATAAATGGCATAAATATTTGGCAATATGACACGCGTTGGGGGAAAAAGGCTGTTATACTTAAAAAAAAGCACCGGAAAGGAGAATGTATGGACAAAACAAAGATCAAGAAAATGTGGATTGCCGATCAGGGAGACGGCACCTACATAAATCCCATATTATATACGGATTATTCGGACCCGGACGCCATCCGCGTAGGGGAGGACTTCTTTTTAATTGCTTCCAGCTTCTGCAACACACCTGCCATACCCCTTCTGCATTCCAGGGATCTGGTGAACTGGAAGGTGATCAATTATGTGATGGACAGGCTGCCTTTTGACTATTACGACAAGCCCATGCACGGCTGCGGCACATGGGCGCCCTCCATACGGTATCATGAGGGAGTGTACTATGTGTTTGTGCCCATGCCTGATGAAGGAATTATGATGTGCAAAACCACGGACCCCTGGGGAACCTGGAGTGAACCGGCCTATGTGAGGAAGGTGGTAGGATGGATTGATCCCTGTCCTTTCTGGGATGAGGATGGCAGGGCGTATATGGTGTCCGCCTTTGCCAGAAGCCGCATCGGCTTTAAGAGCATGCTTTATATGTCTCCCATAGAGCCTGACTGCTCCGGGGTTTTGGACGATGGAAGGTTTATCTATGACGGACATGCCACCCAGCCCACCATCGAGGGGCCTAAGCTTTACAAGCGCAACGGATGGTACTATATTTTTGCTCCCGCAGGGGGCGTGAAGCCGGGCTGGCAGACCGTGCTGCGCTCCAGAAATATCTATGGCCCATATGAAGAGAGGATTGTGCTGCATCAGGGAGACACCCCTGTAAACGGCCCCCACCAGGGAGCCTGGGTGGATACACCGGACGGCCAGGACTGGTTTCTGCATTTTCAGGATGTGGGAAATGCAGGCCGTATTGTGCATCTGCAGCCTATGCGCTGGGTGGACGACTGGCCTGTGATCGGCGTCAATGAAAAGGACGGCTGCGGCGAACCGGTGCTTCGTTATCAAAAACCGGATGTGGGAGCGGTTTATCCCATAGACGCTCCTGAGGACAGTGATTTCTTTGAGGGAGATACCCTGGGACTGCAGTGGCAGTGGAATGCCAACTACAAAAAAGAGTGGTACCGGCTGGGAGATGGAGGGATTACCCTGTTTGCACAGCCCTCTGATCCAAAAACACAGCTTTGCGACATCAGCAATCTGCTGCTCCAGAAATGGCCGGCCCCGGAGTTCCAGATCACCACATGCCTGCATCTGGAGCATATGGGAGAGGGCGATGTGGCGGGCATGGTGTCACTGGGAGGACATTATACAGCCCTTTTGGTCAAAAAGGAAAAAGGGAAGCTTATCCTGCAGCAGAGAACGGGAAACTGGACGAAGGACGACGAGGTGCGCACCGATCTGGGACAGGTGGAGGAAAACACACTTTATCTTCGGATGCGGGTGGAGAAGGAAACCTATGTATCCTTTGAGATTGGCTGTGATGAGGAGCATTTTTCAGCGGCAGGGGAAACAGTGGAGGCAGCTCCCGGACGCTGGGTTGGCGTAAAGGCAGGACTTGCAGCCATTAATGAAGGGGGCAGCGCCCCCGGAAGCATAAAGGCAGACTACTTTGTGTTTGAAGCGCTGCACTAGAGCTGTTTAAGAAGAGATGCTGCCCCTTTTTGGGAAGGCTATTCCACAATGGTGTAGGAGTTTTTCTTTTCTATGCGTCCCGGAAGAGGAGATGCGGGATATCCAAGGGCAGCCGCTCCGAAAACGGCGTGGTCAGGGCGCAGGCCAAAGCTGTCTAGTACGTCCCGGACAGCCGGTTCGTCACAGATGTCTTTTAACTGGTTGAGCCAGACAGAACCTATGCCAAGGGAGTGGGCTGCGAGAAATATATTTTCCAGAGCGCAGGCATTGTCCTCCCTGGCAAAGGGGCTTTCCTTTTCGTTGGCGGCAAGAATCAGCACGGCGGGGCGGTACATATCGTAATTTTCCCGGCCTAAAACCTCTGCTGCGGCCTGGGCAAGCCGTTGTATTTTTTCGCGGTTTGTAATGGCGATGAACTGCCAGGTCTGCCGGTTCATGCCGCTTGGGGCGCAGACGGCGGCCTGAAGGATTTCTGTAAGCGCTTCCTCTGGAATGGGCTGCTCCGTAAAAGAACGGCAGCTTCTTCTGGTGTAAATGTTTTCCAAAACGGTGTTCATAAAATACCTCCTTCAAAAATATGTATCTGCCTGAAAATAGGTCGTTTCCTTCTTTATCATAGCTCTTTTTTCTGTAAATGACAATAAAGTACAAAAATAAAGGAAGGGATGGGGACTATGTTATTTACGGATCAGGATTTGAAAAAGCTCATTGGCCCTTTGGTCATTGAGCAGATTTTGTCGGTTACCATCGGCATGGCGGACACCATTATGGTGGCTTCCTGCGGGGAGGCGTCTGTGTCCGGGATTTCGCTGGTGGATTCCATCAGTGTGCTGCTTGTAGGGCTTTTTGGAGCCATGGCCAGCGGAGGGGCCGTAGTGGCGGCACAGTATATGGGGAAAAAGGACAAGGAAATGGTGGGAAGGGCCTCCAACCAGCTTTTCTTAGCGGTAGGCGGCGTGGCTCTGGTGTTTATGGTGATCGCTCTGGCGGGCAACCAATTTCTGCTGAACCTGATCTACGGGGGCATAGAGGCCGACGTGATGGAGGCGGCAAGAATTTATTTTTATATAACTGCCGTGTCCTATCCCTTTTTGGGCATTTATAATGGCGGGGCGGCTTTGTTTCGGGCTGTGGGAAACGCCAAGGTATCCATGCAGGTGGCTGTGGTGGCAAATCTGATTAATGTGGCGGGAAATGCTCTTTTGATTTATGGCTTTCAAATGGGAGCGGCGGGAGCGGCCATATCCACGCTGGCAGCCCGGGTGGTGTGCGCTGTGGTGATTTTTGCCCTGCTGAAGAAAAATAAAGAGATTCCGCTGGGAAAAAGCTGGAAGCCTGATGGAAGAATCCTAAAGAAAATTTTGTATATCGGAGTGCCAAACGGTTTGGAAAACAGTATATTTCAGATCGGAAAGCTTATGGTAAGCAGTCTCATTGCAGGCTTTGGTACGGCGTCGATTACCGCAAACGCCATTGTGGGCAATGTGGGGAATTTTCAGCTGATTCCTGGAAATGCCATAGGTATGGCAATGATCACTGTGATCGGGCAGTGTGTTGGAGCGGGAGATGTAAAGCAGGCGGAATATTATAACAGAAAACTGATAAAGACGGCGTATCTTTATATGATCGTTCTGGGGATAGGGCTGATTGTTCTTGCCCGCCCTGTCTGCAGCCTCTATCAGCTCAGTCCGGCCACAACAAAGCTGACCGTTGAAATTCTTTTATACCACTGTATCTGCTGTATGCTGGTGCATCCTCTGGCCTTTGCACAGGCAAATTCCCTGAGGGCGGCGGGAGACGTAAAATTTACCATGGTGGTTTCCATCGCCTCCATGTGGACCTGCAGGATTGTGCTGGCTTATCTGATCGGAGGATATATGGGGCTTGGCGTTCTGGGAGTCTGGATTGCCATGACCATTGACTGGTGTGTGCGGGCGTTCTTTTTTACCACCAGGATACGGTCCGGAAAATGGACAGCACATATGAATGTGATTACCAACGGATAGAAGCTTTGTGGCACGCCATGATTAGAAAATTGAAAAAAGGAATTGACAAATACCCTGTGGGGGTATATCCTTTTAACAAAAGGAATACCTCTATGGGGTATTTTAAAATGGGTGATTGAGAAAGGATAGGAACCGGATGGAAGGAAAAAATAAAACGGAAGAGTGCTGTTGTCATCACAAGACAACGCCAAGGCAGGAGAAGGAGCTGAAACAGCTGAAAAATCGGCTCAACCGCATGATCGGGCAGCTAAACGGCATCAGTAAGATGCTTGACGACAACCGCTACTGCGGGGATATCCTGACCCAGGTGGCGGCGGTGGAAAGCGCCCTTCAGGCATT
The DNA here is from genome assembly GCA_019114005.1 of Candidatus Acetatifactor stercoripullorum. Classification (GTDB taxonomy): domain Bacteria; phylum Bacillota; class Clostridia; order Lachnospirales; family Lachnospiraceae; genus Acetatifactor; species Acetatifactor stercoripullorum. Next base: position 76,937 of record DXGH01000012.1, read on the forward strand.
TGGCTATGTGGTGTTGAAGGAGCACATGGAAACCTGTGTGGTGGAGGAGATTAAAAAGGATAATGTAAAGATTGTGGATGAAGCTGTGGAGCTGATCAAAAAGCTGAAGTGATCAAGGACTTAGGAGGTGTATCGTGTGAAGGAAAGATATCATATTTCAGGCATGACCTGTTCCGCCTGCTCCTCTCATGTGGAGAAGAGCGTAAACAAGGTGGCGGGAGTGGAGCATGCTTCCGTGAACCTTCTGACGGAGACGATGGATGTGACCTATGACGAACAGGTCATCGGAAGGCCGGATATTATAGGAGCTGTGGAAAAGGCGGGGTACGGCGCCTCTCCCATGGAGCAGGAAAAGGCCGGCGGAGGCGGCCAGGCCGCTGGGGCTTTTAAAACCCGGGAAAGCTCTGTGGGAGGCCGGGAAGGACTTAAGGAACAGGCAAAGGAGCAGGACCGGGCCATGAAATGGAGGCTTGGCATCTCTGTCGGCTTTTTGATTCCTCTTATGTATGTGGCCATGTTCCATATGTATCAGGATTGGTTTGGGCTTCCGGTTCCGGGCTTTGTGATGAATGCCTTTCACGGAAATGCCAATGCCATGAATTTTGCGCTGACGCAGTTTTTGCTCTTACTGCCAATTTTGTATATGAACCGGAAGTTTTTTGCGGTGGGCTTTAAGACGCTTTTTCATTTAAGCCCCAATATGGACAGTCTCATAGCCCTTGGGGCGTCTGCTGCCACGGGCTACGGAATCTTTGCCATGTACCGCATCAGCTATGGGCTGGGACATGGCGACATGGCCCTGGTGGAGCAGTATTCCCACGATCTGTATTTTGAATCTGCAGGCATGATTTTAACGCTGATTACGGTGGGAAAATATCTGGAAAGCCGTTCTAAAGGGAAAACCAGCGAGGCTATCACAAAGCTCATGGACCTGTCGCCAAAGATGGCGGTCATCTTAACCCAGGACGGACAGGAAAAGGAGGTTCCCACGCAGCAGCTGAAACAGGGAGATATTTTTCTGGTAAAGCCTGGGAGTCTTGTGCCGGTGGACGGTATTGTGATAGAGGGCCGCTCCAGCATAGACGAGGCCGCCATTACCGGAGAAAGCGTTCCCGTGGAGAAGAAGGAAGGGGACAGCGTGGTTTCCGCCACCATGAATAAATCCGGATTCTTAAAGTGCAGGGCCCAGAGAGTGGGGGACGACACTACGCTGGCCCAGATCATCCGTCTGGTGGAGGAAGCCAGCGCAAGCAAGGCCCCTATCGCCCAGCTTGCGGATAAGGTGGCCGGAATTTTTGTGCCGGTAGTCATCGCCATTTCGCTGGTCACCCTTGGCGCATGGCTTGCGGCAGGAGCGGGAGCGGAATTTGCCATATCAACGGCTATCGCAGTGCTGGTGATTTCCTGTCCCTGTGCGCTGGGACTGGCCACACCTGTGGCCATCATGGTGGGAACCGGCGTAGGAGCCAGCCAAGGCATTTTGATTAAATCCGGGGAGGCTCTGCAGCGGGCCAAGGAAATTGACACGGTGGTGCTGGATAAAACAGGCACCATTACAGAGGGAAGCTTAAGCGTTATGCAGGTTAAGACGCTGGCGGCGAAGCACACAGGGGAACAGATTATCGCTCTGGCAGCCGCTTTGGAGAGTAAAAGCGAGCACCCTCTGGCGGAGGCGGTAGTAAGAGCTGCCAAGGCAGCTCCGGCAGCTAAAGCAACTCCGGCAGCCCAGGACGGCAGTCTCTATCAGGGAATTGGCGTTTCGGATTTCAATGCGGTATTTGGCCGGGGCATTGAAGGGAAGCTTGAGGCGGACTGGATACAGCCCGGGAAATACTATGTGGGAAACAGCGCTTATCTGGCGGAAAACCATATCTCCCTGGAGGGAGAGGATGGCGCCTTGTGTCAGCCCATAGCCGACGCTATGGCGGATGAAGGCCAGACGCCCCTTTTTGTGGCGGATGAGGAACGGGTTCTGGGTATTATCGGCGTGGCCGACAGCATCAAGGAAAGCTCTCTGGAGGCCATCCAGGCATGGCATCAGATGAAGGTGAGGGTGATCATGCTCACCGGGGATAACAGACGGACGGCGGAGGCTGTGCGAAAGAAGCTTAATCTTAAGGAGGTAGTGGCCGAGGTGCTGCCCCAGGACAAAGAAAAAAAGGTTTCCCAGCTAAAGGAGCAGGGCTGCAGGGTAGCTATGATCGGGGACGGTATCAACGATGCTCCCGCTCTGGCAGCAGCAGATGTGGGCATGGCAATCGGAGCGGGAACGGATGTGGCGATAGAGAGCGCGGATATCATTTTGATGAAGAGCGATTTAAGAGACGCTGTTACAGCCATGCGCCTGAGCCGGGCGGTGATCCGGAATATCAAGGAAAACCTGTTCTGGGCGTTTTTCTATAACAGCATCGGAATCCCGCTTGCCGCAGGTCTTTTGTATCCGGCCTTTGAACTGCGCTTAAATCCAATGTTCGGCGCTGCGGCCATGAGTTTAAGCAGTATTTTTGTGGTAGGCAATGCACTCCGGCTGCGGGGCTTTAAAAGCTCCTTCGGCAAAAGGGAGGCAAATATAAAAAATATAGAAAAAAGGAATGAGAAAGGAAGAAAAGAAATGACAAAGGTATTGACAGTGGAAGGCATGATGTGTGCACACTGCACCGCAAGAGTGCAGAAGGCTTTGGAGGCCGTGGAAGGTGTAAAAGAGGCAGCCGTAAGCTTAGAGGATAAGACGGCAGCAGTGCAGCTTGAAAAGGAGGTTTCCGACCAGGTCCTTACAGCGGCTGTGACAGACGCCGGCTATGAGGTAACGGATGTGAAGATAAGCTGAAGGGGCAACCATTAATATTTCTTTAAGATTTTTACCAGGGAATTGTGTACAGGATGCAGATATGCTAAGTTATGTGTATGCGGACACATCTGAAATTTGCGTAAGATCAGCGTTTAAAGCGCGGAAATGAGGTACTTATGAAGAATAAGCTGTATTATCTTTTGTTTGTTGTCTACGCACTGGTGGTGGTTTTTATCCTGTATATCAACGGCGTGTTTTCCCAGGATACCTCCGGCCTTGTGAATTTGTTGATCAATGTGGGCTTCCTGGTAATCATCGGTATTTTATTTATTATATCCAGCGTCAGCTTTTCCAGGCTGAACCGCTGTACGGATGATCTGTGCGAAGCGGCGGACCAGCTGTATCAGGAGTATAAGGAAAAGGGACAGAATCTCTGGGAGAGCTGCCGTGACAAAAAGGATTTGTTTCACGAGGAGATACTGAAAACGGCATTCTCCAAATATAAGGCCAGAATCAGCAATTACCGCACCAAAAGGGGATATGCCGGAACCTGTGATCTGGAGGAGTATATCAACGAGGACCTTCTGGATCAGGCGGCTATGACCTATTATAACTCAGGCATAGCGGGGACCATGACGGGACTTGGCATTCTGGGAACCTTTCTGGGGCTTACCATGGGGCTTGGCTCCTTTGACGGCAATGATATTTTTACCATTTCCGATAATGTGGGACCGCTGCTTTCCGGAATGAAGGTGGCCTTCCACACCTCGGTATACGGTATTTTCTTTTCTCTGGTATTTAACTTTGTGTACCGCAGCATTATGTCCGACGCCTACGAAAAGCTGGAGCGCTTTCTGCAGGTATTCCGCCAGTGCGCCATGCCGCCGGAAATGCCGGCAGATGAAAATGGCGCCGCCATGCTGGTGTATCAGGCGAATATGTCCCGCAGCATGAAGGAGATTGCCCAGCTTTTAAGGGGAAATGCCCTGGATCAGACAGCGGGTGTGGAGCGTATCGTTAAGGAATTTGTGGAACAGATGCAGTCTGCACTGGGAACGGATTTCGGGCGGTTTGGAAACACGATGAGGGCCACCCAGGAGGCCCAGCAGGCTTATGCAGATAACTGCAGGAATCTCATTGACGCTGCTACGGCGCTGGTGGAGGTCAACCGAAACGTACAGGAGACCCTGGCACAGATCATGAAGCGTCAGGAGGAGTTTGCCCAGGAGTTAAATGCCCAGAAGGAAAAACTGGAGGATACCTGTGAGAATATAAGCGATGAGGTATCCAGCCAGCTTTACACCTTTACCCAGACAAGGAGCGCCTATGAAAAATAACAGGAAGAACAGAGAGGCTTTTGCGGAGCACAGCTTTTGGCAGTCCTATTCGGATATGATGGCAGCCCTTCTTTTGATCTTTATTTTGATCATCGCCATCACTCTGGCCATATATAAGCAGAAAACCTCCGACTTAGAGCAGACCAGACTGGACTTAAGCGCAGCACAGGAACAGCTTGACGCGACCCGGGCGGACCTGGAAAGCTCAAGAGCGGAGATTGAGCAGCAAAATAAAGAGCTGGAGGAATCTCTGGCCCAGCTGCAGCAGGCCTATGCCCAGGCTGCGCTGACACAGGAGGAGCTGGATCAGGCTTATCTGGAAATTGCAAATGCCCAGGCGGAGCTTTCCGCCACAAGGAGCGAGCTGCAGAATATAGTGGGAATCCGCACGGATTTGATCGGAGAGCTGCAGAATACCTTTGAGAATTCCAGCATGACGGTGGACGCTCAGACAGGATCCATCACCTTTTCCGCGGACGTGCTCTTTCGGTATAACAGCGCTACGCTTACATCCCAGAGCCGCAGCACCCTGCGGGAGGTCATTCCCAAATATCTGGAGGTGCTTTTACAGGATCAGTACCGGGAATATATTGCGGAAATTATCATCGAGGGACATACGGATACGGACGGCGGATATCTGAGCAATATGGAGCTGTCCTACAACCGGGCCAGCGCAGTGGCTAAATTCTGTCTGGATGAGGAAAACGGGCTCGGCCAGGAAAAAATAGAGCAGCTGCAGGAGCTTTTGACTGTGAACGGGCGTTCCTACAGCGAGCCTGTCTATGAGACGGATGCGGCGGGAGCCCAGACCGGGGAAATAGATATGGCCGCCTCCCGCCGGGTGGAAATCAAGTTCCGCTTAAAGGAGGACGAAATGATCGAGAAGATTTCTTCCATCCTGCAGCAGCAATAAAAGAGCCTTTATAAAAAGTTTATACTTTTGTGCTTGCTTTTTATCTCCTCTGTGTTATAGTAGATATAGAACAAACAACTTAAGGCAGAGATGAGGAGGTGTGCGTATGAATATTCAAAAGTTTACGCAAAAGTCCATGCAGGCAGTGGAAGGCTGCGAAAAGCTGGCTTATGAATATGGAAATCAGGAAATTGAACAGGAGCATCTGCTGTACAGCCTTTTGACGATAGAGGACAGCTTGATTTTAAAGCTTGTTGAGAAAATGGGAATCCAAAAGGAGCATTTTGTAAACCGGGCGGAGCAGGCCCTGGGAAAATGCGTGAAGGTACAGGGAGGCCAGGTGTATATCGGCCAGCACCTGAATAAGGCGCTGACCTATGCGGAGGATGAGGCAAAACAGCTGGGAGACGAATATGTGTCCGTGGAGCATTTATTCCTTGCCATGATCAAGAATCCCAACAAGGAGATCGCTCAGATTTTTAAGGAATATGGCATCACCAGGGAGCGTTTCCTGCAGGCGCTGTCCACGGTAAGGGGCAATCAGCGGGTTACAAGCGACAATCCGGAGGCTACCTATGACACCCTGGAGAAATATGGCCAGGATCTGGTGGAGCGGGCAAGAAATCAAAAGCTGGACCCTGTGATCGGACGAGACAGTGAAATCCGCAATGTGATTCGGATTCTTTCCAGAAAAACAAAGAACAATCCCGTTTTGATCGGTGAGCCCGGCGTGGGCAAAACCGCCGTAGTGGAGGGGCTGGCCCAGAGAATTGTGAGAGGAGACGTCCCCCAGGGGCTGAAGGATAAGAAGATTTTTGCGCTGGACATGGGAGCCCTTGTGGCGGGAGCCAAATACAGGGGCGAGTTTGAGGAACGTTTAAAGGCGGTGCTGGAGGACGTAAAAAACAGCGACGGACAGATTATTCTGTTTATCGACGAGCTTCATACCATTGTGGGTGCGGGCAAGACGGACGGCGCTCTGGATGCCGGGAATATGTTAAAGCCCATGCTGGCCAGAGGAGAGCTGCACTGTATCGGCGCCACTACTCTGGATGAGTACCGTCAGTATATTGAAAAGGATGCGGCGTTAGAGCGTCGGTTCCAGCCGGTTCAGGTGGATGAGCCCACGGTGGAGGACACCATCTCCATCCTGAGAGGCTTGAAGGAGCGTTATGAGGTTTACCACGGCGTGAAGATCATGGACAATGCCCTGGTGAGCGCCGCAGTGCTTTCCAACCGTTATATCTCGGACCGGTTCCTTCCGGACAAGGCCA
>DXGH01000013.1 GCA_019114005.1 Candidatus Acetatifactor stercoripullorum
TATACCAATATCGATAGATTTGAAAAAATGCACCCACCCGGGAGCTTTATTAAAGTTACCCTTTTTTACCATCGATACGAAAAAAGAATTTTTTGCTAATTTATGCTTGACTTTTCATAGCTGGTCTCCATTCCGAAGTGTTTTTACGCGACGGGGCGATGAGAAATCCGCGCATGCGGTTTCTCATCTGCCATCAGACAAATTTGTGACGCTCCGGCACAAATTTGGGATTGAAAAATCAACTCATCAGAGTGATTTTTCAATCTATACTCCTAAATATAATATCAGCCCCACGCTTCCCAGGGCCGCCACATTTAACAGCAGTCCAAGCCAGGGAAACAGCATATAATTGTCCTTTTCCCGAAAAGAAATGATTGCCAGAACCAATCCGGCCAGGGAAAAGACAGCAGCCAAAAGCCCGGTCACCCCGTAGCCGTTTTGGGCCTGTCCGTCCCTCAAATAGGTCAGATACACCACAATGCCTAAGGACACTAAGCTGATGATTCCCAAAATAGCAGCCATAATGGCCTTGTAGGAATGCTTTTTATTTGTAAAAATATAGTTTTTCCTTTTCATGTCCTATATAAACCCTAAAAAGGCACTTCCCTCAGGAAATGCCCTCATGCTGCTCCTTATTTAAAATAAAATTCTGGATTTACCCGCAAGAAGCCTGGCTCCGCTGACGATCAGCAGCACCCCGCTGGCAAGTCCCACCGCTATGGAAATTACTCCCAGCACAATATTCATGGCGCCAGCGCCGCCCATTGTCTTATATACCTTTTCTTCCATCTGTCACACCTCACATTTTTGATGCTCCGCCCTATTTCACAGCTTTCTCCGTGAAAGGGATTCCTCCTGCCCGTCTCCAGGACATCTAGACACCGTACTCCTCATAGTAGCGGTCAATAGAAGCCTTCAAGACATCGTCAATATAAATCTTTCCTTTGTAGGGCTTATTATACAGGCACTCCACCACATCCTGCATGGTGACAATAGCCTTTGCATCAAAGCCGTATTTCTCCCTGATCTCCTCCAGCGCGCTCAGCTTTCCGCCAAGTCCCTTTTCCATGCGGTTTAGGGACACCATCAGTCCCTTGATCTGCACGTCTGCCTGAGCTTTGATAATGGGGAAGGTCTCCTCAATGGATTTCCCGGATGTTGTCACATCCTCAATCATCACCACACGATCTCCGTCCTTTAGGCTGCTGCCCAGAAGTATCCCCACATCACCGTGGTCCTTTATCTCTTTGCGGTTGGAGCAGTATCGGATCTCTTTCCCGTAAAGGCTGCTGTATGCAATGACCGTGGCAACACTCAGGGGAATGCCCTTGTAAGCCGGCCCGAACAGCACGTCAAAATCATCTCCGTAGCTGTCATGGATGGCCTTTGCATAATACTCCCCCAGCCTGCGAAGCTGAGAGCCGGTCACATAGGCTCCGGCATTCATGAAGAAAGGAGATTTTCTTCCGCTCTTTAGGGTAAATTCACCGAATTTCAGCACCTGGCTGTCCACCATAAACTCGATAAACTCCTGCTTGTATGCCTCCATATCTGTAAACCTCCTGTTTTGTCCATTTTATACTAACACAAAACTCCCCAGTTATCAATTAGTTTCACCGGGCAAGTCTATCGGTTCAGCGCCTGTGCAATATCCTCCCTCATGTCCAGCACGGCAGCCCTGGATGCCTCCGCATAATTTTCCTCACCGTATCCTGCATACTTTTCCTGCTGATAGGCTGCAATAATTCCTCTGGAAGAATTGATAATGGCTCCCAGTCCGTCTTTATTGAAAAAGTGAACCAGATCAGCGCCCTTGCCGCCTTGCGCGCCGTACCCCGGCACCAGTATAAACGCCTTTGGCATGATTTGGCGCAAAAGCTTCCCCTGTTCAGGATAGGTGGCTCCTACCACAGCCCCCACATAGCTGTACTCTTCTCCCATGCACTCTTCTCCCCAGGCCGCCACCTTTTCTCCCACAATCTCATAAAGAGGGCGACCGTCTATGAGCTGGTCCTGAAATTCGCCGCTGCTTGGATTTGAGGTTTTGACCAGTACAAAAATCCCCTTTTTTTCCTCTCTGCATACTTTGATAAAGGGATTGACGCCGTCTGAACCCAGATAGGGATTTACGGTGGCAAAATCCTCGTTAAAACCATAGCAGGTTTTGCCGCCCACTAAAACACGTCCCAAATGTCCCACAGCATAGGCCTCGGAAGTGGAGCCGATATCCCCCCTCTTAATGTCTCCGATCACCACCAAACCCTTTTCTCTGCAGTAATCCACCGTTTTCTGAAATGCTGTCATTCCCGGAATGCCAAACTGCTCGTACATGGCAATCTGAGGCTTTACTGCAGGCACCAGATCACAGATGGCATCCACAATTCCCTTGTTATACTGCCAGATAGCTTCCGCCGCTCCCTCCAGGGTCTCGCCATATTCTGCAAAGGCCTTTTTTTGAATGTGCTTTGGCACAAATTTCAGCATAGGGTCCAGTCCAACCACAATGGGAGCATTTAACTCCTTGATTTTTGACACCAGTTTATTAATCATTCTGTTCTCCGTTCCGCCCAAAGGCATTTACATTTTCATCCATTTTACCAAAGCCCTTGACCGCCGGTCAACTCATTTCCCGAAACAATTTCATTATTTGTAACAGTGCAGCCATAAGAGGATAAGCGCTGTGCATGGGTGCTCGCACACAATGCACAGAGATTGTCCTCTTATGAGCGGAGCGCCCGATAATGAGCAAAGGCAGCTGCAAAGCAGCGAAAAAGCGCCTTGGCGCGGCTTTGCGAATGGCGCGGGCTGAGCTGTTACCTTATTTGTGTCAGTGCAGCCATCATTTTAGTATTTATAAAATATTTCTCTTATTTTCAGTACTTTTCTTGCATATCTAAAATAATATTTCTCAAAACCTAAAATACTATAAAATAAGTTTTACGAAATCTGAAACAGGCAATGATCTGCAGGAGGTGGGCATATGGATTTTGGAGAAACGCTTGCGAAGCTCCGCGCTGAAAAAGGCATTTATCAAAAAGAACTGGCGGCTGCGCTGAACGTATCGGTGGGCACTGTGTCAAACTATGAAAAGGGCGTCCATTTTCCGGACCTGGTCACTCTCTGCAAGATCGCTGACTATTTTGAGGTTACCACGGATTATCTTTTAAACCGCACCAGATACCGCTACAATTTTGAGACCTTAAATCACAGGCTCCTTCGGGATTACACGGTGGCGGATATGGTCAACACCACCCTGGAGCTCTCTCCAAGGGACGTGCATTCCATGCTGGATTTTTTAGACCTTTTAAAGCTGCGGAGCGCCAGGGATTCATCGAGTCGATAGAAACTGTTTTTCCCTTGCAGCCGCCTCATCATCGGGATAGTTTGCCAGATAGGCGTCCAAAAGCACTGCCGCCTTCTGGTACTCTCCCAAGTATTCATAAGCCACAATTTCATTAAAGGACAACGCCTGAACCATATCGTTTCCCTCTATTTCAAGTCCGGCCTGAAAGGCTTCCAGCGCCTTTTGATATTCTCCCTTGGCTATCTCGCACAGTCCCAGCTGATTATACATTTCCGCATTTGAAGGATCCTGGCTGATGTAGCTGTTATACACGCTGGAGGCATAATTATAGTCCCCCGTGGCCTCATAAGCCTTGCCCAGGTACAGATAGCTTTCGGCCCCTCCATTTCCCTTCGCCTCCTCCAAAGCCAGATAAGCCTTCTGATATTCCCCCAGATAATAATAAATCCGTCCGCTGTCAAACTGGTCCATGGCGCCTTCTGCAGTGTCCAGGGCATTTTGCAGATAAGCCTGTCCCTCCTGTCTGTAGCCAAAGTGATCCAGCGTTTCATAGATTTCTATCAGCCTGTCATAATTTTGGGGCGACATGGAAACCACCCTGTCAAAATCCTCCTTTGCCCCCTCAAAATCCCCAAGGTTCAAAAGAGCGTTTCCCCGCAGAAAATAGGCATCCTCCTCCTTTGGCCGAAGGGCAAGTATAGCGTCGTAGGTATCTTTTGCCTCCTGATACTGCCCATTCTTGGTATAGGCCGCCGCAAGATAATAATTCAAGTCAAAATCTACAGACTCCACAATGCCGCTGCTGGCGGCAAGGGCCGTCTGAAAGCAGCTGATTGCCTGTTCATAATCCGTAAGCCCCATATAGGCTATACCTCTTCCCCTGTAGAGCAGACGTTCATTTTCGTTGGCAGCCTCCGCCTCCTCAAACTCCGCCATGGCCCCCTGGTAATCCAGATTCTGTATCAGCTGCATTCCGCTCTGTATATTTTCACTGCCCCCAGCGCATCCCGTAAGAAGCATTGAGATCAACAACCCGGCCGCCAAAAGACCGCTTTTTTTTATATGATAGAAAACCATGACAATCTCCATTTCCGCGCATTTTCCTGAAATTATAGTAGCATATCGGTTTTGAAACCTCAAGAGATGCGCAAAACATTCTGTATAAATTCATAACCTTTGTCCAGAAGCGATTTATACATAGGCATCCGGATCGTCCTCGCTTATAAGTTCAGTGTTTGATGCGTCCGCTCTGTATGTGAAAAGTCACCAGCCACCACTTCAAGTGGTGGTTTGAATTGGCCCCCCAAGGGGCCTTTGTTACTTGCACGCCTAAAAGGCGGGGTTGCAAGCTCTGTTGCTGGCCGCCGCTAGAAAGCGGCTCCTCCACTATCTTCTTTTCTTGATTCTTCTGATTGCTCTGCTATATACTTCTTAATTACTTCTTCTGTCACATTGCCTATTGTTGCGACACAATAGCCTCTTGCCCAGAATGCTCTGTTCCACTTATTCTGCAAGTTCGGATGCCTGTCATTCTTCCATATTAGGTTCATTATTTTTCACGACAAACACCTCTCTTTCTTACATATCTCTGCTCCCTTTAATCCTTTTTATCGAATACTTCTCCCTAAACACTTCATAATCTGCTTTTGCAATTTTATACTGCTCTCCAGATTGCTCTTCGTTCATTGAATACTCAGACTCAAGTGCCTCACCTTGCAATGCATCCGAAATAATCCTTCTTAAATATTCCTTCTGGTCATAATTTGCCATAACCAACGAATCCCTCACATACATCGGATTATTCCGCAGCAGTGCCACTTGAAAATCTACACCTTTTCCCTTTAAATAATGCCACAGAAATGCAATGCAAGTTCTGGTGTTTCCTTCTCTGAAAGGATGAATGCTCCATAATTCCAATAAAAAATCAGAAATCACATCTCCCTTCTTCGCAGTCTTCGCCCAATCTAAATCTGCATATTGTTGCAATAATTTCTTTAAGCGATTCTCAATCTCATGATAATCTGCATACTCTGCGGAACCACCGGACAAAACACGCTCACTCTTGTACAAATTTTCTTTTCGGAATGTTCCTGCCCATTCATAAATATCCCCAAATAAATACTTGTGGATGGATACCATGTGCTCCACATCATAAGTATAAGCAATCCTTGTAGGCTTCACATCCAACCCTAACAGCTTCGCAAACACTTTTTGTATTTCAAATTTCTCTAAAAGTTCCTTATCACGAATGTTATATTTATTGATAAGAACATCACTTTCCGGATAACAATTCTTTCCACCACTCATATATTACGCCCCCAAATACTCAAATCTATCAATTCGGACTTCCATTTCTTCCAATGTGATTTTGCCAAAGATATAGGAGTCCAAAACCTCCATAAACACTTCATCCGGACCGTTGGTAGCACTCAACATAATAGCCATAGCATTTTCCACACTCTTTCTTCTCGCATCACATGCTTCGACATAACTTTGGCTGATAAGCATCCCCTTATATTGTAAAATAGTTCTCATCATATTGATAACGTATGCCGGAGGGTTTCTTCTTTCCTGTTCCCAATCTTTTAAAGTGGAAACCGGAACATCAAACATTTTGGCAAATTTACTCTGGCTCAATCCTGTTTGTAAGCGCAATTCTCTCACTTCCATGATAATTACCTCCACTTAATTCTCTATATATAGTATACGGCATTGCCTACCATTATGCAAGGTGTTTCAAGAATTATGCTATTTCAAAAATTGCACAATCTATTGCAAAAAACTAATACTTCACCCATTTACTACACTTCGAAATATTTTCTAAATTCTTGCGTCTTTGTCCTCTCATATTTAGGCAAAAGATTTAATGCAGTAACATGATCCATATCTGCAGTTGTGGCCGTATGCGTAGATTTACATAATTCTCCATAAACACGGTGTGGATCTATACTAAAAAAGCAGACACAGATATGCACTGTCTGTTACAATAAACTATACACAAAGAAGGAGGATTGCACCAAGCGCAGAAAGTATTGTACGCGCAGCGTTTATATGGGCGAAATATGGGATATGACACTGCGTTCAAAAGCCGCTTACGGCGAAAGAAAACGCCCAAAATCGACCTTTATCCTGACAGTAAAGGGTTCTGTCTATCTAACGATGAACCGGATACCCCATTAACGATGAACACGCCACCCTGTTAACGATAGTGAACCGGGTTTTTCTTCTCGTTACATGCCTTTGAAAGTTTCCTGACAGTTGATTTTAACGAGAAAAGTGAAACACACCTCCGTTGTATCGGGGTCCCTCTTTCGGTATAATAAGGCTACTGGGAGGTGAACAGGATGAAAGAAATGAATCTTGGCCGGATTCTGATTGAAAACCGCCATAAACGGGGAATTACTCAGGAAGAACTGGCGACCCATATTGGCGTTTCAAAAGGCGCGGTTTCTAAATGGGAGACAAACTCTTCCTTGCCAGATATTTCGTTGTTGCCGCAGCTGGCTTCCTATTTTGATATCACCATTGATGAACTGATCGGGTATGAGCCGCAGATGGAAAAAGAGGAGATTAAGAAACTCTATCTCCGCCTTTCCAAGGACTTTTCCGTGTTGCCTTTTGACGATGTTCTGGCTGAATGCCTGGAAACGGCAAAGAAGTATTACTCCTGCTATCCTCTGCTGTTTCAGTTGGGTACACTTTTAATCAATCACGCAGCGCAGGCTTCCAATTCGGAGCAGGTGACACAAATCATGGAAAAGGCCCTGGAATGGTGTCACCGCGTCAGGATCGAGGCGGACGAACCGAATCTGCAAAAAGAAGCGTTGTTAATGGAATCATTTTGCCTTCTTCAGCTCCAGCGTCCAGCGGAAGCCATCGATATTCTGGGGCTGGTTGAAATGCAGGCCGGTTCTCCGGAACCACTGCTGGCATCCGCATATCGAATGACTGGCAATGACCAGGAGGCAAAAAAAATCCTTCAGGCCGGAATATACAAAGAGATTATGGTTCTATTGGATTTGTTCCCTTCCTATCTAAACTTATGCCTGAATGATACGGAGCAGTTTGCAGAAGCCTGTGAACGGTTTTATCGCATAACAGATATTTTTCAAATGAAAACGCTGCACCCCAGCATCCTTTTTGGAGTTTATATCACGATTGCGCAGGACTGGATGGCACTTGGAAATACCGAACAGGCGCTGGATGTTCTCATGCAGTATACAGAGCTTGCCGTCAGCGATATTTACCCATTGCATTTGCATGGGGACAAATTTTTCAATCTTCTGGATGAGTGGCTGGAAGGCGAGCTTGTTTTAGGATCGTTTCCGCCAAGAGATGAAACGCTGATCCGGCACAGTATCACACAGGCTCTCAGTGAAAACCCCGCCTTTCTGCCCTTGGCAAATAACCCACGGTTTCAGGCGATGGTTGACCGATTGAGGGCAAATGAGGAGGGAAAATAAATGGAGACTGTTACCATACAATCACTGTCTAAGACATATACCGGCGGGAAAGAAGCGTTAAAGCAGCTCTCCTTGTCGCTGAGTGCAGGGGAAGTATTCGGTTTTCTGGGTCCTAACGGCGCAGGGAAAACAACAACTGTAAAACTTCTTACCGGAGTCCTTACCCCTTCTGGAGGTTCTTGTGAGATCTTGGGAGTCAATCCCCATACCCAGCCGGAGAAAGCACATTTGCTTTCAGGAATTGTGACAGAACACGCACAGATGTATAACAACTTGACCGGTATCGAAAACCTGTTGTTCTATGCGACAGCCTTCGGATTAAAGCAAAAAGAAGGAGAGCAGCGGGGAGAATTGCTGCTGAGGGAATTAGATCTGATGGAGGCGAAGGATCGGAAACTGGCTACCTATTCTACCGGTATGAGACAGAGACTCTCTCTGGCACGGGCATTGCTGCATCGGCCCAAAGTTCTTTTTCTTGACGAGCCGACTTCCGGCCTTGATCCGGAAAGTGCGCAGAATGTCAACCAGATGATTCAAAATCTGGCCCGCGAAGAAGGAGTCACCATTTTCCTCTGTACCCATCAGCTCAGGTATGCACAGGAGATTTGCACCCGTTACGGGTTGATCGAACAGGGATCACTTCTGGCTTCGGGCACCATGGAAGAATTACGCGCTCAGGTTTTTACTACGAAAACGCTTTGTGTCTGCGCGTCGGCTGTTCCGGACGGTTTGAACTTTATTAAGCGCGGAGCCAATGAATTTGAAGTCAATATACGGGATAAAAAAGAAATTCCGGGTTTGGTGCGAAAGATCGTGGAGGCTGGTGAAGATATCTATTCTGTCAATCTCATGGAACCCAGTCTGGAAGATATCTATTTTGCGCTGACTGCCGGCAGAAAGGAGGACCGAGGGATATGAAAACTACAATGTATGCGATCATCAAAAAGGATTTTCGTGGTCTCGCGGCCAACCGCAGATTATTTATCGCTCTTTTAATCGTCCCTCTGATTCTGACCATTGTGCTACCCTCTATTTTTTTGATTAACATCCATTTCATACCGGATGATCCGGATATTATGAGGCTGCTGGACCTGCTCCCCGAAACATCCCGCATGGACAGTTTGGAGCTTACGCTCTCCAGCATGATTCTGAATTATATCCTGCCGGTATTCTTTTTGGTCATTCCCATTATGACCGCTTCCATTATGGCGGCCAGTGCCTTTGTGGGAGAAAAAGAACGTCATACCCTTGAAACATTGCTCTACTGCCCGCTTACTCTCAAGCAGATTTTTCAGGCAAAGGTATGGGCTTCTTTCCTTTTGAGTATGCTTGTCTCGCTGATCACATTCGTGGCTATGTTCCTGGTCATCGAAACAGAACTGTTTTTCCTTATGGGCAGATTATTACTTCCCAGTATCAGCTGGCTGGTGGTGTTGTTGCTGGTGTCTCCTGCGATCTCCCTGATTGCCGTTACCCTTATCGTTCGGGGCTCTGCCAAGGCGCAAAGTGTGGAGGAATCTCAGCAGGTTGCCGTTTTCCTGCTCCTTCCGCTGCTTCTGCTGATCGTGGGACAGTTTACCGGTGTTCTTCTTATGAATGTCTGGATTCTGCTGGGCCTTGGCGTGGTTTGTGCGGTACTCGCCTGGATTTTGCTGCAAAAATCTATGGGGCGGTTCACTTATGAAAAACTTCTACAATAAAGAAAGGCTCGATAAGGCTCGATACAGCGATGTATCGAGCCTTCCTTTTATTCAACTTGTATCACCTATTATACTTACGCAACCAAACATAACATTTTTTGCTTGCCATAGTTGGTAGAACTTTTGAAAAGTCAAGCGTATAATGAGAGCAGGAGGTGTGAAAAGTATGAAAATGCAGAAAATTAATATCGCCTATAATTTGACTACACTGCGTCAGCTTAATAAATTTTCCCAAGAAGAAGTAGCCGAGCGAATTGGTGTTTCCCGGCAGGCTGTTGCAAAATGGGAAGCAGGCCAATCAGTACCCGATATCCTGAATTGTGACGCGCTGGCAAAACTATATGATGTGGAACTCGACGACCTGATCCATTACGACCAAGGGCAGACTGGCGAAAGCATACCGCCTAAGGGTAAGCACATATTCGGAACTGTTCGTGTGGGGGAACGCGGTCAGATTGTACTTCCCAAGCAGGCCAGAGATGTATTCAAAATTAAGCCCGGAGATATGTTAGTTGTTTTAGGGGATGA
>DXGH01000014.1 GCA_019114005.1 Candidatus Acetatifactor stercoripullorum
GGATGTTTTTCTTTTAGGAAAACAATTCGCCGAAACAGCTGCTTTTAAAGTGACTGATATCCCTGTGGGAAGTCGAAATCGGCATAAAATAATCTGCCTGATAGGACATCATTTAATTTGCCGGACAACAGAATGCCACAAGGCGGACCGCTTAGTCCATTGCTTAGTAACATAATGCTGAACGAGTTGGATAAGGAACT
Source organism: Candidatus Acetatifactor stercoripullorum (assembly GCA_019114005.1). Classification (GTDB taxonomy): domain Bacteria; phylum Bacillota; class Clostridia; order Lachnospirales; family Lachnospiraceae; genus Acetatifactor; species Acetatifactor stercoripullorum. The sequence continues at coordinate 201 of DXGH01000014.1, forward strand.
TGAACGCAGAGGGCATAGATTTGTCCGCTGCGCAGATGATTGTATGATTTTCTGCAAAAGCAGAAAGAGTGCACAGAGAACCTTGGAAAACATCATCCCATTCGTAGAAGGGAAACTTTTCCTGAAAGTGAATCGGAAAAAAACAGGTGTGGCTCATATCAGCAAAGTGAAATACCTTGGATATAGTTTTTATAGATATAAGGGAAAATGCAGATTTAGAGTACACCCAAAGTCTGTAATAAGAATGCGAAATAAAATCAGGGAACTTACGGACAGAAATAATGGCATGAGTAATGCCAGGCGTGAGGGAAAATATCAGCAGTATGTGAGAGGATGGGTAAATTACTTCAAGCCTGCTGATATGAAGTGGCTTCTTAAAGAAACTGATGAATGGGCAAGACGCAGAATTAGGGCAGTCTATTGGAAACAATGGAAGAAAATCAAAACAAAGTATCGAATGCTAAAAGCATTGGGAATGGAACATTGGAAAGCCAAGGAACTTGCGTGTAGTAGAAAAGGTTACTGGCGAATGGCAAAAGTCTTGAACCAAATCTTTTCAAATAAAATAATAGCCAAGCTAGGATATCCATCCATGCTCGACTATTATCTGATAGTCTATGAAAACTAAGGAACCGCCGTGTACGGAACCGTATGCACGGTGGTGTGAGAGGTCGGCTAATCAACTAATGATTAGCCTCCTACTCGATTAGGATTTGAAAAGAATAAAAATGTGAGGATTTGATTTGAGCGGAAAGAAAGAGACGCATCACAGGAGACTAAATAAATCCCAGAGAATGCAGATGAAGGCCTTTGTGTGTGTGCTTGGGCTTTTGCTGCTTTTCATACTGCTTTTGGGTCGATTTGTTCTGTTTTTGATACATAGAGAAAGGGAGGAAACACCCATAGAGCCTTCCCCTGTGATTCAGGAGCTTAAAAATATCTGGATTATGGATGCGGGGGAAGAAAAGCTCCTTATTTTTCATGAAGGGAAGGAGGAGAGCTACGCCTATGGAGAGACTCTGCAGATGCCGGATCATCCAAGGGAGCAGATCGCAGATATTGTGCTTACAGACGGCGTTGTTACAGATATTTCCCTGAAAACAGAAAAGATAAACGGCAGGATACTGCGTGCGGATGGGGATGGAATCGAGGTGGAGGGCTATGGCTGGCTTCCTTTTTCGGAGGATTACAAGGGATACCGTATTTATAACACGCTGGAAATGTGCACTGCCTCTGACTTGAGCTTTGGATACAGCTTCACAGACCTTGTGCTTGACAATGGACAGGTGTGCGGCCTTCTGATGGTGAAGGAGGAGGCTATGGAGTACATAAGAGTGCTGATTAAGACGGGAGATTACGGCGGCCTTCTTCACCAAAGCCTGGTGATCACGTCGGATACTGATTTTACCGTGCAGTATGGAAGCTATGGGGAGCTTAAGGAGGAGACCTTTGGGGCGGGGGAGGAAGTGAGCATTGACCTGGAGAGCCCTTATTTTTCGGGGGACAGGGTAACCGTCACCCCGAACGTGCTCACCGGAAAGGTGATTTTGAAAAATGTAAACCGCAGTCAGGGCATTCCCAGCTACAGGGGACATATGGAGCTTTTGAAAACCCAGGATGGAATTGCTCTGATTAATGAGGTTCTTTTGGAGGAATATCTCTACAGCGTGGTGCCCAGCGAAATGCCGGCCTCCTACCCGGAGGAGGCTCTGAAGGCCCAGGCGGTCTGTGCCAGAACCTACGCCTATGATCACATGCTGCGGGCGGCCTACCCTGGGTACGGAGCCCATGTGGATGACAGCACCTCCTATCAGGTGTACAATAATATTTTAGAGCAGGAAAGCACCACTACGGCGGTAAAGGAAACCTATGGGCAGCTTTTGTATACCGGGGAGGGAACGCTTGCTGGGGCTTACTACTATTCCACCTCCTGTGGAGTGGGAAGCGATGTCTCCGTATGGAAAACAGAAGAGGCAGAGACACTGGATTATCTTCGGGCAAAGGCGTTAAATCCCGAGGCAGTGGAAAACCAGGGCACAGAAGGCACAGAGAACGAATTGTCTGATATCGGGGAGAGGCTTAAGGATGAGGATGCCTTTGCCGCCTTTATCTGTTCCAAAAACGCTTCTGATTTTGAGGTGTCGGAGGGGTGGTACCGCTGGACCTATCAGGTCCCCCAAATAGATACCGACTATATGCTGGAAGCGCTCAAAAAGCGTTATGCTGCAAATGAAAAGCTTGTACTCACCCTTGTGGACGGAGAATTTGTCAGCACACCCATTTCAGAGCTTTCTGAGCTGACGGGGCTGTCCATTGTAAAGCGGGGCAGCGGCGGTGTTGCGGATGAGCTTATGATCGAGACAAAGGAGCACACCTATAAAGTGATCTCAGAGCATAATATCCGCTATGTGCTCAACAATGGGGAAAGCAAAATTCTGCGGCAGGATGGAAGCCAGGTGGATTCCCCTTCCCTGCTTCCCAGCGCGTTTTTCATTTTGTCCCCTAGTATGGAAAAAGAAATAGTGGTAGGATATACGCTGACAGGCGGGGGCTTTGGACACGGAGTGGGAATGAGTCAGAATGGAGCCCGGAATATGGCCAAAAGCGGCTATGTCTGTGAGGAGATTCTAAGCTTTTTTTATGAAAACTGCTTTATAGAAAATGTTTATCAGGAAGGGCAGACAGAGGAAGGACAGAGCATTGCATAAGCTATTTATAATCCTGCGGGATTTTTCCGCGCAGATGAAAAAGCAGAATATCAGCGCATTTGCGGCAAGCACGGCATTTTTTCTGGTGCTGTCCATTGTTCCCATGCTGATTTTGATTTGTACCATAATTCCCTATACCCCGCTGACGGAGGAAAATCTGGTCAGAGCGGTTACTGAAATCACGCCGGACAGACTGGATTCTTTGGTGGAAGGCCTGATCGCCGAGGTTTATGAAAAATCGGCGGGGATTTTGTCCGTTGCAGCCATTACTACCTTATGGTCTGCGGGAAAGGGAGTTCTGGCCCTGATGCGGGGGCTGAACGCCATTGGCGGCGTGGAGGAGGACAGAAACTATTTTGTGGTGCGTCTGGTGGCGTCGCTGTATACTGTGGTGATGCTGGTGGTACTGATTTTATCTCTGTTTATTATGGTATTCGGCAATCAGCTTGTGGAGCTTTTGCTGTACAGAGTGCCTCAGCTGCAGATTCTGGTATCTTTTTTGATGAATTTCCGCTTCCTTCTGGTGTGGGCCATTTTGACGCTGCTTTTCAGCGCTGTGTATGCGTACGTGCCAAACGAAAAGCTGGCCTTTGGGGAACAGGTGCCGGGCGCTGCCTTTGCGGCGGTGGTCTGGAGTGTTTTTTCCTGGGGCTTTTCCCTGTATGTGGAAAGGACGGAATCCTACAGTATTTACGGCAGCCTTTCCCTGATTGTCATTGTCATGGTGTGGATGTATTTCTGCATGTATATCATTATGATCGGAGCCTACCTGAACCGGTATTTCAGGCCTGTAAACAGAGTCCTTGCAAACCGGCACAGGCAGGATGAGACCAGCTTAGAGGATTAGCCGGAAGGCTTCCTCGTCAGAAAACTCAGGCGCACAGAAGCCCGCGTAAAGCACAGCACCTTCCAGGGGCTTTTGGGGCCGGCCCGTTTCATCTATTACAGAAAAGGCAGCAGGCGGAATGGACAGTTCAAAGTCAGCTGCCTTTCCTTTTTCCAGAAAAATCCGCCGAAAGGCCGCCAGCCTGGAGTTTGGCACCTCAAAGGGAGTGCCCTCCACGTGCAGATACAGCTGCAGCACATCGTCTACGTCAAAATCCCCGGTATTTTCACAGGACACGCGGCAGAGGAGTCCCTTTTGGGCAAAATCCCGGTAATCGGGGGAAGCCTGTGGAACATCCCTTAGCGACACCCCTTCTGCATCTTCCAAAAGAGAGCAGGACACCTGTGTGATCTGCACCCGGCCATAGGTGAGACCGTAGCCAAAGGGCCTCCAGGGTTTTTTCGTGAGATACCTATGGGTTCTGTCCTTCATGCTGTAATCAGTCATTTCCGGGAGAGGGTTTTGATTGTCATAAAAGGTAATGGGCAGCTTTCCGCCGGGGGAGGCCAGACCAAACAAAATGTCGGCAACCGCCCTGCCCCCTTCACCGCCGGGATACCATACCTGCAGTATGGCATCAGCGTCAGCCTCGTAAGCGGATAAGTCCATGGGACTGCCGGAGGCATTTAATAAAATTAAGGGCTTTTTGACAGCGATGATGGATTCCACCAGCTGTCTCTGCACCTTGGGAAGCAGAAGGTCAGGCCTGTCTCCTGCGGCAAATTCGTTTCCGGTGTCCCCCTGTTCGCCCTCCAGGGTGGCGTCCAGCCCCAGGCAGAGGATCACCAGATCAGCGTTTTCGGCAGCGATTACGCTTTCTGCAGCGCCATAATTTTCGTGGGGCCTGCCCACCCGGGGTTGATGATATAGATTACATCCCTGGCTGTAATGGACGGCAATGCCATAGTCGTCGCACAGCCCTCTGATTCCCTCCAGCAAAGTGATTGTTCTGGGCGGTGTGCCGTGATAGTTGCCCACAAGGGCTGTGGCGCTGTCAGCGTTTGGCCCGATTACGGCGATGGTTCTGTATTTTTCTCTGGAAAGCGGCAGGATGTTGTCGTTTTTTAAAAGGACACAGCTTTTCACGGCGGCCTCGTAAGCCAGATTCAGGTGCTCCTTACACCCCACCACCTGGTAGGGAATCTGATCCAGGCTGGAGCGGTCGAACATGCCCAGAAGAAATCTTGTGGTGAACAGGCGCACGGCGCTGCGGCGGATGTCCTTTTCTGTGATTTTGCCCTTTTTGAAGGCGGCCATAAGGTGCTCGTAGGTGCATCCGCAGTTTAGATCGCAGCCCGTCTTTAGGGCCAGAGCCGCAGAGTCCTCAGGGGAATTGGTAACCTGGTGGTTTTCATGGAAATCTCTTATGGCCCAGCAGTCCGAAACATAATGGCCCTCAAAGTTCCATTCCTCCCGCAGCACCTGGTTCATCAAATAATTGCTTGCACAGCATGGCTCGCCATTGGTGCGGTTATAGGCTCCCATAACGGCTTCCACGCCTGCCTCCTTCACACAGGCCTCAAAGGCGGGCAGATAGGTTTCGCGCAGGTCTTTTTCGGATACCCTTGCATCAAATTCGTGGCGGAGAGCCTCGGGACCGGAATGAGCGGCAAAATGCTTGGCGCAGGCTGCAGTGGTGAGAAAACCGTCTATTTTTGCCTGAAGTCCTCTGATGATGGCGCAGCCCAGCTTTGCGGTCAGAAGAGGCTCCTCACCGAAGGTTTCCTGTCCCCGCCCCCATCTGGGGTCCCGGAAAATATTGATGTTTGGCGCCCACATGGTAAGTCCCTTGTACCGTGAGCGGTCACCGTGGGCGGTATAAGCATTATATTTTGCCCTTGCCTCCAGAGAAACAGCCCGGCCGATCCGCTCAAGAAGGTCCGGGTCAAAGGTTGCGCCAAGGCCGATGGCCTGGGGAAAGCAGGTGGCGGTGCCGGCCCTGGCTACGCCGTGCAGCGCCTCATTCCACCAGTTGTAGGCCGGTATGTTCAGCCTGGGGATAGCGGGAGCGTCATATTTAAGCTGGGATGCGGCCTCCTCAACCGTCATCTGCTTTACAAGGGCTTGTGCCTTTTGCTTTGCTTCACTTCTGGTCATGTCAGTAACCCTCCTTTAAGTCTTTTCCTAAGAACAGTTTAGTAGGAAAAATCTCGGAAAACCAGTCATAAATCTTGTTTTTTCAGACAAAAATTGCTATATTGGAAGAAGTAATGGAGGTGCTTTGTGGAGCGCACAGAATCTTGTCAGGAAACCAGCTTTTACGAAACCAGAAAAGAAATTTATGACTGCCATGTGTGGCATCATCCCAACTTTCCGCTTCATATGCACAAGCATCTGGAATTTGCCTATAACGCGGGAGGGCAGATGCAGATGACTGTGGGCGGAAGGGAATACTGTATGGAGGCGGGAGACTGTATGCTGATTTTTCCCTATCAGCTTCATTCCTTTTCCTCTGAAGGTGAGATCGACCTATCTCTGATTATCGCCGATATGGACTATGTGGGTGAATTTAAGGAGGAGCTTTCCCGTTATGAGCTGGAAACGCCCTGCTTTCCTAAAAGCAGCCTGTCCCGGTATGGCCAGCGTATTCTGGAGCTGGTCAGGACGAGCGCCTATGACAGCCAGGTGCCCTATCAGCTTGATAAGGGACTTCTGCTTGTGCTTTTGACGGACATTTTTCATCATATTCCCATGTCGCCCCGGAATGCGCCTGCAGATTTAAGCATTTCCCAAAAGCTTTTACAGTATGTGAATGAGCATATCGTTGAGGAGCTGACAGCGGCCAAAGCAGCCAAGGCCATGGGCATCAGCCCCTATTACCTGTCCAGAATTTTTTCCGAGGAGCTAAAGACCTCTTTTCCCGCCTATGTGGCCGGCCAGCGGCTGAATCTTGCCTGCAATATGCTGCGCAATACCCAGATGAGCGTGACGGAGATCACATACGAGGCGGGATTCCCCAATATGCGAACCTTCCACAGATGCTTCCGCAGACAGTTTGGCTGTACGCCCACGGAGTGGAGAAGCAGCAGCCATAGCTGAGAGGATAGCAGCTCAGCCATAAGCTGTATGACAAGCAGATCATGCTTGCATGAGATTGCTTGTTGCACAGCTTATGACTGAGCTGTTATGCGGGAAAATTTTAGGTTGACATTTTCTGCAAAAATCACTACAATGATAGTCAATAAGTCAAAGGCATTGAAGGCATAAAGTAGTGTTTCAGCTTCTGCCAGAGAGAGGAGGCCACCGGCTGCAAGTCTCCTTAAGTTCAGCTGAAATCGCGAATTTCCTGCCGGAGCCGCCGAGAGGAACAAGCCCAGCAGGCTTCAGTAATTTCGGACGTATGCTGCACGTTACGCAAAAAAGAGAGTCCGTTAGACTGCATTTTACAGTAAAATGGAAACATGGGTGGTACCGCGGTGAAAGATCGTCCCTTGCTGCTTTTCGCAGCAAGGGACTTTTTTGCGCGAATCAAAAAAAGAAAGGAATAAGTCATGAAAGCCAAATTAGACCAGATCAGAGAACAGGCGATGGCACAGATTAAAAGCTGTGACACAATGGAAAAGCTTAACGAGATCAGAGTGGGCATCCTTGGAAAGAAGGGAGAGCTCACCAGCGTGCTGAAATCCATGAAGGAGGTATCTCCCGAGGACAGGCCCAAGGTAGGCCAGTGGGTCAATGAGACCAGAGAGGAAATCGAGAAGGCCATTGAAGCTTCCAGAACCAAAATGGAGAAAGCCCTTCGGGAGGCAAAGCTGAAGGCTGAGGTCATTGACGTGACGCTTCCAGCCAAAAAGGCTGAGATTGGACACAGACATCCCAATACCATCGCCTTAGAGGAGGTGGAACGCATCTTCGTGGGTATGGGCTACGAGGTGGTGGAGGGCCCGGAGGTTGAGAAGGATTATTACAACTTTGAGGCTTTGAACATTCCGGCGGACCATCCTGCAAAGGACGAGCAGGACACCTTTTACATTACGGGAGATATTCTTCTTCGTACCCAGACCTCTCCGGTTCAGGTGCGGGAGATGGAGACCGGGAAAATGCCTATCCGCATGATTGCCCCGGGAAGAGTATTCAGGGCCGATGAAGTGGACGCTACCCATTCTCCCTCCTTCCATCAGATCGAGGGGCTGGTGATTGATAAGAATATCACCTTTGCCGATTTGAAAGGAACCCTGGCTGCTTTCGCAAGAGAGCTGTTCGGGGAAGAGACGAAGGTAAAATTCAGGCCCCATCATTTTCCTTTTACAGAGCCCAGTGCAGAGATGGATGTAACCTGCTTTAAGTGCCAGGGAAAGGGCTGCCGTTTCTGCAAGGGCAGCGGCTGGATTGAGATTTTAGGCTGCGGCATGGTGCATCCCCATGTGCTTGAGATGAGCGGCATTGATCCGGAACAATACTCCGGATTTGCCTTCGGTGTGGGCTTGGAGCGCATTGCGCTTTTGAAATATGAAATCGACGATATGCGTCTGCTATATGAAAATGACATCCGTTTCCTGAAGCAGTTTTAGGAGAGGAATAAAAAATAGAAACATCGCTATAATGAGAAAGGAATAAGGACATGAATACAGCGTTATCATGGATTAAGGCATATGTGCCGGAATTAAGCTGCACGGATCAGGAATATTGCGACGCCATGACCCTTACCGGCACCAAGGTAGAGGGCTTTGAGAGAGCGGATAAAAATCTGGAGAAAATTGTGGTGGGGCAGATACTGTCCATAGAGAAGCATCCCGACGCGGACAAGCTGATCGTGTGTCAGGTGGATATCGGAACGGAAACCATTCAGATCGTGACGGGAGCGCCCAATGTAAAGGAGGGCGACAAGGTTCCCGTAGTGCTCGCAGGAGGAAAGGTGGCAGGCGGCCATGACGGCGGGCCCCTGCCGGAGAATGGAATTTCCATAAAGGCCGGCAAGCTCAGAGGCGTGCCCTCCAACGGCATGATGTGCTCTATCGAGGAGCTTGGCTCCAGCAGGGACATGTATCCGGAGGCTCCGGAGAACGGCATCTATATTTTTGAACCGGATGTTCAGGTGGGAGCGGATGCGGTGGAGCTTCTGGGACTGCGGGATACGGTGTTTGAATATGAGATCACAAGCAACCGTGTGGACTGTTACAGTGTGCTGGGAATTGCCAGGGAAGCGGCAGCTACCTTTAAAAAGCCCTTTGTTCCTCCGGTTGTGCCTTCCACAGGGAACGATGAGGATGTGAAGGATTATATCAGTGTGGAGGTAAAGGACCCGGATCTTTGTACCAGATACTGCGCAAGGGTCTGCAAAAACATCAAAATCGGTCCTTCGCCCAAGTGGATGCAGAGGCGGCTTGCGGCCAGCGGCATCCGTCCGATCAACAATCTGGTGGATATCACCAACTATGTGATGGAAGAATATGGGCAGCCCATGCACGCCTATGACCTGAATACCATCGCCGGACATAAAATCATTGTCAGACGGGCAAAGGACGGGGATGAATTCCAGACCCTGGACGGCCAGATGCGTAAAGTGGACGGCCAGGTGCTGATGATCTGCGATGCGGAGAAGGAAATCGGCATTGCCGGCATTATGGGCGGTGAAAACTCCAAGATCACGGAGGATGTGCAGACCGTACTGTTTGAGGCGGCTACCTTCAACGGCCCTAATATTCGGAAATCTGCCAAGAGAGTGGGACTGCGCACGGATGCGTCCGGAAAATTTGAGAAGGGACTGGACCCCAGGAATGCGGAAGCAGCCATCAACCGGGCCTGCCAGCTGATTGAAGAGCTGGGCTGCGGCGAGGTGGTAGGCGGCATGGTGGATGTGAAGGAGCCTTTGGCGCCTCTTCGCCGGATTCCCTTCTGCCCGGAAAAGATCAACCGTCTTTTGGGAACGGATGTGTCTGTGGAGGAAATGCTTGCAATCTTCGCCCGAGAGGAGCTTGTGTATGACGAGGATGCGGGAGAACTGGTGATTCCTTCCTTCCGTCAGGACCTTGCAGGAACGGCGGATATTGCGGAGGAAGTGGCAAGGTTTTACGGTTATGATAAAATTCCTACCACTCTGCCAAGCGGAGAGGCCACCACAGGCAAGCTGTCCTACAAGCTCCGGATTGAGCAGAAGGCCAGAGACATTGCGGAGTATTGTGGATTTTCCCAGGGAATGTGTTATTCCTTTGAAAGTCCCAAGGTGTTTGACAAGCTTTTGATTGGGAAGGAAGACCCGGCCCGCAAAGCTATCACCATAGCAAATCCCCTGGGAGAGGATTTCTCCATTATGAGAACCATATCCTTAAACGGAATGCTAAACAGTCTGGCCACTAATTATAACCGGAGAAATAAGAATGTGAAGCTTTACGAGCTGGGGAATATTTACCTGCCTAAGGCGCTGCCCTTGACGGAACTTCCCGATGAGAGGATGCAGTTTACCCTGGGATTTTACGGAGAGGGGGACTTCTTTACCTTAAAGGGAGTGCTGGAGGAGTTTTTTGAGGGTGTGGGCATGCGCAAAAAGCCGGAGTATGACCCGAAAGCCGGCAAGCCTTTCCTGCATCCGGGCCGTCAGGCGCTGATCAGATACGAAGATGTCTTAATCGGTTATCTGGGAGAGGTGCACCCGGATGTGCTTGACAATTATAATATCGGAACCAGAGCCTATGTGGCGGTGCTTGATATGCCCAGCCTGATTCCCTTTACCACCTTTGAAAGAAAATATGAGGGCATTGCAAAATTCCCTTCGGTGAGCAGAGACATCAGTATGGTGGTTCCCAAGAAGGTTATGGTGGGCGAGATTGAGCATGTGATTGTACAAAGAGGCGGAAAGCTTTTGGAGAGCTGCCAGCTTTTTGACATTTATCAGGGCAGCCAGATTAAGGAAGGCTTTAAATCGGTGGCTTATTCTATCACCTTCCGGGCCAAGGACAGGACGCTTTTGGACAGTGATGTAAACGCGGCTATGAAGAAAATCTTAAACGGCCTGGAGCAGCTTGGCATAGAGCTGCGCCAATAAGGATAAGGAAGCAGAAAAATTCAAACAAGCTTGGAAGTGAGGAGAATCATGGAAAGAAAGAACGTATGGGAAACTTATGATGCGAAAGAGCAAAAAAAGCTGGAGGCATTTTGCGGGGAATATCGGGAATTTCTGGATCATGGAAAGACAGAGAGAGAATGTATTGACACGATTGTAAATACCATTGAAAAGGCCGGGTACAGAGAGCTTGCCACTCTGGGAAAGAGCGGAGAGGGGCTGAAAAAGGGTGACAAGGTATACAGCGTGTGGATGAACAAGTCCATCGTCATGTTCCAGATCGGCGAAAAGCCCATGGAAGAGGGGATGAATATTTTAGGGGCGCATATTGACAGCCCGAGACTTGATATTAAGCAGAATCCTCTTTATGAGGAGGGGGGCTTTGCTTATTTTGACACCCATTATTACGGCGGCGTTAAGAAATACCAGTGGGTTACCATTCCTCTTGCCATTCACGGCGTGGTTGTGAAGAAGGATGGAACCACCGTGGAGATCAATATCGGAGAAAACGAGGAGGATCCGGTATTTTTCATATCCGATCTGCTGATTCACCTGGCACAGGAGCAGCTGGAAAAAAAGGCCGCAAAGGTCATCGAGGGGGAGGCCCTGGATATTATCATCGGGAATAAGCCTCTGGTTTTAGATAAGAAATCAAGAAGCAAAAAGGAAGATGTCCAGGGGAAGGAGGATGCCTCGGGAAAGGCCGGGAAGGAGGCTGTCAAGGCAGGTGTGCTCAATATCCTTAAGGAAAGCTACGGTCTGGAGGAAGAGGACTTTATTTCCGCAGAGCTGGAGGTGGTTCCGGCAGGAAAGGCCAGGGAAGCGGGATTTGACCGCAGCATGATCCTTGCCTACGGCCAGGATGACAGGGTGTGCGCCTATACTTCCATGAAGGCAATGCTGGACGTGGGAGAGACGGACAGAACCATCTGCTGTATTCTGGTGGACAAGGAGGAAATCGGCTCTGTAGGTGCAACCGGCATGCAGTCCCGGTTTTTTGAAAATGCGGTGGCCGAGGTCATGAATCTGTGCGGCGATTACAGCGAGCTGAAGCTTAGAAGATGTCTTTCCCGCTGCTGTATGCTTTCCTCAGATGTAAGCAGCGCCTTTGATCCTTCCTATGCTTCCAGCTTTGACAAGAAAAATGTGGCCTTTCTTGGAAAGGGCATGGTATTTAATAAATTTACAGGCGCAAGGGGAAAAAGCAGCTCCAACGACGCAAATGCGGAATACCTGGCCCATATCCGCCAGATTTTTGACAAAAAGAAAATACATTTCCAGACTGCAGAGCTTGGCAAAGTGGATTTGGGCGGCGGCGGAACCATAGCGTATATTCTTGCTTTGTACGGCATGAACGTGATAGACAGCGGCGTGGCGGTGTTAAATATGCACGCGCCCTGGGAGGCCGCCAGCAAGGCGGACATTTACGAGACCTACAGAGGGTATAAAGCGTTTGTCCAGGGGGCTTGTCTCTGATGGCCGGCGATCTGAAAAAGTCAGATTTTTATTTTGATCTGCCAAAGGAGCTGATCGCCCAGGACCCATTGGAGGACCGCAGCGCCTCCAGGCTTCTTTTGCTGGATAAAAATACGGGAGCCGTCTCCCACCGGGTGTTTCGGCAGATTACGGAATATCTGCGGCCCGGGGACTGTCTGGTGCTTAATAATACAAAGGTGATTCCCGCAAGACTGCTGGGACAGCGGGAGAAAACAGGAGGCCATGTGGAGCTTCTGCTTTTAAAACGAAGGCAGGACGATGTATGGGAGACCTTGGTAAAGCCTGGAAAAAAATGCAGACCGGGAGCAAGAATCAGCTTTGGGGACGGACTTTTGACTGCTGAGGTGCTTGAGACGGTGGAGGAAGGCAACCGGCTGGTACGGTTTACCTACGACGGTATCTTTGAGGAGGTATTGGACCGGCTGGGAGAAATGCCTCTTCCTCCTTACATTACCCATAAGCTTCAGGACAAAAATCGTTATCAGACCGTTTATGCAAAATATGAGGGCTCGGCGGCGGCGCCTACGGCGGGGCTGCATTTTACCCAGAGCCTGTTGGATCAGATTACGGAAATGGGAGTGGAAACCGCTTATGTGACTCTGCACGTGGGACTTGGAACCTTCCGGCCGGTGAAGGAGGAAAATGTGCTGGAGCACCATATGCACTCGGAGTTTTATCAGGTGACAGATGAGGCGGCACAAAAGATAAACCGGGTGAAGGAAAAGGGGGGCAGGATTATCTGCGTGGGAACCACAAGCTGCCGGACCGTGGAGAGCGCTGCGGATGAAAATGGCATAGTGCGGCCTGGATGTGCACAGACCGATATTTTTATTTATCCGGGGTATCGGTTTAAGGTTCTGGATGGATTGATTACGAATTTCCATCTGCCGGAATCCACACTGGTGATGCTGGTGTCTGCACTGGCAGGCAGAGAGCATGTGTTAGCGGCTTACAGAGAGGCTATCCGGGAGCGCTATCGATTTTTCAGCTTCGGGGATGCCATGTTCATTGCAGATTTCTCATGACGAAAACGGAGGTGTACGGCTATGGAGGAGAGAAGAAGGCATAAGAGAACACAATTATCAGCAGAGCTTGTGCTGAGGCGGATTGACGGAGAAGAAGAGGAGCTTGTGGAGATTGCAGTCACAGATGTGTCAAGGAGCGGCGTGGGATTTTTCTGCAGCGAGCCCCTGGCCATTGGAACGGTGTACGAATGCTATCTGACTTTGTGGACCAAGGAGGTATTACATACCTTTTTAAGAATCGTCAGGATTGAGATGGAGGAAAACGACTTTTCCTACGGCGCTGTTTTTGTGGGTATGTCAGAGACGGATGCGGCGAGGATTGAAGCGTATCAGACGATCAATGAAAGGGAAGAGTAAATGGACCGTCACCATAGCGGCGTCTTTGCTGCTTTTTTGGCTGTATATTTTGATTTTTGGATTTTCAGGACAGGACGGTGAGGAATCCGGAAATTTAAGCCTCACCATTTCAGAAAAATGTGTGGAGGTAATCAATTCTCTTGCGGGAAATCCCTGGAGCGGACAGAGGATGGAGAGCATAGCTCTTTATTTTGAACATCCGCTGCGGAAGCTGGCTCATTTTACGGAATATGCCTGTATGGGCATTCTGGTGTATGTGCTGTGGAGCCCTTGGATAAAAAAAGGGAAGGGCCTGACTGCGCTGACGGTGGCGTGGGTATTTGTGTCGGCGGCTTTGGACGAAATTCATCAGTTTTTTGTGCCGGGAAGATACTGCAGCTTTTGGGATGTGCTCCTGGATACCTGGGGCGGCTTTTGCGGCGTGCTTTTGTGCCTGCTGCTTTTAAAGGTCAGGAGGTACCTCAGAAGGCTTTTCCCCAGGGAGAAAAAGCCTTCTGGGAAAAATCCCTCATTGTAACGGGTGGAGGGCATATCCCTTTGCACTCAGAATCTGGGAGGCTTTTTCAATGGAGTCCTCCTCATAAAATTCGATTTTCAGAACGCCTCCTTCATATTCCCTGTTGTGGACGATCCCGATATTTTTGATATTGATCTGGTTCAGGGCCAGAATGGTGGCCACAGCGGCCAGCGCCCCGGGTTCGTCGGCAATATCAAGATTGAGGGTATAGGACCGTTTGATCGGGCCGCTGGAAGCGTCCAGAAAGGAATCTCTGTAAATGCGGGCGCTGTCAAACAGCTGATACAAGGCTTCTCCATCCCTTTTTAGAAGCTGGTCTTTTACTGCGGCAAGGGAGTCAATGTAGGAGGAGAGCAGCAAGGCGATATTTTCTGTGTTGGTCAGGCAGACCTGCTGCCACATAACGGCGGAGGAGGAGGCAATCCTTGTAATATCTTTAAAGCCCCCGGCGGCAATCAGACGCATGATGCTGTCCGGAGAATCCTTTTCCCGGATGAGATTGACCAGGGAAGCGGCAATCACATGGGGCAGATGGCTTATGGCCGCCGTCACATAATCATGAAGGCCAAAATCCAAAATGAGAGGGATAGCCCCCAGCTTTTGCACCAATTCCCGGTAAGCATCCACTTTTTGACGGGGAACCGTGTCTGTGGGAGTCAGTATGTAATAAGCGTTCTCCAAAAGCAGCGGCCGGGAATTGACAAAGCCTGTCCGTTCGCTGCCGGCCATGGGGTGTCCGCCTATAAACTGTGCGCTCAATCCGGCACGCTCCACCGCGCTGTGAATGCCGCTTTTTACGCTTCCTACATCCGTGAGCAGGCAGGAGGGGGAAATCACTTTTTTTACTTCCTCCAGATTGGCGTCGTTTTTTTGTACGGGAGCGCACAAAAACAGATAATCACACTGGGAAAAGCTGTGATCTATGGAGGAAGCGGCAATGTCTGCCGTATGTGTTTCCAGAGCAGCCTGAAGGGTTTCCGGACGGACATCGTAAGCGATGACTTTCACGTTCGGAATTTTTTCTTTTAAAGCCCTTGCAATGGAGCCGCCAATCAGTCCAAGACCGATAAAACCGCAAGTGAGAGATGTCATGGTTAAGCCTTTCCTTCAGATTTTATCTGAAAACTGCGGCCAGCGAGGCTGCAGAAGGGAGCAAGCTCGCGGGTCAGCTGGTCAAAATGGGCAAAGGTGAGAGACTGGGGCCCATCGGATAAAGCGTGGGCGGGATCGTTGTGCACCTCGATCATCAGTCCGTCCGCTCCGCATGCCACGGCGGCTTTTGCCATAGAGGGCACATATTTGTAGGAGCCGGTGGAATGGGAGGGGTCCACGATAATGGGCAGGTGCGTCTTTTCCTTCATGACAGGAACCGCGCTGATATCAAGGGTATTGCGGGTGGCTGTCTCAAAGGTGCGGATGCCTCTTTCGCAGAGCACCACATTGGGGTTTCCTTCGGACATAATATACTCCGCAGCGTTGAGCCATTCATCGATGGTGGCGCACAGGCCCCGCTTTAACAGTACCGGGAGACCGGAACGTCCGGCTTCTCTGAGCAGAATGAAATTCTGCATATTCCGGGCGCCGATCTGAATCATGTCCACATATTTTACCGCCGCTTCGATGGCATCTAAGCTTACCACTTCACAGATGGTGGCAAGCCCTGTCTCCTCCCCCGCACGCTTCATATAGCGCAGGCCCTCTTCCTCAAGTCCCTGAAAGGAGTAGGGAGAGGTGCGTGGCTTGTATGCGCCTCCCCGCAGGATGGAAGCGCCGGCATCCTTTACGGCCCGGGCGATGCACATAAGCTGTTCTTCTGTCTCAACGGCACAGGGACCGGCCATGATGGTCATGGTGTCTGGACCGATGACGACGTTTCCTGCTTTCACCCGGGTGGGTTCCGGGTGGAATTTTTTGTTGGCCAGCTTATAGCTCTCCGTGACGGGGACGATGCGGTCCACATCCTTATAGACGGTCAGGTTTTCCGTGGAAAGCCTTGTCTTGTCGCCTACGACACCGATAATGGTGACCTCCTTGCCCTGGGAGAGATGGGCGGTAAGACCGTTGGATTCAATATAGCTTATGACAGCCTTTACGCTTTCTTCGGCAGCACCGGGTTTCATTATAACAATCATTTGATCCTCATTTCTGCGCCGGATTTCCTGGAAGGGAGAACTGGATGCCGACGCCCATTCAGCGTTCTCTGATCTCTACAGTACTATAGCACTTCAACGTGCGAAAGTCAACCAAAACGTAAATAATGTGCAAAAATACCAACAATGACTTGTAATATGGGAATTAATTTAGTAAAATAACCGTATGGGGATTGGACTATCCAATTTTAGTTTTAGCAGGATACCCAAAATACATCGAAATTGGAGGAAAACACATGAATGTTTACACAACTGAAAAAATACGTAACGTTGTCTTGTTAGGACACGGCGGCAGCGGAAAAACCAGTCTGGCAGAGGCGATGGCTTATCTTTCCGGCATTACCTCAAGAATGGGCAGGGTTGCCGACGGCAATACCGTAAGTGATTACAGCAAAGAAGAACAGAAGAGAAAGTTTTCCATCAGCACGTCCGTAATTCCCATTGAGTGGGAGGGCTATAAGATCAATGTGATAGACGCTCCCGGATACTTTGACTTCGTGGGGGAAATGGAGGAGGCGGTAAGCGCCGCAGGAGCCGCAATCATTGTGGTAAACGGCAAGTCGGGAATTGAAGTGGGAACGGAAAAGGCCTGGGAGCTTTGTGAGAAGTATAAGCTGCCCCGGTTTGTATACGTGTCCAATATGGATGTGGACAATGCTTCCTTCCGTCAGGTAGTGGAGGATATGACAAGCCTTTACGGCAAAAAAATAGCGCCCTTTCATCTTCCCATTCGTGAAAATGAAAAATTTGTGGGCTATATCAATGTGATTACCGAGGCGGGCAACCGCTGGCAGGGAAAAGAGGTAATTCCCTGTGAGGTGCCGGAGTATAACAAAGCAAACCTGCAGATCTGCCGGGACACCCTGATGGAAGCAGTGGCGGAGACCAGCGAAGAATTTATGGAGCGGTATTTTGGCGGGGAAACCTTTTCTGAGGCGGAGATCAGGGCTGCGCTGCGCACCAATGTCTGCGATGGAAGCATTGTGCCCATGACAATGGGGTCCAACACGCTCTGCCAGGGCGTATATACCCTGCTGGACGATATCATTAAATATATGCCGAGTCCCGAGAACAGGGAAGTGGCCGGCATCAATATGAAGACCAATGAGATTTTTCATGCGGATTACGATTTCTCCAAGGCGAAATCTGCTGTTATCTGGAAAACCATCGTAGATCCCTTTATGGGAAAATATTCCCTCATAAAGGTAAATTCCGGCGTATTCAAGACGGATGATCTGATCTATAATGTGGATAAGGATATTGAGGAGAAGATTGGCAAGCTGTATGTGCTCCAGGGGAATAAACCCATTGAGGTGAAGGAGCTGCATGCGGGAGACCTGGGAGCCCTGGCAAAGCTGACGGCGGCCAGGACGGGAAACAGTCTCTCTACAAAGGCAACACCCATTAAATTTGGCAAATTTGAAATTTCCACGCCATATACATATATGCGCTATCAGCCGAAAAATAAGGGTGATGTGGATAAGATTTCCCAGGCGCTCCAGAAGATGACCCATGAGGATCTGACGCTTAAGGCGGTGAATGATTCGGAAAACCGGCAGATGCTCTTATATGGAATGGGAGACCAGCACCTTGAGATCGTTGTCAGCAGGCTTCTAAACGAATATAAGGTGGAGGTGGAGCTGACAAAGCCCAAGATCGCCTACAGGGAGACCATAAAGAAGCAGTCGGATGTGGAGTACAAATATAAAAAACAGTCCGGCGGCCATGGCCAGTATGGTCATGTAAAGATGCGCTTTTCTCCTTCAGGTGATTTGACCACGCCCTTTGTCTTTGAACAGGAGGTAGTGGGCGGAGCGGTGCCCAAGAACTTTTTCCCGGCGGTGGAAAAGGGACTGCAGGAATCTGTGATCAAAGGCCCCATGGCGGCATACCCCGTTGTGGGTGTAAAGGCGGTGCTTTACGACGGTTCCTATCATCCTGTGGATTCCTCGGAAATGGCCTTTAAAATGGCTACCATTCAGGCATTCAAAAAGGGATTTATGGAGGCGCAGCCCGTGCTTTTAGAGCCTATCGCGTCCTTGAAGGTAACAGTGCCGGATTCCTATACCGGAGATATCATGGGAGATTTGAACAAGCGGAGGGGCCGTGTGCTGGGAATGAATCCTGTTGCAGGAGGAAAGCAGACCATTGAAGCGGATATTCCTATGAGCGGACTGTTCGGATATTGTACGGACCTTCGTTCCATGACCGGGGGCCGTGGAGAATACTCCTATGAGTTTTCCCGTTATGAGCAGGCTCCTTCCGATGTACAGGAGAGAGAGGTTGCGGCCAGAGCGGCTAAGGTGGCGGAAAACAGTGGAGAAGATTAACAGCTTCTTGACAGTAATGAAAAAACAGGATACAATGAACGGTAGTTTTAAATAGAAGAATTTTTTGTATTTTGTCATGGATCATAAAGTGTATAAGCTCTTTCGTCTCTTGACAGCGGAAGGGCTTATACTTATTTTCAGGAGGAACCAATATGGCAGTACCGTACAACCACAGAGAAGTGGAAACAAAATGGCAGAAAATCTGGGATGATGAAAAGGCCTTCAAAACTTCGGACGATTATTCCAAGCCGAAGTATTATGCGCTGGTGGAGTTTCCCTATCCCTCGGGACAGGGACTTCATGTAGGCCACCCGAGACCCTACACGGCCCTTGACATTGTGGCGCGAAAGAGAAGGATGCAGGGGTATAACGTGCTGTATCCCATGGGCTGGGACGCTTTTGGCCTGCCTACGGAAAACTATGCCATAAAAAATCATATTCACCCAAAGATTGTCACCAAAAATAATGTGGAGCGTTTTAAAGGCCAGCTGCATTCTCTTGGATATTCCTTTGACTGGGACAGAGAAATCAATACCACGGATCCGGCTTATTATAAGTGGACCCAGTGGATTTTTCTGAAGCTGTTTAAAGCCGGGCTTGCCTATAAGACGGAAATGCCCATTAACTGGTGTACTTCCTGCAAGGTGGGACTTGCAAATGAGGAAGTGGTAAACGGCGTGTGCGAGCGCTGCGGCTCTGAGGTTGTCAGGAAGGTAAAGAGCCAGTGGATGTTAAAGATCACAGAGTATGCGGAAAAGCTTATTGAAGGTCTGGACACTGTGGACTATATCGAGAGAGTAAAGGTTTCCCAGAAAAACTGGATCGGCAAATCCCAGGGGGCGGAGGTTGACTTTGCGCTCACGGGCAGAGAAGATAAGCTGCGCGTTTACACCACAAGGCCGGATACGCTTTTCGGGGCCACTTATATGGTGCTCTCTCCGGAGCATCCTTTGATCGACAAGTACCGGGATGAGATCGAAAACTGGGAGGAGGTGGCCGCTTACAGGGAAATGGCGGCCAGAAAGTCGGATTTTGAGCGGACGGAGCTTTCCAAGGAAAAGACCGGTGTGCAGATCAAGGGACTAAGCGCCACCAATCCTGTGAATCAAAAAGAGATTCCTGTGTGGATATCCGATTATGTGCTGATGACCTACGGTACCGGCGCGATTATGGCTGTGCCCGCTCATGACGAGAGAGACTGGGAATTTGCAAAAAAATTTGATCTGCCTATCGTAGAAGTGGTAAGCGGCAGCTCTGTCAGCGTACAGGAGGCGGTTTATTCAGATGTGGCTTCGGGGATTCTGGTAAACTCCGGCTTTTTGGATGGACTTTCCGTGGCGGAGGCCAAGGAAAAAATGATTTCCTTCCTGGAGGAAAAGAAAATCGGCAGGAGAAAGACCAATTACAAGCTGCGCGACTGGGTATTTTCCAGACAGCGTTACTGGGGGGAGCCTATTCCCATTGTGTACTGTGAGAAATGCGGCTATGTGCCTCTGGATGAAAGCGAGCTTCCTTTAGAGCTTCCCGAGGTGGAAAGCTATATGCCCACCGACAACGGGGAATCTCCTTTGGCGGCTATGGCGGACTGGGTCAATACCACCTGTCCCTGCTGTAAGGGACAGGCAAAACGGGAAACGGATACTATGCCCCAGTGGGCAGGCTCTTCCTGGTATTATCTGCGCTATACGGACCCTCACAATAATCAGGCCCTTGCCAGCAAAGAAGCGCTTGATTACTGGCTTCCTGTTGACTGGTATAACGGAGGAATGGAACATACCACACTGCATTTGCTTTATTCCAGATTCTGGCATAGATTTCTTTATGATCAAAAGGTGGTTCCCTGTCCGGAGCCTTACCAGAAGCGGACCAGCCACGGCATGATCCTTGGTTCAAACGGGGAGAAGATGTCCAAGTCCAGAGGTAATGTGGTAAACCCGGATGATATTGTGAGGGACTATGGAGCGGATACGCTGCGCACCTATGAAATGTTTATCGGGGCCTTTGATTTAAGCGCCATCTGGTCAGAGGACGGCGTAAAGGGCTGCCGCAGATTTCTGGAAAGAGTGTGGAAGCTGCAGGAACTTTTGACAGAAGGTGACGGCTATAGTCCTGAGCTTGAGACAAAAATGCACCAGACCATCAAAAAGGTGAGCAGTGATTTTGAAAGCTTAAAATACAATACCGCTATTGCGGCTATGATGTCGTTGATCAATGACATGTATAAGAGGAATGCGGTGACAAGAGGAGAGTATAAAACGCTTTTGACGCTGCTAAATCCGGTGGCGCCCCACATCACGGAGGAGCTTTGGCAGACGGCGGGATATGAGGGAAGAATCTATCAAACTGTCTGGCCGTCATATGACGAGTCTAAAACGGTGGAGAGCACCATAGAGGTGGGGGTACAGGTGAACGGCAAAATGCGTACAACCATTACAATCCCCAGAGAGGAAGCAAAGGAAGCTGTGATCGAAAAGGCGAAAGAGGCTTTGGGCGACAGGCTTACAGGCACTGTGGTGAAGGAAATTTATGTTCCGGGAAGAATTGTGAATATTGTAGTAAAATAGCAGCAAGGGAGGGCACTTAAGCCCCTCCCTTGCTTTTTTCCAATATTTTGTTGATCTGCTTCAGCTCTTCTGGGGAGCTGTGTTTTTTGATGGCTGCAATAGCCGCAGTCATTTCCTGCTGTGTGAAAGTCAGCTTTTCCTGCTTTGCCTTTTTCATCATGGGCAGGAGCATTGCCATCATTTCCTTTTGGCTTTTTCCGTGTCCCTCTGCGAACATTCTGCCCAGAAAATCCAGCTTGCCTGGAGGGATGTCCTTTACAAGTTCGTCCTGCATCCAGGCGGGCTTTGCCTTTTCATCCATTTATTTTCCTCCTCGGATCATTTATTTTGAAACATTCCCGACAATCCGGAAAGAATGTCGGCGGCATCTCCCTGAAAGGGATTTTCCCCCTCTGGGAAGAGCTCTTTCATCATCTGCATCATTTCCATCATTTCCTGCGCATTGGAAAGATTTTGAAGCATATTTTTCATGCTCTGCAGCTGTTCCTTTTCTCTTGGGGCGCAGTAGGGAAGCATTTCGTCGCAGAGCCTGGCAGCGTCAAAGCTCTCCTCTTTTGGAAGCCCCCTTATGGATGCGCCGGGATATCTTCGAAAAAAGGAAAGGGTATACTGCAGTTCCATCCATTTTATATAAACCGCAATGCTTTTTTGCGCGGCGGGATCCAGATAGGTCAGCAGAACCTTAAGCATTTGGATATGATTTGTGGTAAACAGCGTGTCAAATGCAACGACCTTATCCTGTCCCCTTTCGTCCATAGCTGCCTCCTTAATGGTATTTTTATATCCTATGAGGCCTCATTGAAAAATAGGCCCCCGAAGGAGCCTATTTTTGGAAAAATGGCAGCCGCATAAGCTTTGTGCCGCAGCAGAATCAGCAGCCACAGCCGCAGCTGTTGCCGCAGCCGTTGTTGTTGCCGCAGAAGCAGGACAGAAGCAGAATCCAGATCAGCCATTCGCAGCAGTCATTGTTTCCGCTTCCAAGGATGCCGTTGCCGCAGCCATTGCCACAGCCGTTGCCGCCGCAGCAGAACAACAGAAGAATAATCCAGATACAGTTTCCGAAACCGTTATTTCCGCAGCCGCAGGAATTGCTTGCGCAGCCACAGTTTGTAGCAGTCAAATCACTCATTTTTTTCCTCCAGGTTTTATTTATGGTTTATTCTATGCGCTACGGCATGTCAATGTTTCTGCGGTTTTTGGGTGTTTTGGAAAATGTGCGCAGATTAGGGTATTGCATTAATTTCAACATATAGTAAAATATAAATGGGGAGAAGAAAGACAGGGAGTAAGAACATATAGGGACAGATTATGACACAAAAAACATATATTGTGGAAGGCAGACAGTTCCGCACGGAGACAGATTACCGGCGGGCTGTCCACGACAGAGAGCTGATAGAGCGTCTGCGCGCAGAAGCGGCCGGATATGACAAAAAAAAGCTGGAACAGCTTTATTCTGATATAAAGAATGGGAAATATAATTTTTTTACGCTTTTGGGACAGGATTTTGCGGATGAGGTGGAGGAGCTTCTCCGGAAGAAGACTGCCAAAGGAGGCGGACAAAGAAAAAATGCCGGCTCTGAAAAAGGAAAGGGGAGAGGAAAGGAGAGCAGGAAAAGAGCAGGAACGAAAAAGAGCACGAAAAAGAATGACCAGAAGCTGGAGGCGTTTGTCCGAGAAGAGCTGAAGAAGCGAGAAAAGCGCAGAAGACTTATGATTGTGGGCTGTCTTGCAGTGGCAGCGGGCTGTATTGGTTATTTCTGCCTGTATTCTTATTATGATTACAGAACAAGAGCCGCCTACAGCGAGCTGAGCGCACTGAAGGAGAAGCCGGCGCCTGCGTCCGCTGATGAATCTCCTGTAATTCATTATACGCTGGACGGGGAAACACAAGCCCGGGAAGTGCTGGACGAATATAAAAATTTATTAAATAAAAATAAAAAGCTAATCGGATGGATAAAAATTGACGATACAAATATAGATTACCCTGTAATGCAGACCTCGGACAATGAATATTATCTGGATCACAACCTCAACCAGGAATATGATAAAAACGGTTCTATTTTTATGGACAAGGACTGCGACGTGCTGAAGCCAAGCACGAATCTGATTATATATGGACACCATATGAAAAATGGGCAGATGTTTGGGGATCTTGACCTGTACAGCAGCGAGGAATACTTTAAAGAACATCGGTACATTCAGTTTGATACCATTTATGAAAAAGGAGTCTGGGAGGTCATGTATGTTTTCAGATCCAGGGTATACAGCGAAGAAGAAATTGTATTTAAGTATTATCAGTTTATAGACGCGCTGAGCGAACAGGAATTTAATTCCAATATGCAGGAGATGGCCGCGATGTCGCTGTACGATACCGGCGTCACTGCTCAATATGGCGACAGGCTGTTAACTCTTTCCACCTGCGATTATCAGGAGACAGATGGAAGGTTTGTGGTCGTAGCCAAAAAAAGTCAGTGAGGAAGGTTAGCAAAGGAGTAGACAAAAGTGATGAAGGTGAAAAAGAAGACCAGGAGATTAAAAAAGGCGGTCAGGAAGACACTGGGGACGTTATTTCTGATTTCGGCGCTGATAGTAGCCGCCATACCGGTGGAAAATCTGCAGGCGTATGACGAGAACGGCGATCCGGTTCTGCCGGCGATTGTAACAGATGACGGCAGCAATATTCCTACGGTTGGATCAAGCGATAAGATATATACCACAGGGGATGGGCGGTTCCAGTTTGCTTATGTGAATGTTCCGGGCGGCTCCATTGAGAAGGTTGCCGTAATCGTAGGCTATTCGCAGGTGGGAAGCCTGCAGGGAAATACGCTTACCATACCCGACACAGTGGACGTGTATGATAAATTTACGGACACCAACGGTACATATAGAGGCTACGCCGCAGTAAATGGCGATGGAGACTTTCTGTATTATAACAAGCCGGATATTCAGTATGGACCGGATGGTGCGGAAACAGGCCGTACGGATCACTTTTATGTATGCTATTACGATACTTACAATGATTGGGGCAGTATTGCTTCTTCCAGCCTTTACATTAAGACCAATCCTGGGGGCCTTGATACGGATTCTTCCGCCTTCAGTCAGACCATCGATCCCAGCAAATGGAGGCTGTCCCAGATCACGGTGGCCTATATCGGCAATCAGAGGGTTGTACAGTCGGCTGTAAGCGGCAATAATCAGGACTGGACAGTGGAGAATGTGAACAGCACTGCCAAGAACGGTGTTTTTTCCGGAAACGGAAGCATTATTCATCTGGTTGTGGGGGAAAACCTTCAGGGAATCGGAAATTATGCGTTCTATAACTGTACGGCAATGCAGTCCATCACATTGGGGAACGGCCTGACCACCATCGGCAATGGGGCCTTTGAAAACTGCGTCAACATAAAGAATATTAATCTGCAGCCCAACTCCAATATGCAGACCATTGGAGACCATGCGTTTTATAATTGCACCGGTCTGACCTCCTTTAATATGCCCATTAATGTGCTGAGAGTTGGGGATTACGCCTTTGCAGGCTGTACAGCTCTTGAAACCATAGACCTGGACGGCTATGAGGGAGAGCTTCAGAACGTGGTGCTTCAGCAGATTGGGAGAGGTGTGTTCAGGAGATGCAGCTCGCTGACAGGCGTGGCCTTTCATGAAAACTGGACTGCTGACCTGCCGGCGTCTATTTTTGAGGGCTGCACCAGCCTGGAATACATTACCTTCCCCAGCAGCAGCGCTAATTTGACCTTTTCTCCGGATGGCGGAGGAACAGACAGCCACAATCTGACCTTTACCATGGAGGATTTTAAGAATACCGTTCCGGAATCCTTTTATTTTGAGAGCATAGCGGAAGGAGAGACCCATAATCTTTGCCGCACCAATGGCTTCGCTTTTAAATATTACGGACAGGATATTTACGAGATTATTCTCACCGATGGAGCGGATGGAGAGGCCTTGTTCCAGGTAAATTCCTCCAACCAGCTGATCCAATGTGTGATCGACGGCATGAAGGATATTCCCATTCCGGGTACGATCGGGCCTTACCAGATTACGGAGATTTATTCTTCCAGCTTTCAGAATAACGCAGATTTGGAGAGAATTACTATTCCTTCGTCCATTACGGTAATCGGGGCGGATGCCTTTAAGGGCTGCTATAAGCTGGAGGAAGTGATTTTTGAGGAGCCCATTAATATCACCACAATCGGCAGCAACGCCTTTCAGACCCAGGACGTTCTGCCAGGATTGGAAGGAGCCCTGAGTCAGACGCCGAGACTGACCTTTACGGGAACTATTTCGCCGGACAGTGTGCCTTTTCAATATGCCATGGATCCCGGCTCTAACATTAATAAGGGAACCCAGCCGGTAACCTACATAGAATATTACAGCGGCTGGCCCACTAATCTGGTGGTACAGTATAATCCTTCAACCGACAGTAATGAATTGATAGATTATCCCACCATGAGTGATTTAAATTCCTACACGGCGGATTCCTTCCCTTATGCCACAGCGGAGCTGGCTCAGACTGCGAAAAACGCTGTGAACAAATACATCCGGGACAATGGCGGCACTGGTTATACTTTGGATCCAGGCATAGAAAGCGAGGCCATTACCCAGGATGAGCAGGCGATTTTGAATGCGGTGCTGAACCTGTCAATTCCAAACGGCGTGGAGTCTGTGAAGGACGAATTGTTCAAAGACAAGGAGGAAGAGGACTTTACGTGGGCCAAGGAGCAGCATTGGCAGAGCCTGGACTGGAATAATATGACAGCGGAACAGATGCCTTTGCAGAAATCCATTACCACGGAGGGACTGGCACAGATACCTGCCCAGATGTTTGAGGGATGCGTCAACTTAACCAGTGTCAGCATTCTCGGAGATACTGCAAGAATTGGAGATTACGCATTTGACGGCTGTACTTATTTAAGCTCAGTGCAGATTTCTCCCACGGTGAGCGAGATGGGGCTCAGGCCCTTTAGAGGCTGTTCCCAGCTGATTGATGTGGATTTTCAGGGAAGCCCTAACTTTACCTGTGAAAGGTCTATTATCTACGGGCTTACGGACGGAGCTAAAACCAGCATTGTGCAATGTCTGGAATCCAGAGGCAACGGCAGGGTAAACGGCAGCTATAACGGAAAGGTGGATGCCGTAGAGCTTGCAGGAGTCACCTCTGTGGCCGACGAAGCATTTATGGATGCTGCCAATGTGACCAGCATAGATTTCAATGACAGCAGGATTACAAGGGTTCCTCCTTACGCATTTGCGGAAACAAGCAGCCTGTATTCGGTAACGCTTCCCGCTACAGTGCAGAGCATTGCGGAGCATGCCTTTTTAAACAGCGGCGTACAGGCGGTTTATATTCCCGGGTCGGTGAGCTACATCGACAATACGGCCTTCGGGGATGAGCGAGGAGAGAATATTTCATCCAACCTGACGCTCTACTGTCCGGATGACAGCGTAGCTGCTATTTTTGCCGATGAAAAAGGAATTGACCACCAGCCTTATAGCGGGCAGGAGGTATTTACCGTAATCTTCTGGATGACCAATTATGCCACCGGAAGGGGAGAGGTCATCCATCAGGAGGATGTGGTCGCGGGGGACGATGTGGCGCTGCCCACGACGGAGGATTATCCGCAGCTGATTCAGGAGGGCTACCGCTTTATCGGATGGAGCGAGGATGGGCGTAATATTCAGGCGCCCACGGATATCTGGGCTCAGTATGAGGTGATAGATCCCAATGCGGAGAAGCTGACGGTTGAGTTTTATGATATCAATAATCAGCTGGTGGAGAGCGTTCTGGTAGACGCAGGAAGCGATGCAACCTCTCTTGCCCCCAGCGCGGCGGAGATGGCAGTGCCAGGATACTCCTTTACCGGATGGCGTCCCGCCATAAACAATATTACGGAGAATACCAAAACCTATGCCCAGTACACTCCTTTGGGCGAGACAGAGTATGTTGTAAATTTCTATGATTGGAATGGAACGCTGCTTTACACCCAGACAGTGGCGGCAGGCGGCAGCGCGATTCCTCCCCAGAATCCGGTGCGGGAAGGCTATACCTTCACGGGCTGGATGCCGGGCATAACGAATATCCAGAAGGATACGGACGTATATGCCCAGTATGAAAGAAATGACGGCACCGGCGGGAGCGGAAACGGCAATAATAATGGAAACAATAACAATGGAAATGCAGTATACTATACCCTGACCGTGCGCAACGGCAGCGGGTCCGGAAGCTATGTGGCAGGCTCCCAGCCTATTATCATTGCCAACGATCCGGCATCCGGACAGGAATTCAGCAGCTGGACTGTGGAGCCTTCAGATGTGACCATAGCCAGCACGGCTGTAAGCGCTACTGTAATTACCATGCCTGAAAAAAATGTGACTGTAACGGCAAATTACAGAAAAGCAGGCTCGGGCACAGCTACTACGGGAAGCGGTAATTCGGCGGGCTCCAGCTCTTCTAACAGACCGAATAACACCACGGGGACCGTATCCAATGGAGGCACCACCGTTGTCATTGATAAGAACGGACTGTCCAACACAGGCGTAGTGTCCGCCACAGTAAACGGCTCCTCCGATGATTTTGTGATTAAGATTACGGAGAGTGCGCAGGCTACGGAAGCGGCCGTAAGAGCCCTGATGGCGGAATACGGCGACCTGACAAACATAAAATATTTCCCTATGGATATCAGCCTTTATGATTCTACGGGTACGAAGAAGATTACAGACACTACAGGCTTGTCCATCACCATAACGCTGCCCTTGCCGGATTCCCTGATTACTTACGCAGGAAATAACATGATAGCAGGGGTGGTGGATGACAGATTAGATAAGCTGACGCCGAGATTTACCACAATATCCGGTGTGTCCTGTATCACATTTACGGCAGAGCATTTTTCACCCTATGTGATTTATGTGGATACGGAGGATCTGACTGCGGGAACCGTGGCGGACAATACGCCCCAGACCGGAGACGGCATTCATCCCAAGTGGTTTTTGTCCGTGGGTCTTGCATGTTTGTCCTTTGTATTGTTTATGAAGAGGGACAAAAAGGTGCTGAGAAAAGCAAGAGCTTAGCGTGAAGAGCGGTAAACGGAAAGAAGTGGGAAGATGTATGAGAAAAATGGAGCTTCATAAGAGTAAGAAAAAAATGCGCGGGATTCTGCTTATGATTACTGCGCTCATCATTATGCAGCTTCCTGTAACGGAGGCAGATGCGGCAACATCTGCCTCCGATTTTAGGATAGAGGGAAGTACACTGGTAAAGTACCGGGGAACAGAGACCAATGTGTCTGTGCCGGATACTGTGGAGGTTATTGGGGAAAGCGCCTTTGAGGGAGATACCAATATTGAATTGGTAGTGCTTCCCAATTCCGTAAGGCGGATTGAACCTTACGCCTTTTGGGGCTGTGATAATCTGGACACGGTGGTTTTGGGAAGAGGTCTTACGGAAATAGGTGATTATGTTTTTACGGAGTGCAGGGGACTTGAACAGATGACCATTCCCTCTAATGTGAGAAGCATAGGAATTCAGGCCTTTGCAGACTGCGTAAATCTCACCGATATCACGATTCCTGATCAGGTGACGAATATCCATGAGACAGCCTTTGACGGCTGTTATCAGCTGACCATACATTGTGATGCGGGGAGTGTGGCGGATCAGTTTGCGCAGGAGTTTTACGTAAGGCAGAGTGAAATGCCGGAATACGAGGATGTGCCTGATTACCAGTATGAGGATGATGCTTCCGGGGATGGCTCAGGAGAAGCTGTTGACGGTACTGCAGATGCTTCCGGGGAATCGGGTACACAGGACGATCAGACAGAGGAGACTCCCTCTCAGGACGGCTCGGGTACGGAAACCCTTCTGGGGAGCACTAAAATTGTAGGAAATCAGGCGGTTTTTTTTATAGATAACACAAGTCCTACCGTCTTTGACGGAAGCCAGGGAGGAAGTGGGCAGGCAGGAGCGGATGGCTCAGACACAGGAAACGACGCAGGAGCAGCGGATGCCGGTGCAGCAGTAAATTCCGCAGAAGCTGGGGAAGCCGGGGAACGGCTGGCCAAGTATACGATTGTAGATCAAAGAATCGTGGCGGATCAGGCGTATTACAGAAATGAGACTTTGGAGAACCTGACGCTGCCCGAGGGCATAGAGGAGATTGGACAGTTTGCCTTTGCCAGAAGCAGCGTGACACAGGCGGTTCTTCCGGAGGGAGTGGAGAGAATCTGCTATGGGGCCTTTTACCACTGTGACCAGCTTTCTTCGGTAGAACTGCCGGAAACCGTTATGCTGGTGGAACCTAAGGCCTTTGACCATACAGCCTGGGTGGAAAATTTTTTGGAAAATGGACAGGAAGATTTCTTGATCAGCGGCGGTGTGCTGGTTGCATACAGGGGGAATGCCTCCCAGGTGGAAATTCCGCAAGGCGTCAGAATCATTGCAGGAGAAGCCCTTAAGGATCACAGTGAGATCACCAGTGTGACCCTTCCGGATACCCTTTCCTCTATCGGGGAAGGCGCTTTTGAGGGCTGCAGCGGACTTTCCGAGATTGTGTTCGGACAGCAGGATACCTTGGTGGAGATTAAGGATAGAGCCTTTTTCGGCTGTGCTCTTGAGAGCGTTTCTCTTCCGGCCTCTGTGGAGAGACTGGGAACCAAGGCCTTTGATGAGGAGGTGGCTGTGAGCAGTGAAGGAGCTCAAATGCCGGAAACTGCTTATGAGACTTCTGCCCAGAGACTATCCAATGAAGCCTATCGGAACTATCCGGAGGAAACGGGAGAGCCGGGCGTTGCAGTGACCGGATATGAAGGAGCCACAGCTTCCCTGGAGGGAGCTGCCCGGGCTTATACCCTGTCTGTAAATCCACAGGGGGACAGAGCTGTTTTGGAAGCCGCTTTCCAGAGGAGCCTTGGGACAGCGCTTCCGGAAAATACGCTGGTTTTGGAGCTTATACTGAGCGATAACAGTGGAATCCCTTTGACGAAGCTTGGAACAAGGCAGCTTACGGTGACGCTGCCGGTTCCTGATTCCCTGAAGGGTGAGCAGGCCCAGGTGTATACTGTAGACCGAAACGGACAGCTGGAGCAGATTTCCTCCCAGCGAATTCTTTCCGGGGATGTGGAGTGCATCCGGTTTTCTGTGAATCAGATTTCCTCCTTCGGAATCTGCGGCACGGGGGAAGCCCTTGACGACAGTGAGATATTAGAGGAGACTGTTCAAAGCACCAGCATGAGCGGACCTGAAGCAGGCAGTGACAGCGCCTTGGCGTTTGCTCGTTTTCTGGTGGGAGGAGCGCTTTTGATTACAGGAGCCATACTTTTATTTGTCAGAAGGAAAAGAGAAGAAACGTAACGAAACCATTGCTCCGGCATAAGATAGGATAAAGTATATGCCGGAGCAATCATTATTATGCAGCGTGTAAGAGAACAGATTGGGGCGCAGCCGCTGGAGGAACTGCCGGAGAGGCCGGTGACGGTAGCGGTGCTGGATACGGGGATCGCAAGGCATCCTGATCTTTTTGGGAAATTGTTATGCTTTCGGGATTTTGTAGGGCACAAAAATGTAATGTATGACGATAACGGGCATGGTACTCATGTGTGTGGAATTATCTGCGGGAGCGGCATTCTGTCAGAGGGACGCTACCGGGGAATCGCTCCGGAGGCCAGACTTGTGGTGGGAAAGGTTTTAGACAAAAAGGGAGATGGAACCACTGAGAGCATGCTGGAGGGATTAAAGTGGATCATGACCGTCCGGGAGAAATATGATATCAGAATTTTAAATATATCGGTAGGTATTGGAAATCTGGACGAGGAGAAAAAGGAAAGGGCTCTGAGAGAACGGCTGGAGGCTGTCTGGGACAGCGGAATAGCAGTGATTTGTGCGGCGGGGAATAAGGGCCCCGGAAACGGCAGTATTTCTTCCGTAGGGGGAAGCAGGCGGATGATTACGGTAGGATGCCATGACGGGATTTACTGCCGGGACAATCCCAAGAGATGTGAAACCTACTCGGGAAGGGGAAATCTGGCCGATTCCATCAGAAAACCGGATCTGGTGGCACCCGGTACGGATATCATATCCTGTAATATGGGGTATCAGAGCGTTCATGGAAAAATAAAAAACGCTTATATCGCAAAAAGCGGAACCTCCATGGCCACTCCTATTGTGGCCGGGGCGGCAGCCCTTGCGCTGCAGAAGTTTCCTGAACTGACCAATGAGGAGCTGAAGCAGAAGCTGACCATGACAGCCACCGACCTGGGGGAGCCCTGGAATAAGCAGGGATGGGGCATGGTTCATGTGAAAAGATTGCTAAAAAGCTATTGACACACCTGGTATGATTGTATACAATTATACGAGGCAAGCTGATAAATACAAAGCGTGCATGTGCATCCGCACACAAATGAACGCCTGAGCACAGGCAGATGGGAGTGCCCTATGAGAGAGAATGACACATTTCAAGATCGTCCTGTCACCATGAACCAGAAGAATAATCTGCTGCAGATTGAGGAGCATATGTACATATTAGACGATGTGGATAAGCCTAATGTGTTCCGTAATATGTTTCCTTATTCCGAGGTTCCAAAGATTCCTTTTAACGACAGGATCGTTCCCCACAATATGCCTAAGGAAATCTGGATTACGGATACCACCTTTCGGGATGGACAGCAGTCCAGAGCGCCTTATACCACGGAGCAGATTGTAAAGATTTTTGATTATCTGCATGAGCTGGGCGGACCCAACGGAATGATAAGAGCCAGTGAATTTTTCCTGTACAGCAAAAAGGACAGGGATGCGGTTTATCAATGTATGGAGAGAGGCTACCGGTATCCGGAGGTCACAAGCTGGATACGTGCAAATAGAGAGGACTTTAAGCTGGTAAAAGAGATCGGCATGAAGGAGACGGGTATCCTGGTAAGCTGCTCTGACTATCATATTTTTTTAAAGCTGAAGATGACCAGGCGCCAGGCTATGGAGCATTATCTGAGTGTGATCAGAGAGTGCTTAGAGGAGGGAATCAGCCCCCGGTGTCATTTGGAGGATATTACAAGAGCGGATATTTACGGCTATGTGGTGCCTTTTTGCCTGGAGCTGATGAAGCTGATGAAGGAGTACCAGATTCCCATTAAAATACGGGCCTGTGATACCATGGGATATGGCGTGAATTTTCCTGGTGCGGTGATTCCCAGAAGCGTACAGGGAATTATTTACGCCATCCATACCCATGCGGGTGTGCCTCATGAGCTGATCGAATGGCATGGTCATAATGATTTCTATAAGGCGGTGACCAATTCCACCACGGCGTGGCTGTATGGCTGCTCGGGCGTGAATACGTCGCTGTTTGGCATTGGTGAAAGGACGGGGAACACCCCTCTGGAGGCCATGGTGTTTGAGTACGCCCAGCTGAAGGGAGATTTAAACGGCATGAATACCACTGTAATCACCGAGCTGGCAGAATACTATGAAAAGGAAATCGGATATCAGATTCCGCCCAGAACTCCTTTTGTGGGCAAGAATTTCAATGTGACCAGAGCGGGGATACATGCGGACGGATTGTTGAAAAATGAAGAGATTTACAATATTTTTGACACAGAGAAGTTTTTGAACCGCCCGGTGCTGTGCGCCGTCTCCAACACCTCGGGACTGGCAGGCATCGCCCACTGGATCAACACTTATTACAAGCTTAAAGGAGACAAGCAGGTGGATAAAACCAGTGAGCTGGTAAAAGAGATCAAGAAATGGGTGGACGAGGAATATGCGGGAGGACGGGTGACTGTGCTTACGGACGAGGAGATCGTAGCCTGTTTAAACCGTATATGTCTGGAGAAAAACATAACCATTGGTGAATAAGCCCAAAGCAAGGCTTATCGGAAAGGCATGAAAAGTGAGCAAGTATGATGTGAAGCAGGAGGTAACGGACAAGTACTCCCTGCGGGGCCGGGTATTTCACCGGCTCAGGGAAGATATTCTCAACGGAAAATATGAGGAGCATGAAGAACTTCGGGAGGTTGCCATAGGCGAAGAGCTGGGAGTCAGCAGAACACCTGTGAGGGAGGCTTTCAGGCAGCTGGAGCTGGAAGGCCTGATTCAGATTATTCCCAACAAGGGAGCCTATGTGACGGGCATCACCCAAAAGGATGTGAAGGATATTTATATGATCCGTTCGCTTTTGGAAGGCCTGTGTGCCAGATGGGCCACGGAGCACATTACAAAGGAGCAGCTTGAGGAGCTGGAGGAGAACGTTTATCTGGCCCGGTTTCACGCAGAAAAAGGACATTTGGAGCAGCTGGCGGAGCTGGATAACCGCTTCCATGACATTTTATATGAGGCCTGCAGCAGTAAGATACTGGAGCATCAGCTGAAGGATTTTCACCAGTATGTGCTGCGGGTGCGCAGAAAAACCCTTTCCAGCGCAGACAGAGGGCCTAAGTCCAATGAGGAGCATGAAGAGCTTTTAGAGGCAATCAAGGCGGGAAACGCCGGGCTGGCAGAGCAGCTTGCAAACCGCCATATGATAAATGCCTATGAAAATATGGTAAAAAACGGGCTGAATGAAGCCTACGGGAAACAAGAAAAGGAGACCGAAGCAAATGGAAAAAATTAAGATGACAACGCCTCTTGTGGAAATGGATGGAGACGAAATGACCAGAATTCTCTGGAAGATGATCAAGGATGAGCTTTTGCTTCCCTACATTGACCTGAAGACAGAGTATTATGATCTGGGCCTGGAGCACAGGAATGAGACCGACGATCAGGTGACGGTGGATTCCGCAAAGGCAACCTTAAAGTACGGTGTGGCCGTAAAGTGCGCAACCATTACGCCAAACGGCGCCCGGATGCAGGAATATCATCTGAAGGAAATGTGGAAGAGCCCAAATGGCACTATCCGCGCCATTCTTGACGGTACCGTATTTCGCGCACCCATCCTGATAAAGGGGATTGTGCCTTATGTGAAAAACTGGACAAAGCCCATCACCATTGCCCGTCATGCCTACGGCGATGTGTATAAAAACACAGAGATCAAGGTGCCGGGACCGGGCAGGGCGGAGCTTGTTTACACGGCGGCAGACGGCACGGAAGTAAGAGAGCTGATTCACAATTTTGAGGGACCTGGAATTCTTCAGGGCATCCATAATACGGAAAAGTCCATTTCCAGCTTTGCAAGAGCATGCTTCGGGTATGCGCTGGATACCAAGCAGGATCTGTGGTTTGCCACAAAGGACACGATTTCCAAGAAATATGACCACACCTTTAAGGATATCTTCCAGGAAATTTATGATACAGAGTACAAGGAAAAATTTGAAAAACAGGGGATTACTTATTTTTATACCCTGATCGATGATGCGGTGGCGCGTGTGATCCGCTCCGAGGGAGGATTTATCTGGGCCTGCAAGAATTACGATGGAGATGTGATGTCGGATATGGTGGCAACCGCTTACGGAGATTTGTCTATGATGACCTCCGTGCTGGTTTCTCCAAGTGGAGCCTATGAGTACGAAGCGGCTCACGGCACCGTACAGCGCCATTATTATAAGCATCTGAAGGGAGAAGAGACCTCCACCAATTCCATCGCTACCATCTTTGCATGGACCGGCGCTCTGAAAAAGAGAGGGGAGCTGGACGGCAATGAGGCGCTTTGCGCGTTTGCGGACAAGCTGGAGAAGGCCTGCATAAAGACGGTGGAGGATGGAAAGATGACCAAGAGCCTTTCTCTGATTTCCACCTGTGAAAATCCTGTGATTTTAAACTCCCTGGAATTTATTCAGGCGATACGTGAAACGCTGGAGACTCTTCTGTAGGAAAATATTAAGGAAATATTGCAGATTTTTCAGAAAAAGAATGGGAAATCCCGGCTTATCTTGCCAGGATTTCCCATTCTTCATATAAGGCTTCCAGCTGTGCATCCACCTGTTCCTGTTCCTTCGTAAGCTCCATAAGCTTTGCGGCCTGGGTGCCCAGGGAAGGGTCGGAAAGCTGTGCGCGCAGCCGCCCAAGCTGCTCTTCCAGTGCGGCAATTTTTTCCTCACATTTTTTTAAATCGTTTTCCTTTTTCCGAATCCGGGCCTGCTCCTCCTTTTGGGCTTTCCAGTCCTGCTTTGCTTCGGAAGAGGAAGGGGCCAAAGAGGGGGCAGAAACGTCAGCGGGAGCAAAGGAAGCCCTGACGGTATCTCTTTTTTCCAGATAATAATCATAATTTCCAATGTAATTGACAAACCGGCAGGCCGTGAGCTCTAAAATGCGGTGGGCGGTCTTGTTGATA
Source organism: Candidatus Acetatifactor stercoripullorum (assembly GCA_019114005.1). Lineage (GTDB taxonomy): Bacteria > Bacillota > Clostridia > Lachnospirales > Lachnospiraceae > Acetatifactor > Acetatifactor stercoripullorum. The sequence continues at coordinate 35,493 of DXGH01000014.1, forward strand.
AAATAGCGGTCGTGGGAGACGTAGAGGACTGTACCCTGATACTGGTTTAAGGCGTCTTCCAAAATCTCCTTTGACATGATATCCAGATGATTGGTAGGCTCATCCAGAATCAGGAAATTGGCGTTGGAAAGCATCAGCTTTGCCAGAGATACCCGTCCCCGTTCTCCGCCGCTTAAATCTGCAATGCGCTTGAATACATCGTCCCCCGTAAAGAGAAAGGCGGCCAGCACATTGCGGATTTCTGTGTTGGAGAGATTAGGATACTCGTCGGAAATTTCCTCAAAAAGAGTTTTTTCACTGTGCAGCACATGATGCTCCTGATCGTAGTAACCGATCTCTACATTGGCGCCCAGACGGAAGGAGCCGCTGTCAGCAGGAAGCAGGCCGTTGAGTATTTTGAGCAGGGTGGTCTTTCCCGTGCCGTTATCTCCGATAATGGCTGTATGCTCCCCTTTTTTCAGTTCAAAGCTTACATCCTGAAACAGGGTGTGTCCATCGAAGCTTTTGCTTAAGCCCTCCACCGAAAGCACATCCTTTCCGCTCTCCCTGCGGGGGGTAAGGGTAAGCTTCATGTCCGCCCTTGCCTCTGTGGGCCGTTCGATCACGTCCATCTTATCCAGCAGCTTTTCCCGGCTTTCCGCCCGTTTGATGGATTTTTCCCGGTTGAAGGAGCGCAGCTTTTCGATGACCGCCTCCTGATGCTTGATTTCCCGCTGCTGATTCATGTAGGCATTCCAGGCTGCAGCCCTAAGCCTTTCCTTCTTTTCCGCATAGGCAGAGTAGTTGCCCAAAAAGGTTGTGGACTTTGTCTGGTCGATTTCTATGATCTTTTGGGCAATGCGGTCCAAAAAGAAACGGTCATGGGACACAACCAGCACAGCGCCCCTATAATTCATCAGATAGGTTTCCAGCCAGGAAATGGAATTCATGTCCAGATGGTTGGTGGGCTCATCCAAAATAATCAAATCCGGCTTCTGTAAAAGCAGCCGCCCCAGGGCAACTCTGGTTTTCTGGCCTCCGGAGAGGGTGGAGACGGGCTTTGCAAATTCCTCTTCCTGAAAGCCAAGCCCCTTCAGCACGCCCATAATCTCGCTTTTGTAGGAATAGCCGTTTTTGGTTTCAAAGGCATGGGTGAGAGCAGAGTACTCCCGCATCAGCTCCTCCAGCCGGCCATCGTCCGCAGACTTCATGCTTTCCTCACATTCCCGCATGCGCTCCTCCAGATCGATGAGCTCCTGCTTCACAGACAAAAGCTCCTCATAAATAGAACGGGAGGTATCCGGCTCGCTGTTTTGGGCAAGATACCCCAGCGTCTTGTCCTTAGAGAGCACTGCGCCACCCTGGTCGGGTTTAAGCTCACCCACGATAATGCGCAGAAGCGTAGTTTTGCCCGCGCCGTTTATGCCTACGATGGCGGCCTTTTCATAATCTTCTATATGGAAGCTGATATTTTCCAATACTTTGTTTTCGCCAAATGCCTTGGATATATTTTGACAGGAGAGTATCATAATTTATTCCTCCTCAATAGTATCATAATATTTTACCTTGGAGAAATAATCCTGTCAATTCATTGACAAGTTTTTAACATTCGTCTATAATAATTTTATAAAATAGTTTGGAGGTAGTATCTTTGGAAGAAAAAGAAATTTCTCAAGCTGTCATCAGCCGTCTGCCAAGATATTTCCGTTATCTGGGAGAGCTTAAGGATGAAGGGGTTGAGCGGATATCCTCCCAGGAGTTAAGCGAGCTGATGAAGGTGACGGCATCCCAGATTCGGCAGGATTTTAATAATTTTGGCGGCTTTGGACAACAGGGCTATGGTTATAATGTGGAATATCTCTATAAGGAAATCGGCAAGATTCTCGGGCTGGATGAGAAGCATAACTTTATTATAATAGGAGCGGGAAATTTAGGACAGGCGCTGGGAAATTACCTGAATTTTGAGCGGCGAGGCTTTATTTTCCGGGGAATGTTTGACAAAAATCCAGCGCTTGTGGGCAAGGACGTCAGAGGGGTAAAGGTTATGCCCATGGAGGAGATGGAGCGCTTTGTAAAGGAGAACGATATCGATATCGCCGTGCTTACCATTCCCAAATCGGGTGCGGAGGAAGTGGCGGAGAGGCTTGTGGCAAATGGAATCCGGGCAATCTGGAATTTTGCTCATGTGGATTTGAATGTGCCGGAAGGGATTCAGGTGGAAAACGTGCATCTCTCCGACAGCTTGATGAAGCTATCCTATAATATCGGCTGTTATAAGCGGGAAAAGGATAAAGCATAGCAGGAGGAAGCTATGGGGAGCGAGGATAAAAAGGAAATTTTTTCAGGGGCCCTTCAAGGGAAAAAAATTCCAATATTGACGCTGGACAATAAATGGTACCGGCTGCTGGACGAGACGGGCAGGACAGCTGCAGGAGAGCTGACAGAACACCTCAATGAGCTTTTGCGCAGACAGGGAAAGCTCAATACAGAGTCCAAGGAAATCAGGAAGCTGAAAAAGAAGCTGATGAGCGAGATTGTGCCTATGGTCAATGAGGCAGAGCAAAGCCAAAATGCCGCCCTGGAGCAGAAAATAGAGGACAACAAGCGCCTGATTGCAGAGTGCAATGAAAAGCTGGAAAAATATCAGGACGAGATGCTTGAATTGCCCGGGGAGATTGACCGAGTCAATTTTCAACTGATGCTCTTTACCATGGAATGCTGTTATAGAACCATGAAGGAAAACCAAGGGGCTATTCAGGAGATTACGGACTGGGTGACGCAGGTCAGGATTGACTTAAAAAAGAATCTGATCCGCAGACAGGAGATGGAGCAGCAGAATCAGGAAATCTATTCCTATATGCACGATGTGTTCGGAGCGGATGTGGTGGATTTGTTTGATATGAGCATGCTTCCGGAGAATTCTTCGGAAAAATAACAATGGGAACCATGCTTTGCGGGCTTCCTGTATCGTGAATAAAAAGGATTGTTGCAGAACAGTCCTTTTTGTTTTATACTTGGAATGCGCAAAGGACAGCGCAGAAATGAGGCAAATATGAAATATCTGGTCACTGCAGAGGAAATGAAAGAATATGACCGCAATACCATAGAAAGAATCGGCATTCCGGGCATGGTGCTTATGGAGAGAGCGGCACTGGCGGCACTTGGAGAAATCCGGAAGATTATGAAAAAATGCCGGGATCAGAGGAAAAGAGTGCTGATTCTTACCGGGATGGGGAACAATGGCGGAGACGGACTTGCATTGGCCAGGCTTCTTGCAGAGGAGTCCTGGGAGGTGGAGATATGGCATGTGGGAGAAAGAAAAAAGGCTTCTCCACAGTGGGAGAAGCAGTCTGCCATTCTGCAAAATTATCCTGTGAAAACAGGCAGCAAACCTTTCAGGGAGGAATATACTATTTTAATAGACGCTTTATTCGGAGTAGGACTTTCCAGAGAGGTGAAGGGAGAGTTCGCCCAGGCCATAGAAACCTTTAACAGCCTTTCGGGGTATAAGATAGCTCTGGACGTTCCAAGCGGCATTGATTCTGACACCGGACGGGTGCTGGGAACAGCCGTGAGGGCGGATATGACGGTGACCTTTGGATTTTTGAAAAGAGGGCTTGCCCTGTATCCGGGCTGTCTTTACTGCGGAGAGGTGAAGGTAGACGGCGTTGGAATCGGCGAAGCCAGTTTTTTTGGAAGGAAGCCGCAGATGTTTTGCTATGACGAAGATGCAGAGAGCCTTCTGCCCCCTCGGGACATGGCGGGCAATAAGGGCACCTTTGGCAAGGTGGTTTTGGCGGCGGGCAGCAGGAATATGGCGGGAGCCGCAGTGCTGGCTGCCAGGGCGGCCTATCGGATAGGCGCCGGTATGGTCAGGGTGATCACGTCAGAGGAAAACAGAGTGATTCTGCAGCAGCAGGTGCCGGAGGCTTTGCTTGGGAGCCCAAAGGAGCTTTTGCAGAGTCTTAAGTGGGCGGATGTGATTGCCGCCGGCCCCGGACTTTCCACTGGAAAGCAGGCCCTGGAGCTTTTGCGGAGCCTGATCTTTGAAAGCAGCCTTCCCCTGGTGCTGGACGCAGATGCCTTGAACCTGCTTTCTGAGGAGAACACATTTTTTCAGGAGCTATCCAGACAGGGGGCGGCGGGCAGAAGGATGATTCTGACACCCCATGTGGGAGAGCTTTCCAGACTTATGGGGAAAACGATACAGGAGCTTAAGGAAAATCTGCCTGATGCAGGAGTAAGGCTTGCAGAAAGGCTTCACGCCGTCTTAGTGGTAAAGGATGCCCGTACCTTTGTGTGTCGGGAAGATGGGACTGTGTGCGTAAATCTGGCGGGCAACAGCGGCATGGCAACCGCTGGAAGCGGCGACGTTTTGGCGGGGGTGATAGCCGGACTGTGTGCACAGGGGATGGAACCCTTTGAGGCTGCTGCCGCAGGCGTGTGTCTGCATGCAAGGGCGGGAGACAAGGCAGCCTGCAGATGCGGTGAACACGGCCTGATGGCGGGAGACATTATTGAAAATATGGCATTTTGCCAGGATACGCAAAGGAAAGAAATCAGATGGACGAATGGAACGAGAAATTAAAGGCCTGTCAGAGAGGGTATGTGGAGATAAATCTGGATGCTATTGTGGAAAACATGTGCAGCATGAAAAAGCAGATCGGAGCGCATACAAAAATGCTGGGCGTGGTCAAGGCAGACGGCTATGGGCATGGCAGCGTTCCCATTGCCCGGCGCCTTGAGGGGCTTGATTTTCTGTACGGCTTTGCTGTGGCTACGGTGGAGGAAGCTTACAAGCTGCGGCGCGCGGGAATCAAAAAGCCCATCCTTATTCTGGGCTATGCCTTTCCCGATTCTTATGAAATGCTTGCAAGATGGGAAATTCGTCCGGCAGTGTTCCGGGAGGACTCCCTTAAGGCGTTGTCCCAAGGGGCAAAAGCGGCGGGAAAGCGCCTTAAGGTGCATGTGAAGGTAGATACGGGAATGAGCAGGATTGGCATTATGCCAGACGATGAGGGACTTGTCTTTGTGCGCAGGCTTTCCATGGAGCCGGGGATTGAGATAGAGGGGATATTCACCCATTTTGCCAAAGCGGACACAAGGGATAAAACCAGCGCCCGACAGCAGCTTTGCATTTTCCAGGACTTTTTGAAAAGAATAGAAGAGGAGCTTGGCATCAAAATTCCCATAAAGCATTGTTCCAACAGCGCGGGGATTCTGGAGCTGCCGGAGGCGCACATGGATTTGGTCAGAGCAGGCATTGCCCTGTATGGACTTTATCCTTCCGGGGAGATGCGCAGGGATGTGGTGCCCCTGCGGCCGGCTCTGTCCTGGTACAGCACAGTGATCTACCTAAAGACCATTCAAAAGGGTCAGAGCGTGGGCTATGGCTCTACCTTTACCGCGAAACGGGATACCCGGGTGGCCACGATTCCCATAGGCTATGGGGACGGCTATCCCCGCTCCCTGTCGGGGAAGGGGTATGTGCTGATCAGAGGAAGAAAGGCTCCCATATTAGGGAGAATCTGCATGGATCAGTTTATGGTGGACGTTTCAGAGATACCGGAGGCTGCCGAGGGTGACCGGGTGACGCTGCTTGGCGTTGACGGAAGAGAGCAGATCAGCGCAGAAGAGCTGGGGGAGCTGTCGGGACGTTTTCATTATGAATTGGTCTGCGACATTGGAACGAGAATCCCCAGAGTCTATCTCCAGGGCGGAGAAAAATTTTGAATACCTCCAGATAAAACGGCAATACTATCGTACAAACAACGAGAGCTGTAGACGGCGGAAGCTGTTTGTATGGCAGAATGGAGGAAAAATGAAAAGAGGAGATGTATATTACGCGGATTTAAGACCGGTCATCGGCTCGGAACAGGGAGGCATACGGCCAGTGCTGATCATCCAGAATGATGTGGGAAACAGGCACAGCCCCACCGTGATCTGCGCAGCCATTACCTCTAAGATGAACAAGGCAAAGCTTCCCACTCATATAGAATTGAACGCAAAGCTTTATGATATGGATAAGGACTCTGTGGTTTTATTGGAGCAGCTTAGGACGATTGATAAGAAGCGTCTCAAAGACAAGGTATGCCACCTGGACGGCGAGGTCATGCAAAGGGTGAACAAGGCCCTGATGATAAGCCTGGAATTGGATACATAAAGGACCCGGGCCACGACAAACGCATGAGTAAATAAATTATAAACAAATTCTTTTTTTCTGGTATGATAGAAAGAAAAAGGGGATTTGAGTCATGGAAGAACTGCTAAACTGGATGGAATATATTGAAGATGCACGTCAGGCTAAAAAGGTGCGCCATAAGCTGAAGGATATCCTGGTGATCGTTCTGTTTGCAACACTGGCAAATGCAGATGACTGGGTGGAAATGGAATTGTTCGCAAAGGAATATCAGGATTTCCTGCGCAAATATATTGAATTAAAAAATGGGATCCCTTCCCATGATACCTTAAACCGTGTGATGGGGATGGTGTCGCAGGAAGTCCTTCAGCAGTTATACAGTAAATGGCAGGAACTTTTGAACCGGGATGAAGGGGAGGCCCTGAAAAAGATCATTTGTATTGACGGAAAAACCATGCGTTCCAATAAGAGGAAAGAAGGGAAACCATCCCATATTGTTTCAGCATGGAGCCGGGAAGACGGCTTCTGTCTGGGACAAAAAGCAGTGGAGGAAAAAAGCAATGAGATCACAGCGATACCGAAGCTGCTGGAAAAGATTCAGATCAAAGGACAGATTGTTACGATTGATGCTATGGGGACACAGAAAGAAATTGCAGAAACGATCCGGAAGAAAAGGGCAGATTATGTATTAGCGGTAAAAGGGAATCAGGCGACATTATATGAAGACCTGAAGCTTTATTTTCAGGATGCGGAAGTACAGGAAGAGATAAAAAAGAAAAGGGGCTACAGCAGGACCGTGGAAAAGGCCCATGGCCAGATAGAGAAACGGGAGTATTATCAGACAGAAGAGATCGGCTGGCTGCAAGGGAAGAAGGAATGGAAAGGGATCAAAAGTATCGGGATGGAAAAAAAGACGCTTCAGGATGAAAAAGGGGAGAGGGAGGAATACCGATATTATATCAGCAGCCTGAAAACGGAAGCAGAAAGCTTCCGCAGAGCAGTAAGAGGGCACTGGAGTATAGAGAGCATGCATTGGCATTTGGATGTAACGTTTCGAGAGGACGCAAATCATACAATAGATAAGCAGGCGGCGCAAAATCTGAACATTATCCGGAAGTGGAGCCTGAGCATACTGAAAATGATGGAGATATCAAAGCCGGGATTATCAATGAGAAAGAAACGGTTTGCGATTGGCTTATCTCCAATTAAATATTTAGAGCAGATATTATCAGTTTAAAAAAACAAAGAGCAACAGAAAGTGAGAGGGAACATTCATGCGTTTGTCGTGGACCCGGGCTTGCAGTTCTTGACGAATGATATGGAAAATGGTATATTTATGAAAAATGTCTTTATGCAGAAGGCTTTGCAGGATAGAAGGAACAAAAGGAGAAAACCATGTCAGGACATTCAAAATTTGCTAATATTAAACATAAAAAGGAGAAAAACGACGCCGCCAAGGGAAAGATTTTTACCATTATCGGAAGAGAGATCGCGGTAGCCGTGAAGGAGGGCGGACCGGACCCGGGCAACAATTTCAAGCTGGCCGCGGTGATCGCCAAGGCAAAAGCCAATAATATGCCAAATGACACCATTGAAAGGGGCATAAAGAAGGCGGCCGGAGACACGGGAAATGTAAATTATGAATATGTCACCTATGAAGGCTATGGACCAAGCGGCATCGCCA
>DXGH01000015.1 GCA_019114005.1 Candidatus Acetatifactor stercoripullorum
CCTCGCGGGGGCGTGGGTTGAAATGCAAGCCTTTATACATACTCAAACAGCGACAGGGATGTCGCTCCCCTCGCGGGGGCGTGGGTTGAAATTGATTATATTCTCATTCCCGTCCGGTCAGAGGGCTTGTCGCTCCCCTCGCGGGGGCGTGGGTTGAAATCATTGAGACACTGACCCCGAGGGAGCTGCAGGAGGTCGCTCCCCTCGCGGGGGCGTGGGTTGAAATCCCCTCTTACTTTTAAGCAGGCGCACAGCTTTCCCCGTCGCTCCCCTCGCGGGGGCGTGGGTTGAAATCTCAAAATTTGTTTTATCGGATGGTAATGTACTGTGTCGCTCCCCTGGCGGGAGCGTGGGTTGAAATACTATACTGTGGTGTATGACGTTGATTTTTCAGCGTCGCTCCCCTGGCGGGAGCGTGGATTGAAATGACAAAATGCTTGTAGATTATTCTGAGGGGTCTGGTCGCTCCCCCCGTGGGAGCGCGGATTAAAATCCCCTATAGAGGCGTGGCTTCTTGTTTCTTATTCATTATGATTAAAAATCATTTCCCTTCGAGAAGAAAAAATTAGAATTCACACCTCTTCCATAGCATAGCTTCACGTTCTTTGATTCTGTTCTCTTATATAAAAATATTCTATAATATTATTGATAACCCTTCTTATAATAAAAGCACCCCAAATCCGCAGATTCAATCTGAAAAAATAGATACAAGAGATGGATTTTGCCGTGAGAAATGAATAAATAAATGCTATCAGTGAAAAATAAAAATTATTTTTCGTGGAGGGAAAAGAATTGTACGGCTTCTTTTTTGGATGGTATTTAAAGTGTCAGTCCGACACACAGACATTGGCAGTGATACCCGCTTATCATAGAACAGGGCGAAAGCGCACCTGTTCCATTCAGATAATTACAGATCAAGAAACCTGGATGATTCCATATAAAGCAGATGAATTCCGCTGTGTGGGAAAACACATTTCTATCGGGAAAAACCAATTTAGTGAGAAGGGCATCCGGCTGTCAGCGCATACAGCACAGGTGACTGTGGAAGGGAAACTGAAGTTTGGTTCTCTTCTTCCTTTGAAATATGATATTATGGGTCCTTTTGCGCTGGTGCCCTTTATGGAATGCCGCCACAGAGTGTGGAGCATGGGGCACTTGGTAAATGGCGCCGTATCTATTAATGGAGAGAAGTACTTGTTTAAAAATGCCCGGGGATATTGGGAGGGAGACAGAGGGGTGTCATTTCCGAAAAAATATATCTGGACCCAATGTTGTTTTCCCGGTGGGTCTTTAATGATGGCAGTGGCGGATATTCCCATTATGGGCATACATTTTACCGGCATTATAGGGGTTGTGATATGGATGGAACGGGAGTATCGGTTTGCTACCTATCTTGGAGCCAGAGCAGAAAGGATTCAAAATAAAAAGGTTTGTATTGTCCAGGGAAATCTGGAGCTGGAGGCAAGGCTCATTAAGGCCTTTTCCCATCCTTTGAAGGCGCCGTCCCAGGGGGATATGGTGAGGATAATCCATGAAAGCGCGGCCTGCCGGGCATTCTACCGCTTCCGCAAAAAAGGCCGCACAATTTTTTCTTTTCAAACAGACAAGGCCTCTTTTGAATTTGAATATCCCTCCTGCGTATCTTGACAAACAAAATTCGGGTGTATATAATAAACATACCAAATGAATGTATAAGCAGGAGAACAAGTAAGTGGCACGAAACAAATACCCGGAAGTGACCGTAGAGCGGATACTGGAGGTATCCGGGCGCCTTTTTCTGGAAAAGGGATATGAAAATACAACCATCCAGGATATCGTGGACGGGCTGAATGGCCTGACAAAGGGAGCGGTCTACCATCATTTTAAGTCCAAAGAGGATATCATCTGCGCTTTAAGTGAGAAACTTTCTTCTGACAATAATCCGTTGGTGCTTGTGAAGCAGAGAAAGGACTTGAACGCATTACAGAAAATGCGGGAAGCGGTTAAGCTGAACCAACGAAATACCCAGGAAAAGCAGCTTCATATGGAGGCGCTTCCTTTATTGAAAAACCCCCGTGTCTTTGCAGAAATGATAAAATCTGACCGTCAGAATCTCACGCCGTTATGGCTGGATTTGATAGAAGAAGGAATTGCGGATGGCTCCATTCAGACAGAATATCCCAAGGAAATCGCAGAGCTGATTCCTTTGCTGGGCGATGTGTGGCTTTATCCCAATATCTTTCCTGCAACAGAGGAAGAAATGCTCCATAAGTTTCTATTTTTTAAGGAAATGCTTGAGAAAATGGGAGTTCCCATCATTGACGAGGAGCTGGAAGGGCTTATAAAGGCAAGAATTTGCCAGATTTCAAAGCTATAGAACAAGAAGATGCCTGAATAAAAGGCATTTTTGTTTCCTGATATACATTCATTCAGAATGTATGAATAGAGGTGCAGAATTGGAGATTCCACACGTGTTCCTCAGCACAAAAACGCTTCGGAAGGGAGGCAAAAATGAGCTATATTTTTATACACGGACTTGGGCAGACTCCGTCAAGCTGGGATCAGCTAACAGCCCAGCTTCCAACAGACATGCAGATTTATCAGCCTTGTTTAGCTGCGATTGCAGGAGATAAACAGATGACATACGAAAATCTCTATCAGGCATTTGAAAGCGAATGTAACCGCATGGAGACGCCCTTATGCCTGTGCGGCATTTCCCTGGGCGCTGTTGTGGCATTACAGTATGCCCTGAATCATCCGGAAAAAGTAAAGTCTCTCATGCTGATTGCTCCCCAATATAAAATGCCGAAACTGCTTTTATCCGTTCAGAATATGATATTCCGCATTCTGCCCAAAACGATGTTTTACGAAATGGGTTTTTCAAAAAGAGATATGATTACCTTGACAGCATCCATGAAGAGGATAGACTTTACGCCTCTGCTGCATGAGATAACCTGTCCTTCCTTCATTCTCTGCGGGCGGAAGGATAGAGCAAATCAAAATGCCGCAAGAATGCTGGCAGACTTGATTCCAAATGCAAAATTGTCTTTCATTGACAATGCAGGTCACGAGGTGAATATAGACGCTCCCGCAGCCTTGGCGGGCTTTATAAAAGAGGCATGGTTTCCGGGCTAGACAGCTGCACTGCCCCTCTCAATCCACCTCCGCCAGGGTCACCTGATTTTTGCCGATTCTCTTGGAATGGTATAAAGCTGCGTCGGCCTGGCCGATCAGCTCCTCCATGGTGCTGTCCATGGAAGGAAACATAACGGCTACACCTACACTTACCGTGACGCTTCCGTCTGGCCCGGGAATTGCGCGGTCCCGCACACGCTCCAGCAGGCCCCAGGCCGCAGACAGAGCCTCCTTCTTGGAGCAGTCTCCCAAAAGGAAAAGAAATTCCTCGCCTCCATATCTTGCCGCGCGAATGCCCAGATCCCTGGAATAGGAGAGTATGATTTCGCCGATGATTTTCAGGCAGGTATCTCCTGCCTGATGTCCCAGGGTATCGTTGTATTTTTTGAAATCGTCAATGTCAAGCATCATGGCGGCAACGGGCAGCTGCATTTTCTGACAGCGGCGAAAGCAGGGAGGCATATTTTCGGAGGCCCAGCGTCTGTTGGGCAGACCAGTGAGAGGATCTGTCCGGTTGAGCACCTCCAGCTTCACTAACGACTCTCCGCTTCTCAGCCGCAGATCCGTAATGATATAAAGTAAAAAATAGACTAAAATCAAGGCGGTGACACCGCTAAACAGATCATAGCTGATGCTGCGCGGTGTTTTAAAAAGCAGAACCAGTACAAGAAAGACAAAAAAAGCTCCTGTAAGAAGGAACGCCATGGTATAAAAGGGCAGAATAAACAAAACACAAACCAATACCAGACTTAGGGGAAAGAAAATGGCCGGCTGGCTGGGAAAAGGGAAAACGCTGATGCTGATAGCATAGGCGAGAATCGTACATACAAACAATATACAGGCATTTCGAATCACCCCATAGGATTTATCGGCGGCTCGGCAGCAGCGTTCGGCAAAGAGTAAAAAGCCTGCGGCGGCAGCGCCGAAAATGAGATAACACCAGATCAGAATCCTATTGGGCATTAACATCCAGGTAAGGATACTGTATAACAGCAAAAAGATACAGAATGCCCAGGAGCAGTAACGCAGCAAAATGGCATTGTCATCCGCAATCTGCTTTTTTGACATGGAAAAATACTGTCGGCTGCGCGCTGCAAAAAGGGCGGGCTTAATCAAAAGTTTTCTCATCTGGAACCCCCTTTTATGTAAGAATCATTTAAAAGTTCAAAAATCTGCTAATTTAAAATTATACTGTAATACTGAGAAAAATTCAACATTTAGGGTCCCGGAAGCCCATTGATTTCCCTGAAAAATTCTTTTATCCTAAAAAGGGATATAAAGACGGGGATGTGCAGAAAGCGTTCCCTCAGAAAGGAGATTTCAGAAAATGAAGGATCTGCAGATTGTAAAGGTAATCGGAAGGGAAATCATAGACTCCAGAGGAAATCCTACCGTTGAGGCGGAGGTGACTTTGGCGGACGGAAGCACAGGGAGAGGCATGGCTCCCAGCGGCGCGTCCACAGGAGAATTCGAGGCCCTGGAGCTTCGGGACAATGACAAATCCAGATATCTTGGAAAGGGTGTGTCCAAGGCGGTGGAAAATATCAATACGGTGATTGGGGAAGCTGTGTCGGGAATGGACGCTTCCGATATTTACGCCGTAGATCAGGCCATGATCCGGGCAGACGGCACTAAGGATAAGTCGAAGCTGGGGGCAAACGCCATTCTGGCGGTTTCCATTGCAGCGGCCAGAGCAGCTGCCATTTCCCTGGACATTCCGCTGTACCGGTTTTTAGGAGGCGTTTCTGGCAACCGGCTTCCCGTACCTATGATGAATATTTTAAACGGAGGAGCCCATGCGGCAAACACTGTGGATGTGCAGGAATTTATGATCATGCCGGTGGGAGCTGCAAGCTTCCGGGAGGGACTGCGCTGGTGTACGGAAGTATTTCACGCGCTGGCGGCTCTGTTAAAGGAAAAGGGACTTGCCACCTCTGTTGGGGACGAGGGCGGCTTTGCGCCGGACCTTGCCAGTGACGAGGAGGCTCTCCAATATATTTTAAAGGCAGTGGAAAAGGCGGGATATGAGCCGGGAAAGGATTTTATGCTGGCAATGGACGCAGCTTCCAGCGAGTGGAAGGGCACAAAGAAGGGCGAATACATACTGCCTAAGTCGGGGCTTCAGTTTACCTCCAGGGAGCTGATTGCCCACTGGAAGGGCTTAGTGGAAAAATACCCTATTATCTCCATAGAGGATGCACTGGACGAAGAGGACTGGGAGGGCTGGCAGCTTCTCACAAAGGAATTGGGAGATAAGGTACAGCTGGTAGGAGACGACCTGTTTGTGACCAATACCGAAAGGCTGAAAAAGGGAATTGAATTAGGCTGCGGCAACGCTATTTTAATCAAGCTGAACCAGATCGGCTCCGTTTCAGAGACCCTTGAGGCCATTAAAATGGCGCACAAGGCAGGCTATACGGCAATTTCCTCCCACCGCTCCGGTGAAACCGAGGACACCACCATTGCGGATTTGGCGGTGGCGCTGAACACCTGCCAGATCAAAACAGGCGCTCCCAGCAGAACAGAGCGGGTGGCAAAATACAACCAGCTGCTGCGCATTGAGGAAGCCCTTGGGGTGGCGGCAGTTTATCCCGGGATGGGAGCCTTTAATGTAAAACGCTGAGGTTTAGCTTAACAGAATTTCTCAATGGAGATGTTTTAAAATGGGAGGAAACAATATGTCATTTAAGTTTGATGGAAAGAAAACTGGAATTTTTGCGGCAGGAGTTCTCTTTGGCACTGCGGGAATCAAGCTCTTGTCCAGTAAGGACGCCAAGAAATTTTATACAAGCTGTGCTGCTGCCGCCCTCAGAGCCAGAGAATGTGTGATGAACACAGTGACGAAGCTTCAGGAAAACTGTGAGGATATCTATGCGGATGCGCTGCAGATCAATGAGGAGAGGGAGGCTGCTCAAATGGAGTACGCGGATACCTCTGAGACTGTGAAGAGCAATAAAGAAGGCGCAGAAGAATGAGGTTTGTAATTAAGCATGAAGGAAGGGGACGCCTGCGCGTCCATATGGTACAGAAGCGTATGAGCTGCAGGGAGGCGGATACGCTTCTGTACTATCTTGAAAGCCTTGCCTTTGTGGAGAAGGCAAAGGTTTATGAGAGAACCCAGGATGCGGTGATCTGCTATCAAAGAGGCAGACAGCAGGTGATAGAAGCGCTGCAGCGGTTTTGCTATGAAAAAACCAGGGTTCCCGAGGAAGTTTTCCAAAATTCCGGAAGGGCCATGAACCGGTTCTATCAGGAAAAACTGGTCACTGCCATAGTGCTCCACTATGGAAAAAAGCTGTTTTTGCCTTATCCCTTAAGCTTTATTCTCACGGGCTTTCGCTCCTGCAGATATGTCTGGAGGGGCTTAAGACTGCTTTTGAAAAGACGGATTGAGGTGCCGGTGCTGGATGCAGTGGCCATCACAGCGAGCATGCTGAGAGCGGATATGAGCACAGCGGGCTCCATTATGTTTCTTCTTCACATGGGCGGAATTTTGGAGGAATGGACTCATAAGAAATCGGTGGGAGACCTGGCCAGAAGCATGGCGCTTCACACAGAAAAGGTGTGGCTTGTGAGGGAGGACGGCGGGGAAATACTGATTCCGGCGTCTGATGTACACAAGCAGGATAAAATCCGGGTGCGCATGGGAAGTGTCATTCCCTTTGACGGAGAGGTGGTTCAGGGAGAGGCCATGGTGAATCAGGCTTCTTTGACGGGGGAATCTCTCACTGTGAGAAAAGGACCGGGCAGCTATGTATATGCAGGTACTGTGCTGGAGGAGGGAGAGCTTTCCATCTGCGTCAGAGAGACTGCCGGGGCAAGCCGGTATGAGAAGATTGTGACTATGATCGAAGAGTCGGAAAAGCTGAAATCCTCTCTGGAGAGCAAGGCGGAACACCTGGCTGATAGACTGGTGCCCTATTCTTTGCTTGGCACGGCGCTCACCTACCTGGTTACCAGAAATATGACCAAGGCTCTTTCCTTTCTCATGGTGGATTTTTCCTGCGCCTTGAAGCTTGCCATGCCCATTACGGTGCTGTCGGCCATCAGACAGGCCGGCGCTGAAAGCATTGCCGTAAAAGGCGGAAAATATCTGGAGGCCATGGCGGAGGCGGACACCATTGTATTTGACAAGACAGGCACCCTGACAAAAGCCCGTCCCCGCGTGGCGAAGGTGATTTCCTTCAACGGAATGGAGGAAAATGAGCTTTTGCGTATAGCGGCCTGCATGGAGGAGCATTTCCCCCATTCCATGGCCAGAGCCGTGGTGGAGGCTGCAAAGGAGAGAGGCCTTGTGCATGAGGAAATGCACTCCAAGGTGGATTACATAGTGGCCCATGGCATTGCCACCACCATCCAGGGAAAGCGGGCAGTGATCGGCAGCTATCATTTCATTTTGGAGGATGAGCACTGCGTGATACCGGAAAATATGCACCAGGTATTTGACAGGCTGCCAGAGGAGTATTCCCATCTTTATCTGGCCCTGGAAAATCGTCTGGCAGCAGTGATCTGCATAGAGGATCCCCTGCGTAAGGAGGCGGCGGAGGTCGTAGATGCGCTGAGAAAGGCGGGGCTAAAAAAAATCGTCATGATGACTGGGGACAGTGAGAGAACCGCCCGGGCCATTGCCGGGAAACTTAAGCTGGATGAATACTACTTTGAGGTGCTGCCGGAGGATAAAGCCCGGTATGTGGAAAAGGAAAAGGCCCTTGGCCGGAAGGTTGTGATGGTGGGAGACGGTATCAACGACTCTCTGGCGCTCTCCCATGCGGACGTGGGTATCGCTGTCAGCGACGGAGCGGAGCTTGCCAGAGAGATTGCAGATGTGACCATAGCCGGAGAAAATCTGTACGGAATTGTGAAGCTGAAACTGCTCAGCAATGCTATGGTGGGGCGTATAAAGAAGAATTACAGGCTGATTGTAGGCTTTAACGCCGGTCTCATTGCCCTTGGGACGGCCGGGGTGATACAGCCTGCGGCTTCCGCGCTTTTACACAACACCTCCACCATTGCCATCAGCTTAAAAAGCATGGAAAATCTGCCGGAGACAGAAGCAAGCCTTCCTGCAAAAGAAAGAGAGGAAGCCTCCTAGAGTATTTTGCGGATATTTTCCTTTATTTTTTCATTGAGGCAGGCGTAGCGGATCAGCTCTTCCTCGGTAAAGCCCTGAAAACGAACCTGATCGTAATCATTTTGGGCAGTGGCAAATTCTTCCAGAATGCCGTCGCAGGGGGAAAGGAATTGAAAGGAAAGAATTTTGTCCGTAACCTCTTTCTTTCCCTTGCTTTCGGCCTTCTTTTCCCGAAGCTCTTCCATGCGCAGATACCCCTTGGAGACCAGCCGCTGAAGGCTTACAGAGAGGGCGCGGCGTGACAGATTTACAAAATCCGCCAGCTCCTTCCTGCTCTGAAAGCGACTGTACTGGCTTAAATAAAAAAGCACCTTTACATCGTTTAAGGTCAGATCGTTTTTAACAGCGATGGTCTCCATATAACGTTCTAAAAGCTTGCGTTCTCTGTAAGCCTCCATAATGATTCCGTCGCTGTCAACTGCCCCGGAGAAAATGCCGGTGCGCTCATCCCCCAGTTTTTTAGAGCCAGGCAGAATGGACAGGGGAACCAGACCGTCCGTGGCAGCCTTCACCAGAAAGCTGTAAACCTGCAGGCGGTTTTTTTCGTATTCCTCTTCGTCCAGAATATTTTTATAAAAATTGTTGTAGTAGTCAAACATCAAAAGCTTCATCTTTATGGTTTTAGACAGACTCATGCCCTGGCTGACCAGTGAGCCTTCCGTTTTTACATAATAGTATACGGGAGCCTGAAGGGCGTAGAAGGTTTTGGCGTGGTAAATATATTCCAGATTAAACAGGAAATCCTCGCACCAGCTTAAGGCTGCGTCCATGCGAAGCTGATGCTTCTTTACAATATCCCGGCGGTAAAGCTTGTTCCACAGTACGCCGTAGTAAAAATCTGCGGGATTTGCCATCATATGGGCGGCGTAAGCCTCTCTGCCCAAAACCCCTTCCTCCTCGATATCTCCCTTGTGGGAAATCCGTTTTCCCACCACACGGTAGAAATCGGCGATGACCATATCGCAGTGGTGCTCTGCTGCGGCCCTGACAAAAAGCTTAGTAGCGTCAGGAGTCAGCCAGTCGTCGCTGTCTACAAACTGCAGATACGTGCCTCTGGCCCGGTCCATGGCATAATTTCTGGTGTCTGAAACGCCGGTATTGGGCTTGTGAAACACCCGGACCCGGGAATCCATGGCGGTATATTCGTCACAGATTTTTCCAGAGGAATCCGTGCTTCCGTCATCTGTAAGCAAAAGCTCATAGTCTGTATACTCCTGATGAAGAATGCTGTCCACACAGCGCCTGATGTACTTTTCCCCATTATAGACCGGAACAATGATACTGACAGTAGGCTCCATTTCCCCATACTCCTTTTGAGAATTTATCACTGTTAAGCATTATAATATCAAATTTGTACACTTAGCAAGTGCATCTGGTAAAAAAAAGCGATCTGTGGTAAGATGTATGATACTTGGGAATCAGACAAACGAGGGATGAGGGATGAAGGTTTTGATTTTATCCTGCGATACCGGCGAGGGACATAACTCGGCTGGCAGGGCGGTAAAGGAATTTGTGGAAAAACAAGGCGATCAGGCTGTGATGCTTGACATGATGCTTTTAAAGGGAAAAAGAGTGTCAAGGGCGGTCAGCCAGACCTATATCAATGTGGTAAAGGGTGTTCCCGGTCTGTTTGGCTTTGTTTATAAGCTGGGGGGCCTGATTTCTTCTCCAAAGAGGAAATCTCCTGTGTATTTTGCCTGTGCGCTGGTGGCAAAAAGCCTGCGGCGCTATCTGGAGGAAAATGATTTTGATGTAATTGTGACGCCCCATCTTTATCCGGCGGAAACCCTGACTTATATGAAAAGAAAAGGCTGGCTTGCCCAGAGCGTGGTGGCGGTGTGTACTGATTACACCTGCATTCCCTTCTGGGAGGAGACGGACTGTGACTATTACGTGATTCCTCACGAGGATCTGAGGGGCGAGTTTACAGACCGGGGCATACCGCAGGAAAAACTGCTTCCCTGGGGAATCCCGGTGCGCCTGGCATTTTTAGAGCGGCCGGACAGGGTCCAGGCCAGAAAGAATCTGGGGCTTGCAATGGATCATCGCATTTATCTGGTGATGGGCGGAAGCATGGGCTTTGGCATGATACAGATTTTCGTGCTGGAGCTGGCAAGACGGCTGATGGAAAAGGAAGAAATTATTGTAATCTGCGGCAATAACCAAAAGCTCAAGGATAGACTGGCTCAGGAGCTGGGCGGCAGAGAGAGCGTAAAGATTCTAGGGTATACGGATCAGGTGGCGGATTATATGGCGGCCTGCGATGTGATCTTTACCAAGCCCGGAGGCCTAAGCAGTACTGAGGCTGCGGTGCGGCATATTCCCATCGTACATACCAAGCCCATACCGGGCTGTGAAAACCGGAATCTGGAGTTTTTCCAGTCCAGAGGCATGTCTGTGGGAAGAAGAAGCTTTTTCGGACAGGTGAAGGCCGGCAGAAAGCTGTTGGAAAAAGAAAAGCTCAGACAGGATATGATACAGGCCCAGGAGAGGAATGTGAAGCCGGATTCGGTGAACAAAATTTACGGATTGTTACGGGAGCTAACACAGTTACAGGGGTGAGGAAGCAGTGACGACAAGAGAAATTTTATTTGTAGTGGCAGGATATCTTTCGGGAAGCGTATTGTATGGCTATCTGCTTCCCAAATATTTCAAAAAGGTGGATGTGACAAAGGAAAGCGACGATGGGAATCCGGGGACGGCCAATGTATTTAAATGCGCGGGGGTGCCTATGGGAATTCTGGTGCTTTGTCTGGAGCTTTTAAAGGGCTTTATCCCCGTGCATCTTGCCTTTGGGGCGGTAGACCCTGCAAGAAGCGCCTTTGCATTGATACTGGCGGCGCCGGTTTTGGGTCACGCCTATCCCTTCTGGAACCTGAAAAAGGGCGGAAAATCCATTGCGGTGTCCTTTGGGGTACTGCTGGGATTGCTCCCCATCTGGACGCCGGTGCTTTTGCTGGCGGCCTTTTACCTGGGATTTTCACTTATTATTATCATACAGCCCCATTTCTTCCGGTCGGTGATTACCTTTTTGCTGTTTTTTGCAGGAGTGCTGTGCACCGTGCCCAAGGAGAGCATTGTGGCCGGCTGTCTGGGAATTTCGCTGATTGTGATTCACAAGCACTTTGTGCGCTATCAGGGAGAGAAGCTGAAAATCAGGATTTTGGGGAGCGCGCGGTAGAGAGCGGGATGATTTTTGGTTTTTTTAAGAAAATTTTATGGTCTGTCTGGTGACGAAGCGGAAAAGATATGTTATTCTTAAAGACGCAGAAGGCATCGCCAGAAAAGAAAACCGGCTGCAGGAGGTCTTTTTGGCTTCTGCAGCCTTTCTCAGCATAAAAAGGATGATAGGATGAGCAAGGATTTTACAAATAAGGATTCAGGCAGAGATTCCATAAACGAGATGGAGCAGATTCAAAAAGGTCTGGAAGCGTTTCTGCAGCAGGAGCTTAAGGAAATGCAGGATGAAAAGGACACGGGCGGCACAAGCAGACAGCCCCAGCTTTTTACCATAGGAGAAGAAGAAAACCAGGAAAAGGAGATTGATATTATCGGTTCGTCAGACAGAGGCAGGAGACAGGACAACAGAAGAAACACAGAGGATTATTTTGAGGATTGGGACAGCGGGGAGCCTGTAAGAGAAAGAAAGACACAAACCTATTCCCGGGATACGCGCCAGAGAGCTGCAGGTCAGGGGAAAAAAGGCTCCAAGACATCCGGGGGAAAGAACGCCAAAGCATCGGGAGGGAACGCCAAAGCAGCAGGAAAGAGCTCCCGCAAAAAAGAGGCGCAGACGGAGACAAAGGGCAAAGCCTCACAGCCCGCAGAGAGAAAGCAGAAAAAGAGAAAAAAGAAAAGGTCAGGTCTTAAGAAATTTCTCATCACCGTTGCGGTGCTTCTGGTTTTTCTGGCAGGAGGCTTATATCTGGCGGTGGGCGCGGTTTATGCCCAGATGAACTATGAGCCCGTAGAATCGGTGTCTGCACAGCCCATGAAGGAGGAAGGGGTAGTCAATATTCTGCTGATTGGAAATGATTCCCGGGAAAACGGCGAGGACGGACGCTCGGACGCCATGATTCTGCTTTCCATCAGCAATAAAACAAAGAAAATTTATATGACCTCTCTGCTTCGTGATATGTATGTGGAAATTCCGGGACATGACAATAACCGGCTCAACGCCGCCTATTCCTTTGGAGGGGCGGAGCTTCTCATGGAGACCGTCGAGCAGAATTTTGACATTACCGTGAACCGTTATGTGCTGGTAAATTTTGAAGCCTTTGCAAATCTGGTGGACGCTGTGGGGGGTGTGGACCTGGAGCTGACCAGCGAAGAAATCGAATATGTAAACGGCTATCTGGTGGAATATAATATGCTGTTAGGCCGTCCGGAGGGAACGGATTACATGGATACCTCCCAGAGTGGGCTGGTGCATTTAAACGGGCCTCAGGCTTTGGCCTATTGCAGAAACAGATATCTGGGAACGGACTTTGGGAGAACGGAGAGGCAAAGAAAGGTGCTTTCTGCTGTGATTGAGAAGCTACCCTCTGCCCTTTTGACCAATCCCGGTGAATTGATCGGCGGCCTGATGCCCAATCTCACAACCAATCTGACCCAGGGAGAATGCTTCCGCTTAAGCCTCATGGCGTATAAGCTTTTAAGCTACGATATCATACAAAACAGCATTCCCTTAGAGGGAACCTACTCCAACGCCACGATCCGCCAGATGGCAGTTTTAGAGGTAGACTTTGAAGCCAATAAGGCCTATCTTCGGGAAAATATATATGGAGAGAGCGCACAGTAAAGGAGGAAGCGGAAGATGGCTACCATTTTGTTTGTGTTTGTAGGTGTGATCTGCCTTATGCTGGGTGTCAGAACCTTTTGCGCGGAGGAACGAAATAAGGTGTTTAATAAGCGGCCCATTCAGGTGACGGACGTAAAGAAATACAATCGTCTCTGCGGGGCGTTGATTATTGGCTTTGGCATAGCTGCGGAAATCACCATTTATTTTATGGTGACCACCCAGGGAATCGTCAGCAGCCTCTGTACTCTGGGAATTGTGGCGGAGGCTGTCATTGTGATGGTTTTGTACCAGGCCATTGAGAGGAAGCTTCTGAAGAGAAGGTAATACGTACAGAGAAGGGAATTGCCTGAAGAAAGCAGCTGTAACAGCTTGTAAAAAGTGAATAGAGGCACTTGACATAGATAGGCTGCCTATATATACTGCAAGTAGTATATAGGCAGCCTATCTATGTCAAAAATGATGATTAAAAAACAGGAAAGGAAGAAGAAAAATGGCGGTTGACAAAAGTCTTGTTTCAGGAAGTATGACTATGCTGCTTTTAAAGCTGCTGGAGGAAAAGGATTTATATGGATATGAAATGATAGAGACCTTAAGAGAATGCTCATGTACGATAGAGAAGCACAACAAACAAGACAGATACAGACAGCCGCCCCACTATTCCGTATAGCAAGGGCAGAAAGAAGAATGATGGGCTTTCATACAGAAATCATCTGAATACATAGGAAGC
>DXGH01000016.1 GCA_019114005.1 Candidatus Acetatifactor stercoripullorum
GTAGTGCAGCCTTATCCTTAGTTATAGCCTGATGTGGTTTCTGTTCGTCAGACCAGAGATTTGCCTCCACCTTCCTTCAGATTCCACCTCACGATGGACACCCTTGGTCTTGGCTGTACCCTTCCCACTACTAGGGCGGGTTGGGGACTTTCACCCGTTAGCGACGTGCGCCGCAAGGCGGACCCTGAAAAGAGCAGCCCTGACGGACTGCTCTTTTTCTTTTGTTTTCACGAAGCAGCACAGCTTATGTGATGCTCCTTCTTATATCCCCGAAATGCCGCCCCTTGTTTTTTGACTCCTAGCAATGCTAGGTGGGCAACCGCAACCAGCCTTTTGCCTTCCCTTCCAATCCTCTCAGGCCAAAGACCCGGCGAGTGAGGGCTTGACAGCCAACTGGCAATATAGGAATCCCGTTTAAAGTAAATGTAGGTTCAAAAACGAACAAGAGTTATCGTGCATTTCAGGTTAAGTATATTATAGCCAATCTCAGCCCATAATACAACTGTAATTTTTGCCAAAATCCGGCGGAAAATTTCAATGGGCTCCCTATCTTAACATGCCGTATTCCCCTATTTCCCGAAAACCGATACGGTTATAAATCCGCCCCGCATTGGGGTTGTCATAAAAAAGGCACAGAAATTTCTTTCCCCGCTGAAAGCAATCCGTACACAGCGCTGACACCACGGCAGAGGCGTAGCCCCTTCCCCTCAGCTCCTTTTTTGTAGCCACTCCCACAATCATTGCACTCTGGGAATTTTCCGCGCTGGTCTCCGCTATGGCGGCAAGCCTTCCCTCCACGTAGCCTCCCATAACCAGCTTGCCCCCCTGAGCCATTTCCTCCTGCATCCGTTTCATATGGACGCTTTTTTCATTTTTCTTATAGGTATCTTCAAATTCCTTGATGCTGCACAGCAGATCAATTGCCTCCGGTACATCCTGTGGCGTCATGACACGAAGGGCAAGCTCCTTTGGAGATGCAAAGGAACGTTCCACCTCGCCGCATCTGCTCAACAGCGTAGACTGCAGCTTCCGCTGGGGAAACATAGGGGCGATTTTCTGCAAAAGACTCGTCTTTCCGCTGATACACTCCGGCGTCTGGTTTTTCAGGAAAAGAACCGCTTCCTCCGCATTATAGTCCTCGTAGGGACTGTACAGAATAAAAAACTGATAAAAACGCAGGATCACAAAATCCCAGCGCCCTCTCTGTTCGTGAACATAAAAGTTTACCACTTCGCTGTTCACGCCGTAATTTTCCATATCTCCTATCAAAAACAGATTCATCTCCGGCTCCCTTTGAACATATTCCGTAAGAGCCGCCCTGTCGCTTTCCTGCAGCAGACGCATACCTTTTCCTCCCTCTGTATTCTCTTACTGCTCTGCGCCGGTCTCCTTTTTCAGCCAGTCTCTCTCTTCCTGTGTCAGATAAGGTGATATTTTTTTATATACCTCCTTCTGATACCATGCAAGCAGCTCCTTCTGGGTGTCGTTTAAGTACCTTTCGTCAATGCCTTCCCTGTCAATGGGAACCCAGGTCAGTGTCTCAAAGTGCATAAACTGCCCGTATTCATTCTTTACGTCATTTTTGGCGATCATCACATTCTCAATGCGGATGCCATATCTTCCCTCCACATAGATGCCCGGCTCATTGGTAATGTCCATTCCCTCCTCGATCACCGCCTCCGTCATGCCGTCAGTAAACCGCCAGCGCAGATTCTGGGGACCCTCATGCACATTCAAAATATAGCCTACGCCATGTCCCGTTCCGCACTTATAGTCCAGCCCCTCTTTCCAGATAGGCTGACGGGCGCAGATGTCAAGATTTCGTCCGGTGCAGCCGTAGAGCCAGCGGGCAGCCGCCAGCTGCAGCAATCCCGCCGCCACAAGGGTATAATGCTTCTTGATCTCATCGGAAATGGGACCCAGCACGATGGTTCTTGTGACGTCCGTGGTTCCTCCCAGATACTGTCCGCCGGAATCCACAAGCAGCATTCCCTCGGGCTTAAGCTGGGCGCAGTTTTCCGGGGTTGCCTCATAGTGCATCATGGCAGCATTGGCCTTGTACCCGGCAATGGTGGGAAAGGACAAATCCAAAAATTCCGGTATCTGCCGTCTTAATCCCTCCAGATAATCCGCCGCCGACACCTCCGTGATCTCCTGCTTTCCGATATTGGTTTTCAGCCAGTAGATAAACTTTGTGACGGCAACGCTGTCCTTTAGATAAATCTCCTGCATATGAGCCAGCTCCACAGGGTTTTTCACCGCCTTTAGGAGCTCTGTGGGATTTTTCCCTTCCACAGGCTCACACCTCTCACAAAGAATTTTATACAAAAGATAGCTGCAGTGTCTTTCATCCGTCAAAACCCTGCTGTCACCGGGAAGTCCCTTCAGATACTCCACAATGCCCTCATAGGGATAAAGCTGTACGCTATGTGCCTCCAGATACTGCCTGGTCTTTTCATCCAAAGCCCGCTCCTGCAGGAACAAAACGGCACCCGTCTGTGTGATAAAGCCATAGGACATGGCCACAGGATTGCATTCCACGTCACAGCCTCTGATATTAAACAGCCACATCAGATCATCCAGCTTTGTCAGCAGCAGGCTGTCCGCCCCCGCTTCCTTCACCTTGGCTCTGGTTTCCGAAAGCTTCTCTTCCATGCTCTTTCCCGCAATGCTCTCCGCAAGCACCGTTATTTTTCCTGCCGGAAAAGGAGGACGATCCTTCCAGAGCGTATCAGCCAGATCCTCCGTACAGGCAAAAGAGACTTTTTTCTCCTCCAGCGCCTTTTCCAATTTCCTGCCCTCCATGGCGCTTATCACTCTGCCGTCAAAGCCCAGGGTTTCCCCCGTTTTCATCCGCTCCTTTAAAAACTCCTCCAGGGTGGGCACTCCCGCATCCAACATCCGGAACAAATCCACGCCCGTACCCTCAAGCTCGGCCTGGGCCTGGATAAAATAGCGGCCGTCCGTCCAAAGTCCCGCACCCTCCTGCCATACTAACAGCGTTCCATTGGAGCCGGAAAAATTGGAAAAGAATTCCCTTACCTTAAAGTAATCATTCACATATTCAGAATTGTGAAAGTCCGCCGTAGGCATCATGTAATAGTCAATGTGTTTTTCCCTCATCAGCGCCCTGAGACTGCAAAGACGCTCTTTAATCACCGTATTTTCCATCCTTCTGTTTCCTTTCTGTCCCTTTTTTCTAAAGTCCCGAATGCTTTTAATATCCTTCCACAGTTTCTCCCTTCAGCAGGCCCACTGCCTTAGAGGTGCCGATCCGGTCACAGCCCAGGGAGAGAAACATTTCCAGGTCCTCCCGCGTAGAAATGCCTCCCGCCGCCTTGATTTTTACATCAGGGCCGATATGCTTTTTAAAAAGCTCCACATCCTCCCTGACAGCGCCCCTGGTGCCAAAGCCTGTGGAGGTTTTAATGTAGTCCGCTCCTGCCCTTGTGACAGCCTTGCACATGGCTATTTTTTCTTCCTCCGTCAAATAACAGGTCTCCACAATTACTTTTAGAATATGATCGCCGCAGGTCTTTTTCAGGCGGCGGATTTCCTCCTCCACCTTTTCATAGAGCCCGTTTTTCACGTCGCTTATGTTGATTACCATATCAATCTCACTGCAGCCATCTGCCAGAGCCTGGACGATCTCCGCCTCCTTCGCCTCCGTAACGCTGTAGCCTAAGGGGAATCCCGCCACAGTACAAATTTTAACCTTGTCTCCATAGGCCTCATGAATTCTCTTCACATACGCGGGGGGCACACATACGCTGGCCGTCTGATATTCCACGGCCTCGTCGCAGAGCTTTTTGATATCCTCCCAGGTCGCATATGGCTTTAGCTGTGTGTGATCCACTCTCTTCAGTATTTCCTGTGCCGTCATAATAACCTCTTTCTGCGCTTTCCTGCGCGCTTTTTCCCTGTATGCACAAAGCAGAATCCTTTAAGGATTCCGCCCTGTTTCGTTTTTATGTATTAAAGCTTTAAAAATTCTCTGACTACATTCTGCATTTGATCCACGTCACACTGCTTGTCATGTACCACCGGGGCCGTCCGAATCTCCTGAATCGCCTTAGGCACCTCTACATTGGCAATTTGGGAAAGGGCATCTGCCAGAGCGAAATCATCCATTGCGTCATACTTGGGATCGATGGCGTTCATTACGCTTCTGGTAAACTTAAAGGGACTGGCCGTGGATGCGATCACCGTCTTTGTCTCATCCTTCGTTTCCGCTTTATATTTCCCATACACCGCCGCAGCCACCGCCGTGTGGGTATCCAGCACATAGCCGCAGTCTCTGTATATTTTTGCGATGGTCAAAGCAGTCTCCTCTTCTCCTGCAAAATTTCCGTAAAAGTCGGAGAGCTGTGCTTTCATGTCATCTGTAATCTCATATTTTCCCTGTCCGCCCAAGGCCGCCATAAGCTCTTTGGTTTTCTTGGCGTCGCTGCCCGCAATGCGGTAAATCAGACGCTCCAGATTGCTGGAGATCAAAATATCCATGGAAGGTGAGGAGGTCAGCACGAATTCCCTGTTGCGGTCATATACGCCTGTGGAAAAAAAGTCGTAAAGCACTTTATTTTCATTGGAAGCACAGATCAGCTTCCCAATGGGAAGCCCCATGTTCTTTGCGTAAAAGGCCGCCAGAATATTGCCGAAGTTTCCTGTGGGAACCGCCACATTGATGGGCTCTCCCTCTGCAATTTTTCCTTCCTTAAGGAGCTTTGCATAGGCATACACATAATAGCAGATCTGAGGCACCAGCCTGCCGATATTAATAGAATTGGCAGAGGAAAACTGAAAGCCCTTCTGCTCCATCTCTGCAGCCAGAGCCTTATCTCCGAAAATTTTCTTTACCCCTGTCTGGGCGTCGTCAAAGTTCCCATGGATGCCCACGACCAGCGTGTTGTCTCCCTTCTGGGTCACCATCTGCTTTTCCTGGATGGGGCTGACGCCGTTCTTGGGATAAAAAACGATAATCCTGGTGCCTTCCACACCGGCAAAGCCTGCCAGCGCCGCCTTTCCGGTATCGCCAGAGGTGGCCGTCAGGATCACGATATCGTTCTGAATATGATTTTTCCGAGCCGAAGCCGTCAGGAGATGGGGCAGAATGGATAACGCCATGTCCTTAAAGGCGATGGTGGGGCCGTGGAACAATTCCAGATAATATGCTCCTTCCGCTTCCACCAAAGGCGCGATCTCATCTGTGTCAAATTTCTCATCATAAGCCTTTTGAATGCAGTCCTTCAGCTCCTCTTTCGTGAAATCTGTCAAAAAAAGCTTCATCACCTCGTAGGCGGTCTCCTGATAGCTTAAGCCGGAAAGCTCCTTAAGGCTCTTATCCAGCGCAGGAATATGGTCTGGCACAAAAAGTCCTCCGTCCTCGGAAAGCCCCTTGAGAATCGCCTCAGACGCCGTTACCGCCAATCCCTCGCTTCGTGTACTGTGATATAATACGTCCATATTTCTCCTCATTCTGCCGCGTGAGCGGCTTTGTAATCAGAAGGAATCTTCTCCTCGCTTCTGTGCTGCTCATTTCGCATTACTGCATTATTGTAGCATAATTTTATACGGGGTGCAATCACTTTCCAAAAGCCCGGAAACAGGGGCGCGGGTGTTTGACACTTCTTTTTAACATCATATCGCAAAAGTCCTTTGTTTAAGCCAATCAGAGCTTATTTTTTTGTCAAATTTTTAAAAATAATACGTGCGCTTTTGTGCGATTCGTGCTATAATTAGATTATATAGCAAAGGAAGGTATTTCGCATGTATATCTCACTTACAGGAAATTCAGATAACAAAGATGTCTATATTAAACGCTCATACCGTAAAGGCAATGGAAAAACTGCTACCCAAATCCATAGAAAACTCGGAAAACTCAACGAACTCTTAGATCAGTTTTCCGGAGATTATGATGCTATGATGGCGTGGGCAAAATCAGAGGCAGAAAAAGACACTATGGAATACAACGCTAAAACAGGCAGCGTTACGGTTTCTTTATCAAAAAGTGCTTATCTTCCCAAAAATGAAGAACGCTGCTTTCAGATTGGATATCTGTTTCTTCAAAAACTGTGCACGGAATTAAAAATTGATTCCGTTTGTCGAAGGATTTCCAGACGCCACAAATACACTTATGATTTCAGCGCAATCCTTACTGATCAGATTTTTTCAAGGATCCTGGCGCCTTCCAGCAAACTGGGCAGTTACTCTTACTGCCAGACGCTGCTTGAACCGCCTAAGTATGAACTGCAGAACATCTACCGCGCACTTTCCGTTATGGCAGAAGAATCCGACTTTATCCAGGAGGAGTTGTACCGCAATTCAAACTTCGTACATCCGAGAAACCGGAAGATTCTCTACTATGACTGTACGAACTATTACTTTGAAATCGAGCAGGATGATGATTTTAGAAAGTATGGAAAAAGCAAAGAAAACAGACCAAATCCCATCGTCACAATGGGATTGTTTATGGATGCGGATGGGATTCCCCTTGCTTTTGATGTGTTCCCGGGAAATCAGAATGAACAGACGACCTTAAAACCTTTGGAAACAAAAATAATACGTGACTTTGCATGCAGCGAATTTATCTTCTGTTCGGATGCCGGACTCGGCAGTCAGTCAAACCGAAGGTTTAACAGCTTTGGGAACCGTTCTTATGTCATCACACAATCTCTAAAGAAGATGCGCGGAGAAGACCGACAGGTTGCCTTAAATCCAAAACAGTTTCGCAGACTTGGTTCTGATAAGTTCATCGATATATCCACCCTTGATGAATCCGATCCGGATATTTACGAAACAATCTTTTACAAGGAAGTGCCCGTTGTAAATGGAAACATGGATGAAATCGTCATCGTAACCTATTCTCCAAAATACAAGGCATACCAGAAAAGGATCCGCGAGCAACAGATATCACGTGCTGTAAAAATGATGGAACAGCCGGGCAAAAAAAGACGTGGCAAAAACCAAAATGACCCAGCCCGTTTTATTAAATCTACTGCCGTAACAGAAGAGGGTGAAGTTGCAGGCAAAAACATATATGACCTGGATTTGGACCGTATTTCTGAAGAAGAAAAGTATGACGGTTTTTATGCGGTCATAACAAATCTCGAAGGAGCTGTTGGGGAAATCTTAAAAATCAACAGGCAGCGTTGGGAGATTGAAGAAAACTTCCGAATCATGAAAACGGATTTTGAAGCACGCCCCGTCTATGTCAGGCGGGAGGACCGCATCAAAGCACATTTCCTTACCTGTTACATCAGTCTGCTTGTGTACCGGCTGCTTGAGAAAAAAATCGGAAACAAATATACCCGTAACGAGATTCTGGGCACCCTTCGTTCCATGCAGGTAACACTTTTGTCAAAAGAAAGCGGCTATATTCCTTCTTACAAGAGAACAAACCTGACGGATGATTTACACAAGGCATTTGGCTTTCATACGGATTATGAATTTATCTCAAAATCAGCCATGCGAAGCATAATAAAAAGTACCAAAACAGAGGAAGTAAAAAAATAGCACAAATCGTTTCCAAAGAGAAAATGGCTACAGCCCGCATAAATACGGGATCTGTAGCCGCTTTCTACTCTCGCAAGTGTCAAACTCGGGATTGTAGCAT
>DXGH01000017.1 GCA_019114005.1 Candidatus Acetatifactor stercoripullorum
GATATCAAGTTTATCCAACAGGTAATGGGCCATGCTGATTTTTCCACGACTATGGACATCTACACCCACATCACGCAGGAAAATATGGAGGAAAAAGCAGCTACAATCAAGGGCAATTTGGTGCTGATGTGAAAATTACAAAAAAGGGCAAATCCGCATAAAAAACACGGATTTGCCCTTCATTTTGGCCCGTCTGATGCCGTCTGATTTCAAGCAAAAGTTGTAGAAAAGTTGTAGTTGTAAGCCTTTTTTGCTACATCTTGTGCCGTCCGGTTTCGTCAGACACTATATATTGTGGAATTTTAGTCCAAAGGCTTCATCGTGGGGAACAGCAGCACATCCCTGATGGCCGGAGAATTTGTCAAAAGCATCACCAGTCTGTCAATGCCGTAGCCGATGCCTCCCGTAGGCGGCATGCCGATCTCCAGCGCATTCATAAAGTCCTCGTCCGTGGTGTTTGCTTCCTCATCCCCGGCTGCCAAAGCAGCCTCCTGCGCCTGAAAGCGCTCTCTCTGATCGATGGGGTCATTCAGCTCAGAGTAGGCGTTGCACATCTCCCGTCCGTAGATAAACAGCTCAAAACGCTCCACATAATCCGGCTTGTCCGGCTTCCTCTTGGTAAGGGGAGAAACCTCCACGGGATGATCCATCACGAATACAGGCTGAATCAAGTGCCCCTCTGCAAATTCCTCAAAAAACAAATTCAGAATATCACCCTTTGCATGACGCGCCTCATAATGAACGCCCTTCTCATCTGCGATCTTCTTTGCCGCCTCCGTATCGGGAATCTGGTCAAAATCCACCCCGGCATATTTTTTCACCGCTTCCACCATGGTAATGCGCTCAAAGGGCTTTCCAAGATCGATCATTTCTTCCCCATAGGGAATCAGGGTGGTGCCGCACACCTCCTGTGCCACATAGCGGAACATATTTTCCGTCAAATCCATCATGCCGTGATAATCCGTGTATGCCTGATAGAGCTCCATCAGGGTAAACTCCGGGTTATGCCTGGTGTCAAGTCCCTCATTGCGGAACACGCGCCCGATCTCAAAAACACGCTCCATTCCGCCCACAATCAGCCGCTTCAAATACAGCTCCAGAGAAATACGAAGCTTCACATCCTCATCCAGGGCATTGTAATGAGTTTCAAAGGGTCTTGCGGCCGCGCCCCCCGCATTGGACACCAGCATGGGAGTCTCCACCTCAAGGAATCCCTGATTCTCCAGATAACGGCGGATGGCGCTGATAATCTTAGAGCGCTTTACAAAGGTATCCTTTACCTCGCTGTTCATAATCAAATCCGTGTACCTCTGGCGGTAACGGATATCCGTATTAGTAAGACCATGAAATTTCTCAGGAAGTACCTGCAGGCTCTTGGAAAGCAGCGTCACCTGCGCGGCATGAACGGAAATCTCTCCCGTCTTTGTCTTGAACACTTCCCCTTCAATACCTACAATATCTCCCACATCATATTTCTTAAAGTCCGCATAGGACTCCTCTCCGATGCTGTCGCGGGCCACATAGGACTGAATGTTCCCCGGCAAGTCCTGAATATTGCAAAAAGAGGCTTTGCCCATAACACGCTTGGACATAACACGGCCCGCAATGCGGACTGTTTTTCCCTCCAGTTCCTCAAAGTTTTCCTTGATATCTGTGCTGTGATGGGTCACATCATATTTGGTAATCTGAAACGGATCCTTGCCGGCTGCCTGAAGTGCCGCCAGCTTCTCTCTTCTTACCTTAAGCAGCTGGTTAATATCCTGCTCCTGCCCTCTTGGATTTTGTGCTTCTGCCACGATTTTCTCTCCTTATCTGTTCTCGGCGGTATCAGTTTCCTCTCTGGATTTCCAGAATTTTATAGGAAAATACCCCCGCCTGTGTCTCCACCTCCACGGTATCTCCGGTCTTGCGTCCAATCAACGCTTTTCCGACCGGGCTTTCATTGGATATTTTTCCCTTCAGGCTGTTCGCCTCCGTGGAGCCTACAATCTTGTATTCCAGCTCCTCGCTGTATTCCAGGTCAAGCAGCCTCACCTTACAGCCGATATTGATCTTATCCAGGTCTACCTCGTCCTCCAAAACCACCTCGGCATTTTTCAAAATCTTTTCCAGCTCCTCAATCCGCGCCTCAATGTCTCTTTGCTCGTCCTTTGCCGCGTCATACTCCGCATTCTCGGACAAATCCCCCTGTTCTCTAGCTTCCTTGATTTTCTGAGCCACCTCCTGGCGTCTTACCACCTTCAGATCATGTAGCTCATCCTCGTATTTTCTGAGGCCCTCGTAGGTCAAAATATTCTTCTTCTCCTGCATGACAAACACCTTCCTAATTTTGATTCTATCACGTAAAATAGTAAACTCCCAATTAACTTCCGTATTATACCCATTTTTATCCACAGTGTCAAGGCAATACAGGCTGTTTCCATTCCTTTTTCAGGGAAACATACCGGATTCCCAGATTCCGGCTTTCCATGCGTCTGCACTTTTCCTCCTGGGCGTCCATGTCCAGCCAGATGCTCCCCTTTGCGATCTGTCCCGTGGGAATCTGCACCTCCCCGGAAAAATCCAAAATAGAGGAGGGTTCCCTGCATGCCACCCCGGCCCGTTTCAAGTTCTGCCCCGGTTCCAAAACCTGCACTGCTGCCGCCAGTCCGTATTCCTCATAAATGTCCTCCAAAAAGTCCTGAAGCGGTTCCCGGCAACACGCTTTCGGCAGAATCCATTTTAAGCTTTTCATTTTACAGGCATAGCGCCCAAGCAGCACGGGCAGCACGGGATCATATCCCAAAATTAAAAAATGAGGGTTCCCTGCATACTGCATCATATGCTCCACCCACTGGAGTTCCCGAAAGCCGTCAAATACCGGCACCCTCCAAAGCCTGCTCCAGATTTCCCCGGGAACAGAAGCCTGGCTCTGCCTGGGCTTTAACAGATGCTCCAGTGCTTCCTCGCAGGAAAAACAGCAGTCTTCCAAGGAAAGCTCTTCCCCCGCTGATCCAAGCATTTCCAGCACCAGGCCAAGCTGTGCTTCCCAGTAACGCCGCCTTTTTTCGATTGCCTTCCTTCTTTTTTTCTCTCCAGGCATTTGAAAAAGCCGCTGATACCAGGGTCTTTCTATAAAAGCCTCTTCCCTCTGCCTCAAAAGGGTCTCCTCCGCCTCCCAGCGCTTCACCAGCCCTCTGTCAAGTCCTGCGCGGATCAGCAGATAATCCTTTTGCTGCAGGCGGTACACCTGACAGGGCTTTGTAAGAAATTGTCCTTCCTCTGCATAGCTTTGTCCTCTGGCAGTATAAAAATAAATGATCCTGTCCATGGCATAAATATATGCCGCAAAAAACTTTTGTATGCAAAAGACAGGCTGCCTTTCCAAAGCAATCTCTTTAAGCGTCCGGAAAGATCTCTTCCACGCCCCGAATCAGCGCATCCATGCTTTCCAGCGTATTGATCATCTGGCGGAATCTGGCAGAATGGGGCATTCCCGCAGTATACCAGGACAAATGCTTTCGCATCTCCCTGACACCGGTGTATTCCCCCTTGTATTCCAGCTGCAGCCTGGCATGGCGAAGGATAAGCTCCCGCTTTTCTGCGTTGTCAGGCTTTTGGGGTATGGTTCCCGTCTCCAGATATTGTGATACCTCCCGGAAAATCCAGGGATTTCCCTGGGCGCCCCTGCCGATCATAACACCGTCGCAGCCGGTTTCTGAGAGCATCTGCTCTGCCGCAGCCGGAGAGTCCACATCTCCGTTTCCAATCACCGGAATGCTCACCGCCTCCTTCACCGCACGAATGATCTCCCAGTGGGCCCTGCCGCTGTAATACTGCTCTCTTGTCCTTGCATGCACCGCTATGGCAGCCACGCCGCAGGCCTCTGCGATTTTTGCCATCTCCACCGCGTTGATATGCTCCTTGTCAAAGCCCATTCTGATCTTTACCGTCACGGGCTTTTGCACCGCCTTAACCAGTCCCTCCAATATCTGCGCCGCCAGCTTAGGGTTTTTTAAAAGAGCGGAGCCCTCCCCGTTATTCACCACCTTCGGCACAGGACAGCCCATGTTAAAGTCCAGAATGGAAAAAGGCCTCTCCTCAATTTTTTTTGCCATTTCGCTTACAATCACCGGGTCGGACCCAAACAGCTGTAGGGAAACAGGCCTCTCCTTTGGGTGAATGTCAAGCAGCCGCTCTGTATTCTTATTGCCATAAAAAATTGCCTTGGCGCTGACCATCTCCATGCACACAAGCCCCGCTCCCAGCTCATGGCACAGCAAGCGAAATGGCAGGTCTGAAACACCTGCCATGGGAGCCAGTAACACATTATTTTTTAATGTCACGCCGCCTATCCTAAGCGCGCTCATCTCTTTGTCCTGTTCTTCTCGTAAATGATCCGCAGGCCATCCAGGGTTAAGGCGCTGTCATAGATGTCAATGGCATCCGTTTCATCGGAGATAATTCTGCCCAGCCCTCCGGTGGCAACCACCTTCAGATTGTCCAGGCCGCTCTCCTCCTTCACCTTCTTGATGATGTACTCCGTCTGTCCGATCTGTCCGTACATCAATCCCGCCTGCATACTGCTTATGGTTTCCTGGGCCAGAATAGACTTGGGCTTTTTGATCTCGATATTGGGCAGCTTTGCCGTCTCCTTCCACAAAGCCTCCGAGCTGATGCGGATACCCGGCGCGGTAATGCCCGCCGCAAATTCTCCCTTTTCCGTGATCAGGTCATAGGTGGTAGCCGTCCCGAAATCCAGCACAAGCACCGGCCCGCCGTACTTCTCATAGGCTGCCACTGCATCCACCATACGATCCGCGCCGATGGCTCTTGGGTCCTCCGTCACAACCTTTATGCCTGTTTTTACACCGGGTCCCACAATCAGCGGCTTAGTTTTCGTATATCGGATCAAGGCGCTGGTTAAGGAGTGCATCACATCCGGCACAACGCTTGCAATGATGGAGCCCTCCAGCTTTAACGCGTCAATATCCCGGTTTTTCAAAAGCTGTGTAATGATCACCCCGTACTCGTCCGAGGTTCTGGGCGTCTTGGTCATCATGCGGAAGGTTGCCTCCGCCGTCTCCCCGGCATACACTCCCAGCGTCATATTCGTATTTCCAACATCAATCACTAAAATCATAGAATTATCCCTGCTCCTCTTCTTTCAAAATCTGGGAAATATCTTCCTTCAAAATAAAAACCCTGTAATACAGGCTTAAGGATTCCAGCAGCTCCTGGCGCTTTCTGCGGATTTCCGAAACCAACAGCCCGCTGGAAATTTCATCGTAGTAAATATCATCCTCCTCCGCATTCGTCTCTAAAGACAGCGAGCCATCCTCCTCAAATACGATGGTGAAAATCCCCCCTACCTCCTCCGTAAACAAAACACAGATAATATGCAGCTCGTCCTTAATAGAGTCAGGAATGCCGTTAAAAGCCGGATTAAAATAATATTTCATATCATAGGCGTTGGCACCGCAAAGCACCACTCTCTTATCGTCCATTTCAGCCTCCGCAATCTATACATAGCCATAAATGCCTCTGACGGACACCTCTCCCGCGTAAACCGCAGTCAAACCGCCCTCAGACCTCTCCACCAGAAGCTCTCCCGCGTCGTTGATCCCTCTTGCCACTCCCCGGTATTCTCCCTTTGGGTCCAATACGCAGACCTCCCTGTCACGGTTCACCAAAAGGGCATTGTACCTGTCCTTAAGTCCTTTCAAGCTCCCTGTTTCCACAAAGGCCTCATATTCCCGCTCGAATACCTCCATCACATTGGCCAAAAGTCCGCTTCTGGATATTTTTTGTTTCAGCTCTTCCTCCAAGGCTGCCGCCGTAGAGGCAATCTCCGGCCCAAAGTTCTGCTTTTTTACATTAACGCCGCAGCCGATGACCACATAATGAATATAATCCCGCTCGGCGCTCATCTCTGTCAAAATCCCACAAACCTTTTTCCCATGCACCACAATATCGTTAGGCCATTTGATGCCGATCTCCAGACCATCCGGCTCCTCTTTCCCCTGTCCGGATGCCGTTTTCTCAATTCCCCTGGCAATGGCATAGGCCATCACAAGGGTCAGCATGGAAGCGGTATCCGGAGAGAAATCCGGCTTCAAAATCAACGTAAAGTAAAGATTGGTTCCCGCCGGGCTGCTCCAGTTCCTTCCCCGTCTGCCCCGTCCCTGTGTCTGCATATCCGCCACAATCAAGGCGCCATGGCAGGCCCCTTTCTCTGCATCCATTTTAGCCTGCAGATTGGTGGAGCCCAGACTGTCATAAAAGTAAACCGGCCTTCCCGCCCACCTTGTCCGAAGCCTTCCTGCAATTTCATTTCCGCTGTAGACCTCATCTGAATCCCGCAGAAGGTATCCTCTGTTTCTCACAGCCTCAATGAGATAACCCTCTTTTTTCAGCTGCTCCACAGCCTTCCAGACAGCCGTCCTGGACACGCCAAAGCGCTCACACAGCTCCTGTCCGGAAACATAATCCTCTCTGCCCCGCAGAAGCTCTAAAATTTCCTGCTTCATAGGGTTGCCGCCATAACAGCCTTGATGGTGTGCATACGGTTTTCAGCCTCCTCAAACACCAGGGAGTTTAAGGATTCAAACACCTCATCCG
Organism: Candidatus Acetatifactor stercoripullorum; assembly: GCA_019114005.1. Lineage (GTDB taxonomy): Bacteria > Bacillota > Clostridia > Lachnospirales > Lachnospiraceae > Acetatifactor > Acetatifactor stercoripullorum. The sequence continues at coordinate 6,601 of DXGH01000017.1, forward strand.
TCACCTCCATCTCAGTAATGCCAAATCGCTCTCCCATCTGGGCGCCGATTTTTGTCTTTAGATCGTGGAAGGCCGGCAGACAGTGCATAAATACGGCGTTTTCCCCGGCGTTCTCCATCACGCTTTTATTGACCTGATAAGGGGACAGCTCTCTGATTCTCTCTTCCCAGACCTGCTCCGGTTCACCCATGGAAACCCATACATCTGTATAAATCACATCCACATCCTTCGTTCCCAGTTTGACATCCTCTGTAAAGCGGATGCTGCCTCCCGTCTCCTTTGCTATAGCCTCACACTGGGACGCAAGTTCTTTGGCCGGAAAATACTTTGCCGTGGTGCAGGCCGTAAAGTGCATTCCCATTTTTGCACAGGCCACCATAAGGGAATTTCCCATATTGTAGCGGGCATCCCCCATATAGGTAAGCCGGATTCCCTTCAGGTGTCCGAAATGCTCCCGTATGGTCAAAAGATCCGCCAGCATTTGGGTGGGATGAAATTCATTGGTAAGCCCATTCCACACAGGCACCTTGGAATACCTGGCCAGTTCCTCTACAATTTCCTGCTCAAATCCGCGGTATTCAATTCCCTCGTACATGCCCGCCAGCACCCGGGCCGTATCCGCAATGCTTTCCTTTTTGCCAATCTGTGAGCCTGAAGGGTCCAGATACGTGGTTCCCATTCCCAGATCATGAGCTGCCACCTCGAAGGCACACCGGGTGCGCGTGCTTGTTTTTTCAAAAATCAACGCCACATTTTTTCCTTTCAGGGTATCCACCGGGATTCCCTGTTTCTTCTTTTCCTTAAGCTCAGAAGCCAGGTCCAGAAGATAGTTGATTTCCTCCGGCGTAAAGTCAAGCAGTTTCAAAAAATCGCGCCCCTTTAAATTCATAAAGCATGCCTCCCTTAATTGTTATTCGTTTTTTTATTCTATCACAGGATGTTTTTTTTCACAATGGCTTCTTTTCAAGGAAAAACCGCGCAGGCCTTCCCAATTACCGGAAAGCCAAACGCGGTTTCTCAGTGCGCCTGCGGCGCACGTTCTATATGCTTTTAAGGCTGAATTTGGTTTGCGGTCTCCTTCCATGCAGATGCAAGGCTTGCAATGCCCTCCAGCTGTGCAGGAAGCAGAATGGTTGTGGCACGGCCGTCCGCAACCTTCTCAAAGGCTTCCAGGCTCTTCATCTTCAGCACCGCCTCGTCTGCGCCTGCCTCCTTCAGCATACGGATACCGTCTGCATTGGCCTGCTGTACCTTGAGAATTGCCTCCGCCTGGCCTTCTGCCTCGCGGATCATTTTTTCCTTCTCTGCCTCCGCCTTTAAAATAGCGGACTGCTTCTCCGCCTCGGCGCGAAGAATCGCAGACTCCTTTTCACCCTCTGCCACCAGAATACTGGCCTTCTTTTCGCCCTCTGCTCTGGTAACTGCCTCTCTTCTTTCTCTCTCCGCCTTCATCTGTTTTTCCATGGCGTTCTGAATCTCAGCGGGAGGGATGATATTTTTCAGCTCCACCCGGTTTACCTTGATGCCCCAGGGGTCTGTGGCAATGTCCAGTGCCGCTCTCATCTTCGTGTTGATGGTCTCTCTGGAGGTCAGGGTCTGATCCAGCTCCAGATCACCAATAATATTCCGCAGAGTGGTGGCCGTGAGATTTTCAATGGCCATCATGGGATTCTCCACCCCGTAGGTAAACAGCTTGGGATCCGTAATCTGATAAAATACAACCGTATCTATCCGCATGGTAACGTTATCCTTGGTGATTACCGGCTGTGGAGGGAAATCCGCAACCTGCTCCTTTAAGTTTACCTTCCTTGCCACCTTATCAATAAAAGGCACCTTCAGGTGAAAGCCCACTGACCAGGTTCCCTGGTAAGCGCCCAGACGCTCCACCACAAAGGCCTGTGCCTGAGGCACGATCTTGATACAGGATACCAAAATCAGCAAAATTAAAACCACCAGTACAATTAAAATAATCATATACTACCTCCTTCTGTGCCGTCAGGGTATCGGCACCCCCTTATACTTTCTTTTGTTTTGCTTTGAAAAATGCTCCGCCTCATTCTCCTGATTCTGCCTGGGTCTGCTCCATCTGCGGATCCAGCCGCACAATCAGCTTGACGCCGCTGATGGCCATAATATCCACCACTGCCCCAACAGGAATCGCCGTCCCATCGTCAACGCTTCTGGCACTCCACTCCTGTCCGCCTACGGTAATCTGGCCGATTCCCTGGAGATTGTCAATCTCACTGATTACAATTCCCTGTCTGCCCACCAGACTTTCCACGTTGGTTCTCACCCGGTCTTTGTTAAAATACTTTACCGCCACAGGCCTGGTAAAATACAGCAAAAGCAAGGATACCACAAAAAACAGAATCACCTGCACAAACACAGGCGCCTGAAACGCAGCCGCAACAATGCACACAAGCGCTCCCCCTGCAAACCAGATGGTGGTAAGCCCCAGGGTAGCCGCCTCAATGCCGATGAAAAGAATCAGCAAAACCAGCCACAGAATCAACATTTCATTCATGCAATCGCTCCCTTTTCCATAGTGCCAGGTCTTATTATTGTCACCTGTCTTTTTTCTTTTAAACTATGAATTCAGTTTACTACAAATTCCCCCTGCTGGCAATTCTTTTTCTGGCACGATAGAAGTTTTATCGTTCATTCACGGACATCTCTGCACTTTTGGAAAAAAATGAGAGCATTTCGCAGAATACTCTATTCCGCAGAATGCTCTCGCCTTTTTATTTTATGCTGACCTTAGTAAAATACATGATTGCCGATCACCAGACCGTCGCGGCCATTGTTCCGCCGGAAATGTGTCAGGTCTCCTACGTTGGAGTTGCCGGCTATGGCGTCCTCCGCCGCCTGAATACAGCTTGCGGAAATATTGCCGGATTCATATACACGGTTCAGTTTACCGCTCATGGCAGGCGTAAACTGGCCGGAAGCGTAAATCACACCATGGATGCTGTCGGGGTATGCGCCGCTTCTCACACGGTTCATAACCACTGCGCCAACCGCAAGCTGGCCTTCGTAGCTCTCGCCCCCTGCCTCACATTGAATCAGGGCAGCCAAAAGCATGGTAGTGTCCGCATCCGTTGTATATTCGCCGTAGTTGACATGGCGCTTTGCCTCCTGCTCGGCTGCTTCCCTGGCTTTAATCTCTTCCATGGTCTCACCCGCATCAATCTGAAAATCCAGGGCTGTAAACTCTGCAGATACATAGCCGTCTTCTCCGTTATAGTCAATGCAGACCCATCCATCCTCCCGGTTTTCCAAAACCTCCACGATCTCTCCCTTGGGAAGCAGACCCAGTGTGGAGGCCTCTGTATTGGGCTGTGTTCTCACTCTCACAGTCTCTGTGTCTGCAATGGTTGCAATCATCTTTCCCACATCGTTTGCCAGGGCTTCTGCCTCCTCGTCAAACAGAAGATATTCATCCTTCGCCCAGCCAATGATGTTTCCCGACTGCAGCTTGGTCCAGCCATCCTTTCTTTCCAGAATGGTGCCTCCGCAGTCCTTGTACAGCATTCCGACCTTTTCGGCCTCTTCGCTGGCTTCACTTCTCACGTTCAGAGTATTTTTCACGTTGGCCATAACCAGGGTGGATTTTTCCTCGTCTGCAGTGAGATTTAAGTTTAATTCCTTTGCCGTAGCGTTTAAAAGCTCCGTCGTATTTGTTGCGCCGGGATCCAATATGGCCGCTACGCCTCCGCTTATTTCATCCAGGTAATTATCTGAGCTGCCAGCCTGTACGGTCATGCCTGTCTGTGCAAGCAGGGATACGGATACCGCAAATCCTGCAAGCCCCACAAGCAGCCTTTTGCTTCCTGCCATTTTCTTTACCTCCAACAAATTTGAACCGTTAAAAAATATATCACTTTTTTAACTAATTTATTACAGATTTGTTAAATTTGTTACGCAGGTTATCATAGCAGAAGCTTTTTTTTTTGTCAAGTCAATGTTTTATGATTTTATTTTCCTGTTTTTCCCTTCCAGGCTGCAACACTTTAAACATCCATTGACAAAGCCTTGCCAGGACTACATATCCCGGGATTTTTGGATACATGCCTCCATGGCATCCATCACAGCGGCGCGCAGGCCCTTTTCCTCTAATACCTTCACCGCCTGGATGGTAGTGCCGCCCGGCGAACACACCATATCCTTCAGCTCTCCAGGATGTCTGCCGGTTTCCAGCACCATCCGCGCGCTTCCCAAAACGGCCTGGGCAGCAAATTCATAAGCCTGGTTTCTTGGCATACCCTCCGCCACCGCCTCGTCGGCCATGGCCTCGATAAACAGAAACACATACGCAGGAGCGCTGCCGCTTACGCCTACCACCACATCCATCAGGCGTTCCGGCACCACACTGGCCCGTCCAAAGGAGCGCATCAAGCTTAACACCTGTGAAAGCTCTTCTTCCGTCACATTCTCTCCCGCACAGACGCCTGTGCAGCCCTCCAGCACCAGAGCCGGGGTGTTTGGCATACAGCGGATTATTTTAAGCTCCGGTCGTCCGAAAGCCTCCGACAGATAACGCAGGTCCTTTCCTGCGGCAATGCTCACAATCAACGTTTCTTCCCACACAGCATCCTTGATCTGCGCAATTACCTCCGGCAGGAATACAGGCTTTACTGCTAAAAATAAAATGTCCGCTTTCTCCGCCACTTCCCTGTTGGTCTCAGCCACCAAGATATGATATTTTTCTCTTACCCTTTCCCTGGTTTCCCTGGTTTTAGCCGAGCCTATCATATCCTCCGGCTGCGCCGCATTCTTTGCCAGCATACCGCCGATCATGGCACATGCCATATTTCCCAGTCCGATAAATCCTATTTTCATTTTCACACTCATCTCCATTCCGAAGCGTAGCGTAGGAATCGCGCAATAGAAATTCGCGCAGGCGATTTCTATTGTCGCATCAAGGCTTATTTGTGACGCTTCGGCACAAATAAGCCGTGTGAAAAATCAGCACATCAGTGTGATTTTTCACACTGATCTCCATTCTTTTCACAGCTTAAGTCTCCATTTGCGTAAAGCATTACACATGTCTCTGTCTGTGGGTCTCATACAGCAAAAGAGCCGCTGCAACGGCAGCGTTGAGGGATTCCACCCTCCCCTCCATGGGAATCTTTACATAGGAATCTGCCAGCTTCGCCGTATCCCTCCGCAGTCCCTTGCCCTCGTTGCCGATGAGAAAGGCGGTAGGTCCCCGAAAGGAAAGCCTGTTGTAATAGGTCTCCCCTTCCAGATGCGCGGCATAGACGGCAATCCCATTTTTATGCAGATCATTGACAGCATTCCTCAAATCTCCGGCATACACAAAGGGCACTCTGTAAATGGACCCCATAGTGGCCCGGACTACCTTGGGATTAAAGATATCCACCGTGTCGGAGCTCATAATAACACCCGTTATTCCAGCTCCCTCACCGGTCCGAAACATGGTTCCAAGATTCCCGGGATCCTGTAAGTCCTCCACCACCAAAAGCAGCGGATTGCCCTTCTTTAAAATATTCTCTATATCATATTTGGGCTGTCTCAAAACTGTCAATATTCCCTGAGGAGACTGGGTATCCGACATCTTGGCAAATACATTGGAGGAAACCGTCTCGTATCCTGTCTGCTGCAGTTTCTTCCATATAAATGAGTTTCCCTTTGCCCGCTCCAAGGCATCCTGTGACAGAAATACCTCTTTTATGTCGTCTGCAGGGGCTTCCTCAAACATTTTAAAGCCCTCTGTCGTAAACACCCCTGCCTGCCTGCGTTCCTTTGCCTTACTCTGCCACTGTACGATCTGCTTTACTTTTGCGTTTGCACTGCTTGTGATCATTTTTCTTTTCCCTGCGTCTTTAAAAAAGCGGTCCGCCTTTAAAAGCAGAACCGCTTTATCCTAACTTTGTCCTTAAACAGCCAGTAAATGGGCTATCTCAAACTGATACTCGTTAATGCCCTTTTCCATGTTCAGCGCATCCTCAATATCAAAATCAACAAACTCGCCGTGCTGATAACCAACCACCCGGTTGGTTTTGCCCTCCAGAAGCACATCTACCGCATAAGCGCCCATAATGGACGCATAATATCGATCCTTTGCAGTGGGACTGCCTCCACGCTGCATATAGCCCAATATGGTGGCTCTGGTCTCAATACCTGTGGCAGCCTCTATTCTCCGGGCCATGGATGTGGAATGTCCGATGCCCTCTGCATTGATGATAATGTGATGGGTTTTCCCTCTTTTCCGGTTATTAATGATATTGTTAATGATGTTCTGTTCGTTAAAATCATATTTTTCCGGAAGCAGAATATCCTCCGCACCATTTGCTATGCCACACCAGAGTGCGATATATCCGGCATTTCTTCCCATTACCTCGATGATACTGCATCTCTCATGAGAGGAGGAGGTGTCCTTTACCTTGTCGATGGCCTGCATTGCCGTGTTTACCGCAGTGTCAAAGCCGATGGTATACTCTGTACAGGCAATGTCCAGGTCAATGGTGCCCGGAAGTCCTATGGTGTTGACGCCCAATCTGGACAAGGCCTGCGCTCCTCTGTAGGAGCCGTCTCCTCCGATGACCACAATGCCGTCGATCCCATGCTTTTTGCAGATTTCAGCGCCCTTCTGCTGCCCCTCCGGTGTTTTGAATTCCAGACAGCGTGCCGTTCCCAGAATTGTACCGCCTCTTTGGATAATGTCGGAAACATTGCGCGCTTCCATATCTATAATCTCTTCATTTAAAAGACCCTGATAGCCCTTCTTGATTCCCTTTACCTTGATACCTCTCGCAATGGCCGTACGAACCACCGCACGTATTGCGGCGTTCATGCCAGGAGCGTCTCCTCCACTGGTCAGGACGCCAATCGTCTTAATTTCATTTGCCATGCCGTTACCTCCTAAAGTAATCCTTTCCTCTGATCATTTATTTTAATCTATTTCCTGACGGTTTTCAATAGGTTTCGTTAGAAATTTAACATTTTCCTGTCCAAACAAGGTATCCAGCCTTTCTTTCAGCTCTTCGTCCCAATTCACCCTCAGGTTGGGTGGAAGGACTTTAAAGCCCCGGGTGCTTCGCAGGAAAATGACCACATCATCATTCCCATCCGAATCGGCAATGGCGGAGAGTAACTCCCCTTCCCGTCTCACATAGGTTTCCTCATCCGGAAACTGCACCCACACACCGTTTGGCACCTTCCGAAGCGGCTCTCCCGGGGTCCGGGCAGCTCCCCCGTAAGGCCTTGTCCTACGATCCCTTTCCGCATAAGGCCGTCCGGCTCTGCCGCCCCCGTCCTTTGCCGCTCCATAGCCGCTGCGGCCTCTGCCAAGAAGGCTGCCGTCCCGTTCCACATCCGCAAAGGATACGATCTGTTCGCAGATCAGCTTTCCGTCCTTTTCCTCCTCTAAGGACACCCTCCCTTTCACAAAGACCTTGCCGTCCTCCATAAGCAGTGCGGAGTATTTTTCATAATCCTTGGGGAATACCACAACCTCTACAGTTCCCACCAGATCCTCTATATTGAGAAAGGCCATCACCTTATCATTTTTCGTATATTTTATGGTCTTGTCTGCAATCAGTCCGCCAATCACTGCTGAAGCCTGGTCTGTAACCCTCACCGCTCCTGTTTCCTCATCCAGGGCAAAGTCATTGGTGGTGTTGGTAATATTTTGCTCCCAAAGCTTCTGGTATTCCTCCAAAGGATGCCCGCTGATATAAATGCCCAGCACCTCTTTTTCGAAGGCAAGGAGCATTTCCTTAGGATATTCCCCCACATCCGGCATACGGATGTCAAATTCCTCCTTGGTTTCCTCCGATGCAATGTCAAACAAGGAAATCTGCCCTGCCAGATTGCTCTTCTTATCCTTGGTTATGTGGTCTAAAATCTGCACATACACACTCATAAACTGCTTTCTGGTTCCGCCCAGGCTGTCAAGGGCTCCCGCCTTAATGAAATTCTCAATGGCGCGCTTATTCATATCCTTATCCGCCATGCGGGTAATAAAATCCTTCAGGTTTGTGAAGGGCCCTCTCTCCTTTCTCTCCTGCACGATCCCCTCGATCACAGGACGTCCCACACTCTTAATTGCAGTCAGGGCATAGCGTATCTTTCCTCCCGTAACAGAAAAGCCAGCCTCCCCCTGATTGATATCCGGCGGAAGAAGTTCAATCCCCATACTTCTGCAGGTCAAAATATATTCCGAGACCTTTTTGGGATTGTCGATGACAGAGGTCAAAAGAGCCGCCATAAATTCCACCGGGTAATAATATTTCAGGTAGGCCGTCTGATAGGAAACCACCGCATAGCAGGCCGCATGGGACTTATTAAAGGCGTACTTGGCGAAGTCCATCATATCATTATAAATCTGTCCTGCAGTCTGCTCGCTGATGCCGTTCGCAATACACCCGGGAACCCCTTCCTCCTCATTGCCATAGATGAAATTGGCTCTCTCCTTCTCCATGACGGACTGCTTCTTCTTGCTCATGGCCCGGCGCACCAGGTCGCTGCGCCCCAGGGTATATCCCCCCAGATCCCTCACAATCTGCATCACCTGCTCCTGATACACAATACAGCCGTAGGTGGGGGCCAGAATAGGCTCCAGCTGGGGACAGGAATAAGCCACCGCACTGTGGTTGTTCTTGCCCTTGATATATTTGGGGATAAAATCCATAGGGCCCGGCCGGTACAGAGAGATTCCTGCGATAATGTCCTCCAGGCTCTGGGGACGAAGCTCCTTCATAAAGTTTTTCATGCCGGCACTCTCCAGCTGAAAAATGCCTTCCGTTTTTCCTGTGCCGATAGAGGCAAGCACCTTGGGATCATCGTAATCAATATGATCAATATCAATATGCTGTCCCGTGGTTTTCTCCACAAATTCCACAGCGTCATGAATCACCGTCAGGGTCCGAAGCCCCAGAAAATCCATCTTTAAAAGCCCCAGCTCTTCCAGCGTAGTCATGGTAAACTGGGTGGTGATGGAGCCGTCGGCCCCTCTGGAAAGGGGCACAAATTCCTCCGCCGCCTTCTGGCAGATCACCACTCCCGCAGCGTGCATAGAGGTGTGTCTTGGCAGCCCCTCCAAACGCTTGCACATATCAATGAGATAATGCACCTGCTCGTCCTCATGATACAGCTTCCTAAATTCCGGATTCATCTCCAGCGCCCGGTCTATGGTGATGTTCAGCTCGTTGGGCACCATCTTGGCAATGGAATCCACAAAGGCATAGGGCAGGTCCATCACTCTCCCCACATCCCGGATCACACCCTTGGCCGCCAGCGTACCAAAGGTGACGATCTGCACCACCTTGTCAGAGCCGTATTTCCTTCCCACATAATCGATTACCTCCTGCCTGCGTTCAAAGCAGAAGTCAATATCGATATCGGGCATGGACACACGCTCCGGGTTTAGGAACCGCTCAAAGAGCAGATTGTATTTTATAGGATCAATATTGGTAATTTTCAGGCAGTAGGACACAATGCTCCCCGCCGCGGACCCCCGTCCGGGCCCCACAGGTATGCCGTTATTTCTGGCATAGTTGATAAAATCCCACACAATGAGGAAATAGTCCACATAGCCCATGGTGCGGATTACAGAAAGCTCATAGTCAAGGCGCTCCCGCAGCGTCTGTCCCGTATCTCCCGCAGGCTTGCTGCCGTCGCCGTAGCGTTCTGAAAGTCCCTCGTCGCAGAGCTTATTTAAGTAAGACCAGGAATCATATCCCTCTGGCACTTCATATTTGGGCAGCTTTGTCACTCCAAATTCGATTTCCACATTGCAGCGGTCCGCAATAGCCTGGGTGTTCTCCACAGCCTCCCAGGCATAGGGAAACAAAGCCTTCATCTCCTCCTCACTCTTCACATAATACTGTCCGCCCTCATAGCGCATTCTGTCCTCATCCGCCAGCTTTTTCCCGGTCTGCAGGCACAGCAGAATGTCATGGGAATCTGCATCCTGGGCGTAGGTATAGTGAACATCGTTTGTGGCCGCCAGAGGAATATCCAGCTCCTTACTCAGCTTTAACAGCTCCGTGTTCACAAGCCGCTGCTCCGGAATCCCATGATCCTGCAGCTCCAGGAAGAAATTGCCTTTCCCAAAGCAGTCCTCATATTTTTTCGCGGCCTTCTCCGCTTCCTCTCTCTGGCCCTTTACCAGATTGCGCTGCACCTCCCCGGCCAGACAGGCGGAAAGGGCAATAATCCCTTCATGAAACTGGTTTAAAAGCTCCATATCCACCCGGGGCTTATAATAATAGCCCTCCGTAAAGCCGCGGCTTACAATCTTCATCAGATTGGCATAGCCCGTATTATTCTCCGCCAGAAGCACCAAATGGTAATAGCGGTCCTCTCCGCCCGTAAGCTCCTTGTCAAATCTGGAGTTTGGAGCCACATATACCTCACAGCCGATAATCGGCTTGATGCCCGCCGCTTTTGCTTCCTTATAAAAGTCAATTACGCCATACATCACGCCATGATCCGTTATGGCGGCGCTGTTCATGCCAAGCTCCTTTACCCGGGAGACATATTCCTTTATCTTGTTGGAACCGTCCAGCAGAGAGTATTCTGTGTGGACGTGAAGATGTGCAAATGCCATACCGCTGCTCCTTTCATCCTATTTTTTGCGTTGATTGCCTCTGGCAGAAGTCACCTCACCTGTATCTGACAGCTCCTCATGGTATCCAGAGCCGCCTCGTGGCTCTCCTTCGTCACGCCTGCCGTGCAGGAAGCATCCACACAGATTTCCACCTCCGGCAGGAAGGCCTTTAGCAGCAGTGCATTGGAAACCACGCAGATATCCGTACAGACTCCTGCTAATTCGATGGAAGCAACAGGGTTTACCTTATGCCTTGCCAGCATATCCGCAGCCAGCCTGACACAGCCGAAGGTATCCTTCTCATAGACCTGGGCTTTGCTTTTTTGACACATCTCTTCCAGCCCGCCTGCAAGCTGCCAGCCCGGCGTTCCTTTGATGCAGTGCTCCACCGGCAGATGCTTCCCCTCCTGGGTGGACAGATAATTTCTGTCATGGGTGTCCTTGGTATAAATAACCGTTCCCGGAAAATTTTGAATCTTCTCTTCTACTCTGGGAAGAATCTCCTGTGCTTCTTTCGTTCCCAGGGCTCCGTCCACAAAGTCCTTCTGCATGTCTATCACAATCAAATACTGTCTTTCCATAGCGCTTCCTTTCTCTGCCGTCAAAATACTGCCCCATTTAGATATGTTTCCCCTTAAAAATACCACAAATCCCTTCTCTCGTCAAAAATAATAATGGGGCTGCTGCTTTGGCAGATCATCGATCCGCTTTGGCAACAGCCCCTCAAAACCCTTATAAATATTTTTTCAATAGCTCCACCTTATCGGTCTTTTCCCAGGGAAGGTTCAGATCATCCCTCCCGAAATGTCCGTAGGCAGCCGTCTGCTTGTAAATAGGACGGCGCAGATCCAGCATTTTTATAATCCCCGCCGGGCGGAGGTCAAAGTTTTCCCTTACGATCTCCACCAGCCGCTCATCGCTTAATCTTCCTGTTCCGAAGGTATCCACCATGACAGAGGTAGGGTGCGCCACGCCAATGGCATAGGAAAGCTGAATTTCACATTTGTCCGCAAGTCCCGCCGCAACCAGATTCTTTGCCACATAACGAGCGGCATAGGAGGCGCTTCTGTCTACCTTGGTGCAATCCTTGCCGGAAAATGCCCCGCCGCCGTGGCGGCCATAGCCGCCGTAGGTATCTACAATGATTTTACGCCCAGTCAGTCCGCTGTCTCCATTGGGGCCTCCGATCACAAAGCGGCCTGTAGGGTTGATAAAGAATTTTGTATCCTTATCTACCATCTCCCCGGGAAGCACAGGGTCCAGCACATATTTGCGGATATCCTCGTGAATCTGCTCCTGGGTCACCTTATCATCATGCTGTGTGGACAAAACCACAGCCTCCAGGCGAAAAGGTCTTCCGTTTTCATCATATTCTACAGAAACCTGGCTTTTTCCATCCGGTCTCAGATAAGGAAGGGTTCCATCCTTGCGCACCTTGGTCAGCTGACGCACCAGCTTGTGGGCAAGGGAAATAGGATAAGGCATCAGCTCCGGCGTCTCGTTTACCGCATAGCCAAACATCATGCCCTGGTCTCCCGCACCCACAGCGTCCAGCTGCGCGTCGCTCATCTGGCTTTCTCTGACCTCAAGGGCCCGGTCCACGCCCATGGCGATATCCGGGGACTGCTTGTCCAGGGACACCATCACAGCGCAGGTATTGCCGTCAAAGCCCTTCTCTGAGGAATCATAGCCGATCTCCGTAACCGTTTTTCTCACAATGGCGGGAATGTCAATGACAGCCTTGGAAGTAACCTCCCCCATCACCAGGACAAAGCCTGTATTGGTACAGGTCTCGCAGGCTACCCGGCTGAAGGGGTCCTGCTCAAGCAGCGCATCCAGTACAGCGTCTGAAACTGCGTCGCAGATTTTGTCGGGATGCCCTTCCGTAACTGATTCTGATGTAAATAAGCGTTTTTCCATTTTTCCTCCGTTTCCGTTCTGCCAAAATATCCGGCAGAACCTCAAAATATTGTTTTTGTGCTCATTTGCGCATAAAAAAGTCCGCTTGCAATAAGCGGACTTGATTTCGTGCACCTCATCCTCTTATTGTTCGAAATTCACTCGCTCAGGTGGGCACCTTCCTTTTACAAGGGGTTGCCGTGGCTTCATCGATCCTATGTATCTCCACCAGCTCTGAATAAGAGAAACTATTTTGTTTTATTTGGTTAACCTGTTTATAAGCCTACTCTACTATGAATATGCTGCTTTGTCAATAAAAATTTCTGCTGACAGGCACATACTATATCCTCAGCCTGTTTTCAGCTTAAACTTGCTGTAATCTCTTTCACTTTCCACCATTTCTATCTGTGCTCCCAGGCTCTGGAGCTTCAGATGAAAGTCCTCATAGCCCCGCTCAATGTAGTGAATCTCGTCCACCAGGGTGTAACCCTCAGCGGCCAGGGCGGCAATCACAAGGGCAGCGCCCGCCCGCAGGTCCGGAGCGGAAATGCTGGCTCCGGTATATTTTTCCACACCATCGATAATGGCAGTGTTTCCCTCTACCTTAATGCTTGCTCCCATTCTGGTGAGCTCGTCTACATATTTAAACCGATTCTCAAATATGCTTTCCGTGACAATGCTGGTTCCTCTGGACATCCCCAGGGCAACCGTGATCTGGGGCTGCATATCCGTGGGAAATCCCGGGTATGGCAGCGTTTTTACCTGTGTGTGCACTAAGGGCTTGGAGGCAACCACACGAATACAGTCGTCCGCCTCCTCCACCTCGCAGCCGATTTCCAGAAGCTTTGCAGTGATAGACTCCAAATGCTTGGGAATCACATTCTTTACAGTCACATCCCCTTTCGTCACCGCCGCCGCAAACATAAAGGTGCCCGCTTCAATCTGGTCGGGAATGATGGCGTACTCCGTGCCGTGCAGATGCTTCACCCCCTTGATGCGGATCACATCCGTTCCGGCGCCCTTGATATTGGCCCCCATGCTGTTTAAAAAGTTGGCCAGATCTACCACATGGGGCTCCTTCGCTGCATTCTCAATGATGGTCATTCCCTCTGCCATGGTAGCAGCCATCATTACATTAATGGTAGCTCCTACGCTGACCACATCCATATAAATATGGCTTCCCACCAATCTGTCCGCCCTGGTTTTGATCAGTCCGTGCTCAATGCGCACATCCGCCCCCAGCGCCCGAAAGCCCTTAATATGCTGATCAATGGCCCGGCAGCCGATGTCGCAGCCTCCCGGAAGGGCCACCTGCGCGCGCTTATACTTTCCCAAAAGAGCCCCGATCAGATAATAGGACGCCCTGATCTTTTTGATATTTTCATCCTCCACCACAAGATTATTGACATTGGAGGCATTCAGCGCCACACTGTGGCGGTCCCGGCGCTTGATCATCACGCCGATATTCTGCATTGCCTTAAGCAGTACGTTTGTATCCCGTACGTCCGGCATATTTTCTATATATACGGTTTCGTCCGTCATAACGGAAGCAGCAAGAATAGGAAGCGCCGCGTTTTTGGCGCCTCCTATCTCAACCTCTCCCACTAATGGGTTCCCGCCCTTTATTGCGTATTGTTCCATCTATGATTACCTCTTAGCATGGTTATGGTCACTCTACTAAGCACTTATACCACATTTTGCCGCGTTTGTAAATAGAATGGGTGTTCCCCGGCACCGGGAGACTCCCCTATTCCAGATAATCTAAAGGATTTACCTGGGTGCCGTTAATCAAAATTTCAAAGTGAAGATGAGGGCCGGTGCTGACGCCGGTATTTCCGCTCAGGGCTATCCGCTCCCCTTGCTCTACCGTCTCTCCCACATTCACCAGAACTCTGCTCAGGTGGGCGTACCTGGTCTGGCGTCCGTCCTCATGGTCGATATAAACCACATATCCGTAGCCGCTTCCCCAGCCGGCCTTTACAACCGTTCCTCCACAGGATGCAAAAACCGCCGTTCCGGTGGGAACTGCCCAGTCAATGCCCTTATGATAGGTGCTCGCGCCTCTGGTAGGCGCGCTCCTGCGGCCAAAGCCAGAGGTCTGGCGCCCGCCTGAGATGGGCTTGATATAGGTGGGCGGCACAATGGTTCCTCTCTCCACAATCTTCGGAACAGCTTCCAGAACAATTTCTTCCTTTAGAATTTCCCTGGACGTCTCATTTTCGTTTAGATAAGAGACATCCGCCACTACCTTTCTAAAGCCTGCGGAAGGCTGCTGCAGCACCTGGGTCTGGTTGGTATACCAGCTGTCGTTGTCCACATAGACCACATCCGCATCATAGCTCTCCTCATAGTAATTCTGCTCTATACGCTCCACAGACAGCTCCGGCTCCGGCACCGTAATCACAAGCTTGTCCCCTACTCTGATGGTGGAATTTTCATCCTCCAGCATCTCGCTGTTCATCTCTATGATCTGATCCATGGGGATATTGACCTTAATGGCAATTTCCGAGAGGGTGTCCCCGGCCACTACTTCATACTCCCCTGGAGTCTCCTGGTCCTTGGTTACCTCTTCAATGGCAGTCGACAGATCGGTCAGCTGGCTCTCGGGAAGGTACGCCTCCACCACCTCCACCTCTTCGGCAAAGTCCACCTGCAGAACACCCAGCTCGTAGTCTGAAAAATCCATCTCCTCACCGGTATCCACGTCCGCTCCCAGCTGGGAAATCAAGGTCTGTACGCCTCCCTCAGAATAAGAAGCCTCATCCTGGGCGCTTTCCTGTTCGGACAAATCCACAATATTGGTGGTCAGCACGCTGAATTCCCTTTCCGTATCGTGCACCAGCTCCACCTGAAAATTGCCTGAGCTGTCATATTTGTCAATGGCTGCCTGCAAAAGCTGCCTTACCTCTTCCGCGCTGGAAAGATTGACCATGTATTCATTAACCTTCATAGTATAGGATCTCTGCATGGTCTGACAGATATGACCGCGGAGGGCCTCCTCCATTTTGGCTAGCAGCTCTTTTTCGCTGTCTACTTCTCCCCACAGGACTTCTTCTCCCTCCAGGGTCATCTCCGCGTCAATAAAAGTCAGCTCTTCACTTTCGGAAGCAATATTTCTGCGGGCCTGGGCCAAAAGAGTCTGGGCTGACGCTGCATCACCCGTGGTCCCAATCTCCACATTGTTGATAAAAACGTGGAACAAATTTTCTCCCGATTTTTGAAGCAAGGTATAGCCTTTTAAAAAGAAGGTACAGCAAAACAGTGTAAGCACTGTAATCTTAACATATGTAAATTTCAGTTTTTTATGATATTGTGTAAGCTTTTTCATAGGTTTTCCAATTCCAGAAATCGGCATTTAATAATTTTGTAACAGATTTATTCTATCAGCATTTATTTTCCTTGTAAAGGGAAGATTGTGCTATACTGGAAGCAAAAGCACAACGGAGGTTATTTTATGGCAGACCACATTATTTTTCATATTGACGTAAACTCCGCTTATTTAAGCTGGACTTCCTTAGCCCGCCTGCGGGAGGGAAGCGATGTGGACCTTCGTCTGATTCCCTCTATTGTAGGCGGAGATATGAGCAGGCGCCACGGCGTGGTTTTAGCCAAATCCATACCTGCAAAGGCCTACGGCATTGTGACGGGAGAGCCCATCGTCAACGCCTTCCGCAAATGCCCGCACCTGGTAAATGTACCTCCCGACCATGCGCTTTACGAACACATGAGCTTGCTTCTCATGGATTTCCTCTCGGGAATCTGTCCGGATATTGAGCAGGTCAGCATTGATGAATGCTATATGGATTATACCCCCATAGCCGGTAAATATACCTCTCCGGAAGCTGCCGCAGCCTATATCAAGGATACGATTTTCGCAAAATTTGATTTTACAGTGAATATCGGCATATCAGACAAAAAGGTGCTTGCCAAGATGGCCTCCGACTTTAAAAAGCCAAATCTGGTGCACACCCTGTATTCCTGGGAAATCCAAAAAAAGCTGTGGCCCCTTCCCGTTTCCCGTCTGTTTATGTGCGGCCGCTCCAGCCAGGAAACCTTGAAAAAGCTGGGCATACTCACCATCGGCGATCTTGCCCAGGCTGATCCTGACATTTTAGAGGCCCACTTAAAAAGCCACGGTCTGACCCTTTGGAATTATGCAAACGGATGGGATGATTCTGAGGTGCTCTCCGAACCCGCAAAGCTGAAAGGCGTAGGAAATTCCACCACCCTTGCAGAGGATGCACTGACCAGTGAAGAGGCCCATAAGGTTCTGCTCTCCCTCTCAGAGTCCGTGGGAAGGAGGCTTCGCGCCTCTCATCAGCTGGCAGGCCTGGTCTGTACGGAGATCAAATATAATACCTTCCGAAACGTCTCCCATCAAACGCTCCTGGAAATTCCAAGCGCTTCCACGGATGTGATTTACAAAGAGGCCAGCCGTCTGTTCGACGAGCTCTGGGACGGCACTCCCATCCGCCTTTTGGGGGTGCGCACCGCAAAGCTTGTGGAGGAAGGCGAGCCTGTACAGCTGAGCCTGTTCGACTATGCCTCCCCGGTATCGGAAAAGCAAAAGCGGCTGGACGCCGCCTTGGACAGCATCCGGAAACGCTACGGAAATGATGCCGTAAAAAGGGGGAGTCTTTTAGACTCCCCAGACAGCTCCCAAGAAAGGTAGCCTTCCTCACCGTTTCTTCTGCATGCCGAAATAATACAGAATAAACAGCAGCACCAATGTGATCTGTCCCGGCACCACAGTCATTTCCGTAAAGCCAAACAAAAATATGGCCATAAGAAACACTGCGCAGCAAAGCCCGGTCATATCGCGCCTGTTCAAAAGGCGGAGCAGGCAGTACACATTCCAGATCAAAAATACAGCCCCCGCCAAAATACCATAATCATAGGCGAACTGTAAAAACATATTATGGGCATGCCCGTAGAAATGCTTTTCCGTCATATAAAATCCGGATTCCTGGCTGGTATGCCCCGTCCAATTCAGGTGGGAAGCATAATAAGCGTATATGGTCTTGCGAATACTGATCGAGCTTTTCGTGTCCGTGCCCTCCAGCATAAACGGGTTCTCAGGACTGCTCCCCGGCTGTGTGCTCTCAGCCGCCCTCGCCTGCAGGGTTAAGGGAGTTGACAGCCTTACACCTCCTTCTGCCATGTTCAGATCAATCCCCAGCATCTGCAGCACTCTTCCCACATTGTTGTCTATCACCTGCTCAAAGGTAATGTAGCGCTCGCTGTTCCAAGGGTCATAGGAATGCACGCTGGTATCCGGATTGTACTCTCCCTCAAACCATATGGGATGATGAAGTATCACCGGAAGATATCTCACACAGCCATACACAACAGGCAGAAGCACAACCACACAGGCCAAAAGAGCCGCTCCCTGCACCAGCCAGTGGCGGAAGCTTTTTCGAAACAGAATATCATAGCCTACAAGCCCCACTGCGCCTGCCGCAAAAGCCCCTGTGAGAGCGGAGCGTCCTCCTGTGAGGAAAATAAAGCTCACGCAGCCTCCGGCCAGCAGAAAGCAGAGAACCCTTTTCCACCCAGACACCTTTTTTTCCGTAAGGTAAAGCCACAAACACAAAAAAGCACAGAAAATCATCAGATAGAAAAGGCCATTCTGCGTTTCGCCGGAGTACATTCCCCTATACCGCACATAGTCGTAGGGTCTGAATCCAAACGCCACAGTCTGCTGAATAAAAAACCACAAAATGAATCCCCAAAGCATCCCCAAAAGAAAGCTCCTTTCCTTTCCGTCAGGGATTCCAATCAGATAAAAGGCTCCGAAAAGTCCCAGGAACCAGAGAGGCCAAAAGCTTTCATGCACGGACACCGTCATAAGCACAAGCAGCAGCATGACCAAAAAAAAGCACGTCCCGTTCAAGCGCTTTCCTTCCGCCAGACTCCTGCGGTTCCATACCAGATATAACAAAAGTCCGGCAATCAAAGCGATATTAAGCACCACCGTATACCACTGTCCCGTATATCTCCAGTAATTATCCCCTATGACGCAGGCTGCGGTCCCAAGGACAGCAGAGGCGCCCAGCCATAGAAAGAAGCCTCTCCATCGGAAAAACTCTTTTTTCAGGGAAGGAAAAAGCAGCAGTACCACCACAGGCCCTGTGAGATTTGCAAAAATCATCTGCACCTCTCCCACGGCGCTTCCCCGTCTCTGGTCAATCCATCCCAGCATAAGAAAACATAGGGCATACCATATCTCCATTTGATATCTTTTTAACCAGGCTTTCAAAATCTATCTCCCGCTTCCTTTCCTGTGACAATTACATAGCTTCCCTGCTCCCCTTCCACAGAATAGGCAAAGGGAATTTGGGAAAGCTCTGATTCATGAAGCACATACAGTCCCTCCGGATCAGCCTCCAGGGGATAACTCAAATCCACAAAATGATATCTCTCTTGGTATGGCGCAAGCCTTCTGCCTCCCGTCACATCCGTTTCCCCCCTATAATAGGCCGAATCTATTTTACACACAAACTGCGTCAGCACTTCTGCACTGGTTTGATTAAACTGTACTCCCAGCTCTCCCGTAATATAAAGATGGTCATATTCCTCCATGGCATCCGCCTCCTGCACTGCCGCCAGAAAGTCTCCGTAATAGTAATAGCGGCTCTCCTGGGCAAACCAGGTAAAATACACCGAAAAAAAGGCAGCTGCGCAGACTGCGTAGACCGCTGCAATCACAGGCTTAAGCTTTTTTACCCTGGAAACTGCAAAGCGGATACCATAGCAGCACAAAAAAATGAGGGGGAAAAAAATAACATTGATGCGGTTAATATTCACCTCAAATGTCACCAGTCCAATCCAGATTCCCATAAGAAGAGCTCCCCAGATTCCCAGCATACGGGTTTTTTTCAATAAATCCCTTTCCCGAAAAAGGTCTCTGGTAAACACCCCTGTTCCCAGAAAAACAAATGGAATGGAAATATGATACAGTGGGCCAAAAGCAGGAATGGCATTAAAGATCAGGTCAGGCAGCTGCAAAAATACCGCACTTATCATGGATACTATATTTTTCCAAAGCTGTGCAAAGGAAAAATTTAAAAGTAAAATGTCTCCGCTGCGGATGCTCTCCGGGAAATATCCCATAGTAAAAAAAGGAGTCTCAATGGTGTGCAGGCCAAGGGCGTTGATCAACAGCACCAATATCTCCGGAAGAGCCGTCATCACAAAAATCGGAACGCACAAAAGAACCTCCCTCAGCCCAAGCTGTTTCTTCCACAAGCACCATGCGGCAAATACCGCAAGAAAGAGAGGCACAGAATAAGCTGCAATCCCATAGCAGTAAAAGGTAAGGCCGAAAAAAAACATGGAGAGATACAGATATCTCCTTTTTTCCAGACCACAAAGCAAAAGGTAGAGAGCCAGCAAAAAGACATGAGGAAAAAGATTGCAGTCCAAGGACCAGCGGCTCTGCATAAAATGCCAGGGATTTACAGCGGTAAGCGCCATAGCCATAAGGCCAAAGATCCTGCCATACATTTTTTTCCCGATAAGGTACATCAACACAAGAGAGCCGCAGCTGGCAAGCAAAAGCGGCAGACGAACAGACACTATGTGGAATCCGAAAATACGGATAAAGGGAATCATGCAATAGGACAGCAGCGCGCTCATCTGACCGTATTTCCACGCCTCGAGATGCACCGGCAGAAACATACCGTAACGGTCCGTGCCATACTCCGACAACGCAAGCGCATCCACTGCAGCCATGGCCTCATCCTGGTTCACTCCATCCGGCACACTTCCAAAGCGGATGCAGCGCACCAATACTGCCCCCAGCAAAATTCCCCAAAACAACCAACGTTCCTTTTTTTTCATAACCTGCCCTCAGCCACTGCGGCGGCTTCCTTTCTGCTTTTTGCGCACACTGTAGCCGAAGGTTCCCAGCTGCTCCCCACAGCTTAAATAAGCGCCATGGGAATAGACAATGGGTTCCGCCTTCTCCAGATGAAATTTTCGCCCCTCATCCATATAGTTCTCATCTGCGTGCACCGCCAGCACGTCTGCAAGAAACAGATCATGAGAGCCTAAGGGCTTCACCTGCCTGACTCTGCACTCAATATTCACAGGGCTCTCTCCGATCATAGGCGCTTTCACATAAGCCGCATCCGCCTTTGTCAGCTTAAGCTCCTCAAATTTATCCACATCCCTGCCGCTCTTAACGCCACAGTAATCTGTAGCAAAAACCAGTCCCCTGGTGGTCAGATTTACCACAAATTCTCCGGTGTCCCGCAAAATCGGATAGGAATAGCGTTCCGGGCGCACGGAAATGCTCAACATGGGAGGATTTGTGCAGATTGTTCCCACCCAGGCAAGCGTTATAATATTGGCTCTGCCGCTTTGATCCGCCATGCTGACCATAACCACCGGCAATGGATACAGCATATTCCCCGGCTTCCAAATCTCTTTTGCCATCATTTTTCCCTTCGCATGAAAACTTTTTAGAAGAATTTAAAATTCAGCAGATTCATCACCTGCACAACCACGCTTCCAAGGGACAGCACAAGAGCTGCAATGGAAATTCCCAATACTGCATTCAGCTTTCCGGAAGCTTTTCCCACAGTGTCACTGAGCCGGTCAAGACCCTCCGTCTGCTTTGCGGATTCCTCCACTACCACAGCCTGTACGTTGCGGTAAACCTTCACGCACTCCCGGTGCACGCCTTCGCCGCTTCCCTCCAGTTTTTCCACAAACTCGGCCTTCCATTCCTCAAGAGCTTCGGAATCCTGTTTTATTTCATGAATTTTTTGAATGGCTTCATCCACCAGCCGGGCGACCTGCCCGCTGTCCGACTTTGACTCCTTAAGCCTTGCATCTCCTTCCTCCACGATCGCCTTAAGACGGTCCAGACAATCGTTATACTCCTTAAGACGATCCTTCAGACGATTAAGCTCTTCCGTATCCGCCGCAGTATTCGCCTTAATCATTTCCTGTGCAGTCAGCTTCTGTGCCAGCTTGTCCATAAACATATCCATTCATTTCCCTCCGAATTATCCACCTGCCATGTTTCGAATATAAGTATCCGTGGTGTCTGCATTACATAGGGACATTTTATCATTTTTTCAGTTTTCTGACAACAGAAACCGCTTTTTGTGCAAACTGCATACGAAAATCTTCAATTCACTATATGTTTTTGTTACATTAACCAATAATTTACATGCCGTTCATATTTTGTTCATATTTTATTGCTATACTCTATTTGTAGCCAAAGGAAATGGCCATTGATGTCAGCATAACACATAGATAAATTTTTTCATAATAGCCCAGATACCGAAAGGTGTCTGGGCACTCCTCATTTTATGGCTGCGGTTTCTTTCAGCAATAGAGAAACTCCTGCCTGAGCTATTCCTTTTCTCTTTCCCGGCTGATGGCCAGAATCTCTTCGTTCAGGGAAAGCATTCTGGCGTCCAGATCCGACACCATTCTGGCACACTCCACCAATTCGTTCTTGATATGCTCCGGGGCGTCCCCTTCAAACTTGTAATGGATTTTATGCTCCAGGCTGGCCCAGAAATCCATG
Organism: Candidatus Acetatifactor stercoripullorum; assembly: GCA_019114005.1. Taxonomy (GTDB): domain Bacteria; phylum Bacillota; class Clostridia; order Lachnospirales; family Lachnospiraceae; genus Acetatifactor; species Acetatifactor stercoripullorum. The sequence goes on from DXGH01000017.1 coordinate 28,620, forward strand.
GCTACCGTACGTATCTGTATCTCCACCTTTGTGTCCACAATACGGTCGGACAGATACACCGGCACCGAAACAATCATGTGATAGCTTTTATACCCGCTGGCCTTTGGATATGTAATATAATCCTTTACCGCAATCACTTTGATATCCCTCTGCTCGCTTATCATGTCCGCAATCCTGTAGATATCAGAGGTAAAGGAGCAGATAATGCGGATACCTGCAATGTCGTTGATGTACTTTACCATATTGTCAATCGTGGACTCATAGCCATTTCTTTTCAGCTTCTTTACGATGCTCTCCGGCGTTTTGATCCTGACCTTAATATGCTCTATGGGATTATACTGATGAACATGCTGAAACTCATCATTCAGAATCTGCATTTTCGTTTCTATCTGCCGCAGCGCAGCATTATACACAAGCATGACCTCCTGCCAGCTGTCAATGCCTTCTCCATTGTCCACCTTTAGTTCCATTTTAGCTCCTTCTATTTTATAATTCTCTGCCTTTATAAAATCAGTATAGCATAAAGCATGATAAAAATGTATAATATTCACAAATAATTAATCCTTTTTTAAGAAAATTTGTCAATAATATTTAGAACCGTACCTTGTATATATATGACATATACAAAAATATTATGACATGCTATACTGTCTAAAATACGTTTTTGAAAGGAGCTCCATTTATGTTTCGCTTATGGGCAAGAACCTTTAAAGATAATCATATGCTGCAGGATACCTGCATTTGTGACGGCAGCGCCGATACCCGCACTCACAAAATTTTCCGGGCCCTGGACGAAATATGCGTCCAGTTTGACTTGGGCAAGCCCATCTGGCTGGACAAAACAGTAAAGGATTTCAAGCGTCACAATAAGGTTCGTTTTTATCAGGATAATTTTATCGAGGATATTGATTTTGACTATTTGGAAATTCAGGTGATAGAAGAAGATTCCTGATATCTATTGACATTTCCTCCATGCAAGTGTATTATCATTATTGTAACACATGGTTTCGAAAACTACATAATATACTTTAGATAACTGTTTCATGTATTTTTATCCTGTGTCTGGTTACAATAATCAGAGAACCACACAGCATAACGGAGGTGTTCCTATGCAGATTACAATTCGAGAGCCCGGAAGCGCGCTTACGCATTTTATCGGAATGATGCTGGCTGTGTTTGCTGCCGTTCCGCTTTTAGTTAAGGCCGGAGTCAGTTCCGGAGGACGAAATTTTGCCGCCATGGCAATTTTTATGGGAAGCATGATTTTGCTGTACGGGGCCAGTACCGCCTACCACAGTGTAAATCTCTCCGGCAAAGGCCTGCGCCTTTTCCGCAAGCTGGACCATATGATGATTTTTGTGCTGATTGCAGGCTCCTATACGCCGGTATGCCTCATCGTCCTGGGCGGTGAAATCGGTTATACACTGCTTGCCATTGTATGGGGAATCGCACTTTTAGGCATGATTATCAAAGCCTGCTGGATTACCTGCCCTAAATGGTTTTCCTCGGTCATCTACATTGCCATGGGCTGGGTCTGTGTACTGGTATTCGGCAGACTGTTTCATACGCTTCCCCTCACCGGTTTCCTCTGGCTTCTGGCCGGTGGACTTATCTATACCGCAGGCGGCGTCATTTACGCATTGAAGCTCCCCATCTTTAACGCAAAGCATAAGTCCTTCGGCTCCCATGAGGTCTTTCATCTGTTTGTGATGGGCGGCAGCATCTGCCATTTTATCTTTATGTATCTCTATGTGGCCTGATAAAAAATCCCTGGAGAAGATTTGTGGGAAAAAGCCTTCTCCAGGGATTTTTATTTCTTATAATTTATTCATCATCGTATCCGTTGGGATTATTTTTCTGCCATCTCCAGGAATCCTCGCACATATCTCTGATCCCATACTGCGCCGTCCAGCCAAGCTCCTCCTTAGCCTTTCCAGCATCTGCATAGCAGGTAGCGATGTCTCCCGCCCGGCGGGGCTTGATCACATAAGGAATCTTTACGCCCGTTGCCTCCTCAAAATTCTTCACAATGTCAAGGACGCTGTATCCAACGCCGGTACCCAGATTATACACCTTAAGTCCGGCCTTCTCCTCTATCTTTTTCAGCGCCTTCACATGTCCCTTAGCCAGATCCACAACATGGATATAATCTCTCACGCCGGTTCCGTCCGGGGTATCGTAATCATTTCCGAATACGCCCAGCTCCTTGAGCTTGCCTACTGCAACCTGGGTAATATAAGGCATCAGATTGTTGGGAATGCCGTTGGGGTTCTCCCCGATGGTTCCGCTCTTGTGGGCTCCGATGGGGTTAAAATAGCGCAGCAGGATCACATTCCACTCCGGGTCCGCCTTCTGAATATCCGTAAGAATCTGCTCCAGCATGGATTTCGTCCAGCCATAGGGGTTTGTACATTGTCCCTTGGGGCACTCCTCAGTAATGGGCACAAAAGCCGGATTTCCGTACACAGTTGCGCTGGAGGAAAAAATAATATTTTTCACGCCATGCTTTCTCATAACGTCCACCAGCGTCAGAGTTCCTGCAATATTGTTTTCATAATACTCCCAGGGCTTCTGTACGGATTCTCCCACCGCCTTCAGTCCCGCAAAGTGAATCACCGCATCCACCTTCTCCTTGGAGAAAACCTCCTCCAAGGCCTCCCTGTCCAAAATGTCCGCCTTGTAGAAGGGAACCTTCTTGCCGGTGATGGCCTCCACCCTGGGCAAAGCCTTTTCGCTGGCATTACACAGATTGTCAAGCACCGCCACATCATAACCTGCCTCCTGCAGCTCCACAACGGTATGGCTGCCAATAAAGCCTGCTCCGCCTGTTACCAGAATCTTCATAATCCACTCCTGTTCTGCCCGCCAAGCGGGCGCAATCTCCTGTTTTGTTCTGTTTTCAGCTTACTAAAAACAACAGTTTCCCTCAATATCCATTTGTTATGAAAATCTGTCAAAATGTTAATTACAGTGTCACGCCGTTTTCCTGCAGCAGCGCTCTTGCACTTTCCACAGAGTCAATGCCCGTCCTGTTTTTGATGGGAGCAAACTCTCTGTTTCTTTCCACCTCAAAGGGCAGGCAGCTGTCCAGCTGATGAATCATATCAAGCACAAGGGTTTCATATTTATAGCCGTTTGGCTCCTGGGGCTTTTTAAGCTCCCCGTTCTCGTCCAGATAAGGAATCTTTTTTTCCACAATGTGAAGAGGCATACTGGAAGCCATCATGTGCTCCAATTCCTGCTCGTGGAACAGATAATTCAGGATGACGCCGAAATTGTAGGCCGGCTCGCCGTTTTCATCCCTGGCGTTCATCAGCTCCTCCGTAAGCTCATAATATTCCACAATAGAGGGCCTTCCATCCTCCAGACACATCACGCCCACCTTTTCGTCAGGAGCGTTTTTGCGCACCACCTTGGCTCCCACCACACATTTTTTCTGTATAACGGCCCCGATAAAGCAAGGATCCGCAATGCGCTGAAGCACATTATCCACCGCAAAAACATTCAGCCATTCAATCCCCTGCTCCTGTATCAGTTCCAGCAGTCCGTTGCTTTTCAGAGAGGTAAACCAGCCGCCGTTTCCGTTGGGAGAAGTGGAAAGCCGCCCCTTTGCCTCCAGGTAAATTTTCCCCTGATAATCCGTAGCCGCCGCCATGTCCTGCTTGAAAAAGTGCACATATTCCTCCTGATATCCAAAATATTCATGCTCTTTCAGGAAAGAAACGGTAGCCTGATGGTTCTTTTCGCTGGTCATCACAAACAGGTGAATCCAGGTTCCCGACTCTTGAACCACCTCCATCAGATTGTTGATCAGGCATTCAAAAATATACAGCTTCCTGGTGATTCCCACATTGTACATTCCCTTAGGGTCATCCGAGCCAAGACGGGTACCCATTCCCCCTGCCAAAAGCACGGCTCCAACCCGTCCCTGACGAATGGCCTCCATCCCCACAGCGGTAAAGCCTGCCCGGTTTGCTTCGATCTCATCCAGCTGCATGGAGGCAAGTGGCGTGATCACACCCTTTTTGGTCAGCTCTTCCCTATGCTTACAGGCCTCTAAAATTCCCATGTCCGTCTCTTCAATCTGCTTCAGCAAAGACCCTTTCTCCTCTTCCGAAAGCTCTCCATAATATTTCAGAAGATGCTCCTGTCCATATTTTTCCAGCTTTTCCCTGGCCTGTTCCAGTGTCATACCCGTTCTCCTTTTCCTATTGCTTCGATTTAATTCCCATTATAACCCATTAACACAGGGCAGGCAACGCCAACCACCAAAAAGTAACTTCCAAGCCCCAAAAGCAGACTGTCCCGCGATAAGATTTTGTTAAGAAAAGCGAGGTTTTATTTTTCCGCTCCCCAAAATGTTTTATGATAGAGCAGGACGTATAAGAGCAGGATATTAACATGGAAAGGTGGTATTCACATGAATCTTGGAATTCTGATTATAGCAATCGTGGGCGGCGCTGCCGGCATTCTTTCCACACTTTTTTTGACGGTGAGTTTCCCGGCCGTCATTATTTGGAAAATTTACCGCAGAATACGCTACTCCATTCCCATAACAAAATAGTGTCTCAAATCCAAAACTTCGCCCGGAGCTCGTGCATGGCGCACCGCTTTCCGGGCGTTTTTTGCATGAAAAAATTTAACTGGCAAATCGCTTCCTGCTTAAAGCTCCAGCCCTTCAAAAAAGTCCCCATACCCCAGCTTTTCTTCCTTCCAGCGCATAAAATAGGCCTTCATCTCCGGCTTGTCTTCTCCGATATCCGCCACAACAGCCTGAAAATTTTCTTCCGTAAGACAGCCCAGCTGCGCAAAGAGACTATAATATTCCCTGTCATTTCCATGCTCCAAAAGCACCACCTGCCAGGTCTCATCGCTCTCGCAGCCCTTTGTATGCTCTGCAAGATACCTCTCCAGCTTTTCCCTGCGTTCATCAGACAAGCCTGTAGGGCAAAGCAGACGCAAGGTACAAAGGCGTACCTTTTTCTTTCTCTTTTCCCTGAGAAAAGCCTCAAAATCCGTACTTCCGTAATCCTCCTCCCCACAGAGAACCTGTTTTGCATACCCCTCTGCATCCGGCGAATACAGCAGGGAAAAAAGCTTCTGATCCCATTTGTCCAGCCATTCGCCGCTTCCTGCCTCAGAAATATCCAGCAGATAATATGCCTCAAGGGAGGTAACCGCCGCCGCCAGCAGAAGGGAAATCTCCCGCCCGGCGCCCCGTGGGCTGATTTCCTTCAAATTACCGCACTCCAAAAAAGCCGATCTTCCAAAGGAGATGGAGCTGCGAGGCAGCGCAATCTCTCTTAAGCTATCGCAATAGGCAAAGGCCCAGTCCCCTACTTCCCTTATCGTATCCGGCAAAATTACTTTTCTCAAATTCTTTTTACTCAAAAAGGCTCTCTTGTGTATGATCTCCACCGGCAGATTCTCAATGCGCTCCGGCACGCTCACCTGGCTTGCCCCGCCACCCAGGCCCGTGACTGCAATTTTCCCATCTCGAATTTCATAATGCAGACTTCCGCCCGCAATTTCCAGCTCCTTTTCCTGCATTTTCCCTCCCTTAATCCAGCTTTAAATCCGCTATCCGGGCTTTTATCTCCTCTTTCCTTTCGTCCAGCAAAAGGGCCTCGTTATGCCTTTGATAATCCGGGCTGGGAAATGCCGCAAGAAACTGTGCGCTGTGGCTGTTAACCGTCAGTTCCGTCACCAGAATCAGCATTTCATTGCCTTGTCCAAAGGCTTCCTCTGCAAAGGCAAACAGCTCATGAAGCTCCTTCTGGATTCTTTCCGATTCCTTTTTGGCCCTGGCAACCTTTTTGTCATACTTTTCCTTCACAAGCACAAAGGCCTCCCTGCCGGAGGGGTAATCCCCAACATACAGTTCCTTTCTGCACTCCTCCAAAAACCGGATCACGCTTCTGTGCTTCTTTTTCTCTTCATCGGAAAGAGAGTTGGCCAGCTTCAGATTTTCCAAAAGCTTTTTTCTCCCCTGGGCTAGTCTGTCCAGCTCTCCCAGTACCTGCTCTGTGTACGCTTCCTGCGCCATAGCTTTTACTGCCTTCAAAGAGCCTTGCAGCTGTGTCAGGCAGGAAAGCTCCTCCATACATTCCTTCATGTCCGCCAAAATCTTATCCAAAAGCATCCCAAGCAAGGAAAGCCTCTCGTCAAAGGGCGCTGCCTTGGCTCTGGAAATAGCCTGCACAGAGGCCTGTCCGTTTAGAATCTCTTCAATGCGGTAATCCTTTTTGTATTTGCAGTACAAATCATAATAAGCACAAAATTCCTTCACGATCTTATCGTTCCGCAGATACTGTCCCACCAGGGTTTCATCTGCCGTCAGCGCCTCATCCTCATAGAGATAAAGAATCTCGGACAAATCCTCCCAGCCTCTGGCCGTGACGTAGCTGCGCCCCTTTGTGGTCATTTCCATGCAGTAAAAATGCTCTTTTTTCAAATCCAGATAATTGATAATGGCATTATGAATACGCCGCTCCAGCGCATATTCCTTCCAAATGCGGTACTCGGGCTCCACTTCCAGAACCTTTAGACGATCCATGGTGACCACGTCAAACTCCCGTACGGATTTATTGTACTCCGGAGGATTGCCCGCCGTAACGATCACCCAGCCCTCCGGCACTGCGTGACGGCCAAACACCTTATACTGCAGAAACTGCAGCATGGAGGGAGCAAGGGTCTCGGAGACACAGTTGATTTCATCCAAAAATAAAATCCCCTCCTTTATGCCGCTTTCCTCCATGGTGTCATAAATGGAAGCAATGATCTCGCTCATGGTGTACTCCGACACGCTGTACTCTTTTCCGCCATAGGTTTTCTTTGTAATAAAAGGCAGCCCCAGAGCCGACTGGCGAGTGTGGTGTGTCATGGAATAGGAAACCAGTGCAATTCCCATTTCCTGAGCAATCTGTTCCATCACAGCCGTTTTCCCGATACCGGGCGCTCCCAGCAGAAAGATAGGGCGCTGGCACACCACCGGCACCCGGTACTCCCCGAATTCATCCTTCTTCAGATACAAATTCACAGCATTTTTAATATATTCCTTCGCCTGTTTAATGTTCACGCTTCTTCCTCCAGCTCTTCACTTTCCAAAACCACCTTCATGCTCCAGGGCGGCACCGGCGCACGGTGCTCGTCCTCGTCCAGGAAAGCAAAAATCACTTCATAATCCGGCATTCTTTCAGGATAAATCCCGTAACCGTCCGTAAAATAGATAAGCCCTTTCAGGTTTTCAAACTCCCCCTGGGCTTTCAGTTGTTCCACATAGGAAAAGACAGGCCTGAAATCCGTGGCCCCAAACCCATTCAGCTTTCCATAACGCAAGAATGTGTCAAAATCGTCATCATTGGTTATTTTGGTATCGCTTTGCACCTCGTTGTCACACTGAATAATGTGCACATTGATTTTGTGAAAGAAATTTTCACTTCCCTTCAGGAGAGAATAGGTTTTCTGCAAAAAAGCCTTTACCAGAGGGCCTCTGCAGGAAGCCGAGGTGTCTATGGCTATGACAAATTCTCTTACCTTGTTGGTCTCCTTATATTCCAAAGGCTCGATCAGGGGCAGATTGCCGTAATGTTCAAGACCATAAGTATAATAAACGTAATCAAACTCCTCATCATTTACCGTGATATCCTCTCCCATCACCGTAAACCTTCGCAGAATATCGCTGTAATCATAGCGCTCCTTTGTGACCTCCTCCAGATTCTTCTCAAGACTCTGGGCGCCGGAGCGGGCTTTTGTAAAGGATTTCAGGTCAGCCTTGATCCGCTCACTGATTTTCTTCCACTGCTCCAGAGAAATCTCCAGCTCCTCCCTGGGCTTCCATAGAGTATGCACATCCTTAAAAAACAGGTCCCTTAACTCCTCCTGTTCCCTCTGGGCGGGGGGATTCTTTCGAAAATAACGGTAAATCCTCTCTGCTGTCAGAGAACCTATCTCTTCCCGCAAAAACCGCAGTTTCCTTCCCTCCTCCTCATCCTGCTCTAATGCCGCGCCTGCAATTCCCATTTCCAGAATCACATTTTCCACTGCAATGTCCGCAGCCAGGTCCCAGAGCCCTGTATCCAGCTTGTCATACTGAAAGCTATGGAAAAAAACACAGTGAAGCAGCATATGGAGGCTGCATCTGGTCACCAGCCTCGAGTCCTTCTGGTAGCACTTTAACACAAACACCGGGTCGTAAAAACACGCAGACCCATCCGTTGCCAGACAGCCAGTCTGAGGCATCTGCCTGTAGGCAAGCCTGGCCAGGGCTGTGTCAAAAAATCTCAAATGAATCAGAATATCGTCATGGGCAAGCTTCATAATCCTTTCGGCAAGCTCTGAAATCTTTTTGCTGTCCCCTTCCATGCAGGCCTCCTTCTCTTTGTTGTTTCAGTATAGCATACTTTTCCCCACACCGCATCCCGCATTTTTAAGCCAGAATAAGCGCTGCGCCTGTCAGAACCGCCAGAAACAACAGATTCCACACCGTAAAGGTTTTCAAAAACACTCCCTTTTTATCCGGATATTCCTTTACAAAAAATTTAAAGGAAATCAAGCTGGCAAGCGAGGCAATCAGCGTTCCCAGACCTCCAAGATTCACTGCTGTGATCAGCGTCTCATAATTTTCTGTAAATCCAGACAACAGGATTGCCGCCGGCACATTGCTGATTACCTGGCTGGCAAGAATGCCCGCCCACAGCTCCTGTCCGTCCACCAGGGAAATCAAAAGACTGTTGATCCAGGGAATTCTCTTCATATTTCCGATAAAGATGAAAAAACAAAGAAAGGTGAGCAAAAGAAAGTAATCCACCGAGAGAAACACCTTCCTGTTTACCACAAGCACAGCCAAGGCCACACAGACAAGAACCGGCTCGTAAGGCAGAATGCGAAGCACTACAAGCATACACAAAATCAGCAGCAAAAGAAACGAAATCAAGGAAAGGAACCAGCGTGAATCCTTTCTTTTTTCCTCTTTCTCCATTCCAGTCTTTCCAATGGCTTCTCCGCGCTCTGACAAAAGGATTCCTAAAAGCATAACCAGAGACAGTCCTGCATAGGGAAGCACACACCGGCCAAACTGCGCCGCTGTAAGCCCTGAGATGGAATATAAGTAAAGGTTCTGAGGGTTTCCTATGGGCGTAGCCATGCTCCCCAGATTTGCAGCGATGGTTTCCAGCACAACCACCTTTAAAACCCTCTCCTGCCTTTGAATCATACGAAACACCAGGATGGTAAAGGGCACAAAGGTAATCAGCGCCACATCATTTGTAATCACCATGCTGCAGAAAAAGCATAAAAACACCAGCGCGGAGGAAAGCCCCCGCAGACTCCCCACCCTTTTTAAAAGCGCCTGCCCCAATATGGTAAACACCCCAAGAGACTGAAAGCCGGACACAATGGTCATCAGACAAAACAAAAGCGCCAGCGTCCGGTAGTCCGGATAAGCCAGATAGGCAGCGTCCGGCAAAACTGCCACGCAGGATATAACGGCAAGAAGAAACGAGATGCAAAAAACAGTTTCTTTTTTGAAAAAATTTTTAATTCGAATCATTGGTATTTTGCTCTGCCGCCTTTCGTGCGGCCCTCCCACATTTGAATTCATTATATCTTCTGTTTTTAGGTAAATCAATACCGCCGTTACAAAAACGGCGGCTCTTGATTCCGGCAATGAATATTCTGTTATTTCCCTCCGTCATTACAGGCTGCCAGCCTGTGCTGGTATTTTTCCCTGGTGGCAAGACCTCCGCGGATATGGCGCTCAGATTTATTGATATCCAGTACTTTTCTGGCCTGTTTGGCAAGAGCCGGGTTGATCTGCATCAATCGGTCTGTAACGTCTTTATGTACAGTACTCTTGCTTACTCCAAAGGTCTTTGCCGTCTGCCTTACCGTGGCATTGTGGTCTATAATGTAATTGGCAATGGCCACTGCCCGTTCTTCAATATACTCCTTCATGGGCTCCCCTGAGAACGTTTTTTACATCTTATTAGGGGTTTTACAAAAATATGCACGCCCATTTCCAAGAAGTGGCCAGCCTGTCATTTATTTGCCGTCACAGCTTTAAGGCAGGTATTGATTTCCTCTCTGTTGGGCATTACCCGCAAGGCTCCCCGGCGCATGGTTACCAGAGACGCCGCCCCATTGGCAAACCGCAGCATCTGCTCCAGTTCCCCGTCTGTAAGCTTCAGGCTCCCCTTTTCCAGCACCTGATGAAGAATACAGCCCATAAAGGTGTCTCCCGCCCCTGTGGTGTCAACAGGATTCTCCTGTACAAAGGCCTTGACACGAACCATCTTTTCCCCACAAAAGGCCATGCTTCCCGCCTTCCCCAGGGATACAAAAACCAGAGGAATGGCAAATTCGGACAAAATTTCCCTGGCTGCCGCCTCATGGTCTGCCTTTCCCGTAAGCCACTCCAGCTCGTTGTCCGCTATCTTTAGAATCTGGCATTGGCTCAGCCCATAAAGTATCTGTTTTCTGGCCTCTTTCTCCGTATCCCACAGCGGCAGTCTCAGATTCGGGTCAAAGGAAATCAAGGCCCCTGACTCCTTTGCCAGCCTGACCGCCTCCTTCGCAGCCTCCCTGGACGGAGAATCCGTAAGGGACAGGGAGCCAAAGTGAAAAATTTTTGCACTGCCAAGCAGCTCCTCTGGCAGCTCTTCCGTTCTCAGCATAATGTCTGCGCCAGGCTTTCGGTAAAAGGAAAAATCCCTGTCGCCGTCCGGCTTTCTGCCCACCACCGCAAGGGTAGTGGGAATCCTTTGGTCAAAGCGCAGTCCCTGGGAGGAAATCCCCGTTTCCTCCAGGGCATTTTTCAGTTGAAGGCCAAAGCCATCCGCTCCCACCTTGCCGATAAAAGCAGTCCTTCGGCCCAGCTTCTGCAGCATGGCGAGCACATTGCAGGGCGCGCCTCCGGGATTCGCCTCATATATGGGATTCCCCTGGGCGCTCATCCCATTTTGCGTAAAGTCGATCAGCAGTTCCCCCAATGCCACCACATCGTATCCGGTCATTTTCCTACCTCGATTTCATATTTTTTCACATCCATATACGCCTTCCCACTGCAGGAAAAGATAATATCCTGAGCGGTCTGCGGGGTATAAATCAGAGAGGTCATCACATTTTCCCCCTCGTTTGCAAAAATTTCCACAGAATAACGGTCTAAAAGTATCCGCAGTCTCAACTCATGGCTGGGGCTGTCCACCCGCATGCTGCGGCTGCAGAGCACATCCTTGGTAAGGCCGGAATGGGTTCTGTCGAAGGTCAATATCCCATCCTCTCTGTCATATATGATTTCGGAATAGTGCTTTTTGTCCGAGGCCAGCCTGATCCGGAATTTTCCGTACTCCTGCCCTTTGACTGCAAGCTCCAAGTCAACGCTTCTTCCCCTTACATTTTCTAAAATAGTCTCTTTTTCCACAGCTACATTGGAATAGGCGGCCTCATTTTTGCGGTATGCCTCCAGTTCCCGCACCGGCTTTTGAAGGATTCTTCCATTTCTCATTGTCAGCTCCCTGGGAATGGTCATCATGCCGGACCAAAGATGCTCTGTGGGATAAATGGGATTGTCCCAGGACTGCATCCAGCCAATCATAATTCTTCTGCCGTCCTGAGACTGCATGGTCTGGGGCGCATAAAAATCCAGTCCATAGTCCACGCACTGTACCTCCTGCCTGCAAAAGCGTAGGGTTTCTTTGCAGTAGTCACCAATGAGAAACGCCACATTATTGCCATTGTGAAACAAAAGGCCGTCCGCCTGCATTTCCTGGGGAGAAATCATCAGCACCCTTTTACTGCCCATGGGAAAGAAATCAGGGCACTCCCACATTCTTCCCAGCTTGTTTTGGGATCGGTCCAAAATCGAACCGAAATTCCAGCTTTTCAGGTCGTCGGAATAAAACAAGACGATCTGCCCGCTGCCATCCCCATTTCTGCTTCCTGCCACCACATAGTATCTCCCATCCTCCTTCCAGATTTTGGGATCTCTGAAATCCTCCCTGCTGCTCCCCGCAGGCAGAAGCTCTGCTGTGATGACGGGATTTTCCCTGGACTTTATATAATCCCTGCCGTCCCCTATGGCGATGCACTGGTTCTGTCTGATTTTTTTCTCCCCGTTTTCTTCCGTATACTCCTCCACGCCTGTGTAGATCAAAACCTGTCTTTCCCCATCCTCCAGGGCGCTCCCTGAAAACACACCGGCGCCGTCATAGGTCTCATCCGGCGCAAGGGCGGCGGGAAGATATTTCCAGCACACAAAATCCGTACTGCTTGCATGGCCCCAGTGCATGGAATTCCATGCCGTCTCATAGGGATAATATTGGAAAAACAGATGATGCTCTCCTCTGAAATCAGAAAACCCGTTGGGATCATTGATCCAGCCTGTGGGCACTGAAAAATGAAACACCGGTCTTTCCTCCCAGGGAATTTTTACCACATTCTGACTCTCATATTCTCTCGCTTTATTCAACAATTCACTCATGGCGCGTCCTCCTGCAATGATTCCTGATAGGCGTCAAAATATTTCTGCTTGATCTCAAGATATTCGGATAAACCATAGCTTTCCATTCTCTCCAGATATTCGTCCCATTCTTCCTCAATTCCGCCGTTTAGTATCCAGCTGGCCTTCATCTGCTCCGCATAGCGTTTGATGTCTGTGTCCAGCTGCGACACCCTGTTGGTGTCCTCAAGGCTCATAAACACGTTGGGAAATACATACTTGCTGTGCATATCCTCCAGATAGGTGGCGTGCATGTTGTCCAGCCTCCATTTTGCATCGTCCGGAAGCGTCACATACACCCCGTAATAATCGTTTAACACTGCTAATGGCCCGTTTACCGACTGATTTTCCCGCACCTCCACAGGAGAGTTGTCTCCAAGGTCCAGGTGCCGCAGCATGGGCTCTCCCGCATCGTTCACACTCATCTCAAAAATATTCGCGGCGCCTTCCTCCCCATAGGTCCCCCAGTTATTCTGGGCAGACTGCAGGGGCGCGTACATTTGATCAATCCAGGCCGCAGCCAATGCCGTATCTCTGCAGTTAGAGGTCAGCACACAGCGCCCTCTCTCAAATCCGCTGGTCTCGCTGCCGTTCTGCCTTGTGATATTGACCAGGCCCTCCGGCCCCGCCAGCGCAGGCAGCATAACGTAATCCTCATAATTGTCAATATTGGCGATGTCCCAGGTAAAGCAAAGACCATATCTGTGATTTTTCCCCTTTGCCACATAGGTGGACCAATCCTGTGTAAACGCCTCCGGATCCACCAATCCCTCCTCTACCAGATGATGGAGCCAGGCAATTCCCTCTTTATATCCTTCCTGGACGGCCGTGTAGATCACCTCTCCTTCGTCAGTCACCGCAAAGTGATCCCCTGTATCTCCATAGCCCTCTCCAAACCCGTTGATCAAAAAGGCGGGATCCTGATCCCCATTGTTGATGATAAAGGACATGGGGATCACATCCCCGGTGATGTCAAACTCCGCCTCTATTTCATCGGCATGATCACGAAAGGCAATCAGTACCTCTTCCAGCTCGGCCGTGGTTGTTGGAATCTCCAGATTCAGAAAATCCAGCCACTTCTTGTTGATATAGGGAATATTGCCAATGGCCTGAATGGCCTCCTTGCCCTCGCCCAGCTGCTCAATCCAGGGGAAAGCATAGATATGGCCGTCCGGGGCAGTACACATAACTCTGTACTCCGGATATTTCTCAAATACTGCCTGTAGATTGGGCATATATTTGTCGATCAGGTTTTCCAGCGGGATAATAATCCCCTGTTTTGCATACCGCAGCAGGTCATAGTCTCCCATGCCCGCCACAAACAAACCGTCCGGAAGCGCTCCAAACTGCGCCAGCGCCAGATTTTTCTTATCTGCAAACTGATCCGACACAAAGCAGGTCCAGTCTATATGCACATTCGTCTGCTCCTCCAGCCGCTGAAAAATAATCCTTTTATTGGGATCCTGCTCCGTTCTGGCAGGCGCGTTTGTGATAAACGAAAGCTCTCTTGTCTCCTCCAGTGGGAAAGTCACCTCCGATACCGGTGTATCCGGGTCAATATCCGCCTGCGCCACTCCCCCCTGGCCACATGCTGTCAAAGACAGTAAAATGGCACCCAACAGCGCTGCACAAATGATTTTTCTTCCTTTTTTTGACATTGCTCTCTCCTTTCTCAGCCCTTTACCGAACCCACCATGACGCCCTTGTCAAAGTACTTCTGGAAGAACGGGTACATAATCAGCAGCGGAAGGCTGGATACAATAATGGTGGAATATTTCAAAAGCTCAGCCATCTTGGCCATTTCTGCCGTGCTCTGGATATCTGCAATCATGCCGGACTGAGGCGTGTTCTGTATCAGGATAGATCTTAACACCAGCTGCAGGGGCTGCAGGGAGGCGTCGTTTAAATAAATCATGGCGTCAAAATAGCTGTTCCACATCCCCACAAAGCCCCATAGGGCCAAAACGGCAATAATGGGCTTGCACAGCGGCATCAATATTTTGAAAAAATGCTGTATCTCATTTGCCCCGTCTATCTGGGAGGCCTCCCACAGCTCCTTTGATATGGACTGATAATAGGTTCTTGCAAGAATCATATTCCATACATTAAAGGAACCGGGCACTATAACCGCCCATACGGTGTTCACCAGACGAAGCTGGTTCATCAGGATGAAGGTCGGGATCAGTCCGCCTCCAAAAAACATGGTAATGATAAATATGGTATTGAAAAACGTTCTCCCCACCAGCTCCTTCTTGGACATGGGATATGCCGCAAGCAGGGTGATAAAGATGGAAAGCAGTGTGGAGGTTATGGAATAAAGAAAGGAATTTAAAAATCCTCTCCATATCATCTCATCCTCCATCACTCTGCGGTATGCCTCCAGGGTCCAGTCCTGTATCCGGAAGCTGAGTCCTTGATTGTTGAGCACATTGGGATCCATAAAGGACGCAATCACCACATATGCCAGGGGCACTACCACTGCCACCACAAACAGTCCCAGCAAAAGATAGCCCGCCGTCAAAAGTATTTTATCTGCCATACCCAGTTTTAGTTTTCTGCGCTCCATGCCGCGTCCTCCCTCCTATAATCCTTCTCCTTCATTCAGCCTGCTCACGATCCAGTTTACCAAAAGCAGCAGTATCACATTGATGACCGAATTAAAAATGCCGACTGCAGTGGAATAGCCGTAATCACCGGACAACAGACCCATCTTGTACACATAGGTGGAAATGATCTCCGATGCCGGAAGGTTCATGCTGGTCTGCAGTGCATAAGCCTTCTCAAATCCAATGCTCATAATATTTCCTGCGGAAAGGATAAACTGGATCACCACAATGTTCTTGATGGCCGGCAGCTCCACATACCATATCTGCTGCAGAATATTGGCGCCGTCTATGATAGCCGCCTCCTCCAGCTCCTTGCTCACATTGGACAGCGCCGCCGTATACATAATGGAGGACCATCCCGCCGTCTGCCATATGCCGCTTGCTATGTAAATGGTTCTGAAGGCCTCCGGCATGGTCATCCAGTTTGTACTGCTCCCCAAAAGCTGGTTCAAGGGCCCCACCGGGGAGAGGAACATTCTCACCATACCGCACAGGACAATGACGGAGATAAAATTGGGGGCGTAAATCAGCAGCTGAATTTTCTTCTTTATGCCCTTCCTCCGGATTCTGTTGAGCAAAAGAGCCAGAATGATCGGTACCGGGAATCCCCAAAGCAGACCGTACAGGCTCAGCTTCAACGTGTTTAAGAGATACGCCATAAAATCAGGCGAGGACAAAAATCTCTCAAAATACTCAAGTCCCACCCATTCGCTTCCCAGAATCCCCAGGCGGACATTATAATCCTCAAACGCGATCAATATTCCTCCCATGGGAAGATACTTAAATATAATGGTAATCACAAGTGCCGGCATCAAGAAGAACAAATACAACTGCCAGTTCTTTTTCACATACAAAAGCTTTTGCCTTGTAGTCCTCTTTCCGTTTACTGCTGCCCTTTTTCCTTCCACCTCTGCCTCTCCCTTCCTATCGGTTTTTTCTTTTCTCACTTTTTTGCCTTTTGTTTTCTTTGTTTGTTTACCTTATCTGCTTCTTTCTTTGGAGTAACCGGTAAAGTAACCGGTTACTTTATGAGCATATCATAGCGCGCAGCAAGGAATACGTCAAGTGTTTTCCAGATTTTCGTCATATTCTCCAGCCCGCCCCACTGAAATTTATGGAAACTGCACATAACCGGTTACTTTACCGGTTACTTTTTCTCTTGCCACTGCTTTTTTCCTCTGTTATAATAAGAAAAACACTATCCCGGCAAGGAGTGATTTTATTCATGAAGAGCAACAAGGTGACCTTCGCGGATATCGCTAAATATACTCATTTTTCAAAAACCACCATTTCCCGCTATTTTAACAATCCAGACTCTCTTACTCTGGAAAACCAGCAAATCATCGCCCAGGCCCTGGAGGATCTGGATTATAAGGAAAACAAGGTTGGACGGATACTGGCCAGCGGCAAAACCGAATTTGTGGGTATCATTGTGCCCAATCTTTATCTGCACTACTATTCCGAAATGCTCAACCAGATTTTGTCCTCCTATGAGACCTACGGCTATAAGTTTCTGGTATTTGCCGGTAATTCCAACGAAGAGACCGAGCGCCGTTACATCCGCGAGCTGTTGGCATACAATATCGAGGGAATGATTGTGCTCAGC
>DXGH01000018.1 GCA_019114005.1 Candidatus Acetatifactor stercoripullorum
GCAATGCCTGCAGAAGGTGCAGATGAAGGCGGAAGCAGTGGTGAGAGAATAAGTCTCATCACTGCTTTTCCTAATTATTTGAAAAAAAATAAAAAAAGTGCAAATCAAATTGTTTGTTTCCTAAATTCTGAAAAAAAAGTACAAAGATATTTCTACTTGAAACGCTCCCGCCAATGCTAGAATAAGACTACAAAAGCAAAAACATATATATGGGAGGTTTATTTTATGAAGACAAAAATCATCACAGCGCTTTTAACGGCTGCTATGGCGGTATCTTTCGCAGCCTGCGGCCAGACAGAAGAAACCACTTCTTCCGGTGAAGCAGCGCAGCAGAGTACGCAGGTGTCGGAGAGCGGCTCACAGGAAGGGGCGGAAGCCACGCAGGAGCAGACCTTGACGGTGTGGTGCTGGGATTCCTTTAACGTGGACGCCATGAAGACGGCGGGAGAGATTTATGAAGCGGATCATCCGGGTGTAAAAATCGATGTGGTAGAGACTGTTTCAAGCGATATCCAGACTCTGGTACAGACCTATGCCATGAGCGGAGAACTGAACGCTCTTCCGGATATTTTCTTAATGGACGATCAGGTATTTGCAAAGTATCTGCAGAATTATCCCGAGGTATTTGCAGACCTGACAGATTCGGGAATTAATTTTTCTGATTTCGCGGCCTCTAAGGTGGCGAATTCGGTAAGCGGCGGAAGAAATTACGGTGTGCCCTATGACAGCAACACAGTAATCGCATGCTACAGAACAGACTATCTGGAACAGGCAGGCTATACCATTGATGACCTGACTGATATCACTTGGGATGAGTTTATTGCGATCGGTGAGGATGTGCTGGCCAAGACCGGTATGCCTATGCTTACCAATGTACAGGGAGAACCGGACCTTTTGAATATGATTCTGCAGTCCGCAGGCATTTCTGTTTTTGACGAGCAGGGAAATATCGCCCTTGTGGACAATGACGGCTTAAAATATGCCATGAACATATATATGGAATTGGTTCAGAAAGGGATTCTTCAGGAGCAGACGGACTGGTCGGGCTATCAGGGCTCTATTAATAACGGAACTGTAGTGGGAACCATTAATGGCTCCTGGATCTGTGCAACCATTATGTCCACTGATCAGGCAGAGCAGGAGGGCAACTGGGCCGTAACCAATATGCCTAAGTTAAATGATTATGATGGGGCAACCAATTATTCTGCACAGGGCGGCTCTACATGGGCGATTTCGTCAACATGCAGCAACTACGATCTGGCAGTTGACTTTTTTAACACCACATGGGCAGGAAGCACTGAATTTTATGACAGGATATTGACGGACCTGGGCGCTATTGCAACCTATCTTCCGGCTGCGGAAAGTGATGCCTATAATCAGACCTCCGATTACTTTGGCGGGGAGGCGATTTACTCCAAGATTGTATCATACGGCAGCATGATTCCTACAGTGAACAAGGGAATTTACTGGTCGGAGGAAAAGGAAGCATTGGGTGTGGCTCTTGCAAATGTACTTGGCGGGACCACCGATTTAGATTCTGCGATTGCCGAAGCACAGGCCACTGTGGAATTTAATATTGGACAGTAGGATTGACCGATTACTATCCGAAGGATTGAAGGCTTTGGCAATCCTTCGGATATTTTTTGGAGAAAGGAATAAGTATGAGCTCCTCAAAAAAATCGTTAACCGTGAATCAAAAATATAATATTACAGGCTGGGTGTTTCTGCTTCCGGCAACATTGCTTATCTTTGCCATGAACTTTTATCCCATGATTCAGGCGCTGATTCTCTCTTTTAAAACAGGCATCGGCAATAACCAGGTGTGGGGCGGACTGAGCAACTATAAGAGGCTGCTGGAGGATTCGGTTTTCAGGACGGCGCTGACAAATAACTTTTTTTATCTGATTATTCAGGTTCCGATTATGCTGTTTCTGGCGATTGTTCTGGCTTCCCTGTTAAATAAAAAGGATTTAAAATGTAAGGCGTTTTTCAGAACCGCAATTTTCCTGCCTTGCTGTACGGCACTTGTTTCCTACTCTATTATTTTCAAGACGTTGTTTGCCTACGATGGGTATATCAATACGATTCTGCTGAACATGGGGCTGATCAGCTCAAGAATCAACTGGCTGGGGCAGGTGGAAACAGCGAAGGTGATTCTTATTATCGCGTTAATCTGGCGCTGGACCGGCTATAATATGGTCTTTTATCTGGCCGGGCTTCAAAATATAGACGATTCCTTATATGAAGCGGCGAGAATTGACGGAGCAGGCCCCATAAGGGTGTTTATGAAAATTACGGTGCCGCTGCTTAGGCCAACGATTCTTTTGACCACAATTATGTCCATCAACGGAACGCTGCAGCTGTTTGACGAATCCGTAAATCTCACAAACGGCGGCCCGGCCAATTCCACGTTGACAATGTCCCACTACATTTTCAAGGCCTCCTTTGAATACAACCCGCAGTTTGGATATGCTGCCGCCATGTCATATGTGATATTTATACTGGTTGCCATATTGTCGTTTATTCAGATGAAAGTAGGTGATAAGAGATGAGAAAATTGAAAAATCTGGCGGCGTATGCTGTTTTGTCCGTGGTTTCCTTTCTCTCGGTGTTTCCCCTGTACTGGATGATCGCGGCGGCTACCAACAACAGCACGGATATTCTGGGCGGCAGGCTGATTTTTGGCACGAATTTATTCAATAATCTTGAAAAACTGCTGGAACAGCAGAATGTGGGAAGAGCATTTGGAAATTCCCTGTTTTATTCCACCGTTTTAAGCCTGCTTTCCTTAGTGGTCTGCTCCATTGCCGGCTACGGGTTTGAAATATACCATGACAAGGCAAAAGACAGACTGATGTCCATTCTGCTGCTTGCCATGATGGTGCCCTTTGCGGCAACGCTGATTCCGCTGTTTAAAATGTTTACAGGGCTGCATCTGCAGAGCACATGGGTGGCGTATGTGCTGCCTACGATTTCCACACCGTTTTTGATTATGTTGTTTCGTCAGAGCGCCAGATCTTTTCCTACAGAGATTATAGAGGCGGCCAGAATTGATGGATTAGGGGAATTGAGAATATTTGCGACTATATTTGTGCCAACCATGAAATCTACCTATGCTGCGGCAATGACAGTGACCTTTATGAACGCTTGGAACAATTACCTATGGCCCAGGGTTATCATGATGTCGGGAACCTCTCAGACCATGCCCATGATGGTGGCCAATCTTTCGGTGGGCTACAGCATAGACTATGGCGTGCTGATGCTTGGCGTGCTGATTTGCTCTCTCCCCACGGGAATTCTGTTTCTGGTTTTGCAGAGGAGTTTTGCAAACGGCATTGTGGGAGCAGTAAAGGGCTGATGGGGCACAGAAGAATGTGAGGAAAAAGGTGGGAAAGAAAATTAATATAACCACAAAGCTTTTGCTGTCCTACGGCGTACTGGCAGTGTGTATTCTTGTAGTAGGGCTTTTATCCTATACGGTAGCGGCAAGGGCTATTATGGAAAGCTATAAGGCCTCTGCCATGCAGTCTTTAGATATGCTTGGAGAGTACATAGAGTATGGCCTTGAAAATGCCTCTGCACAGGCTGTGACCTATCTGGCGGACGCGGAAATGGGAAACTACCTAAGCGGCAGGATGGCGCAAGGAGATCAGATATCCTATTACAGCAGAACCCGGACGGCGCTGATTAATAAGGCGAGCGCAGACTTATTTATCAGTAACTTATATCTGCTTTCGGATCAGGCCCCCTCCCTTTCTACCGGGAGTAAATCTTTGGAAAAAACATATTCCGCCTTCTTGGAGACGGCACAGGGGCAGGAGGCGCTGGCCGAGAGTCAATCCTTTTTGTGGTTTGGCCAGATTCCGGAAATAGATGAGATGTTCGGCGTGGACAAAGACAGCTATGCCGTCAGGATGGTGAAGCAGTTTTACAGGACGGACGCGGCTGTTTTAATCGACATCGACAAAGAGGTTATCCAGGAGATTTTGGAAAAGGCGGTTCCCGGGGAGGGCAGCAGCGTTGTGTTTGTGACAGAAGACGGAAGAGTGATTCGTCAGGATGGCGGCTCCTTAGAGGGTCTGTATGAATCAGAGTTTTATCAGACTGCAGTTGGCGGAGGGGACAAAAGCGGCACAATTGAGGACGTGGTCTTTGGAGGAACAGGGAATCTGTTTATTTATCGAAGGATCGGGGATACCAGGGCCATGGCCTGTGTGTTGATTCCGAACGAGCTATTGTCCAGCCAGGTGTCAGGAATCCAATATGTGACCGCAGGGGCGCTGCTTGCTTCCAGTGTGCTTGCCCTTGTAATTGCGCTGGGGATTTCTCTTGGAATGAAGCGGACGGTGCAGCATATGGTTCAGAATATGAACCTGATTGCACAAGGGGATATGGATGTGCGGATGCAGGTCAGAGGGGAAAAGGAGTTCGCCCGGCTTTCCGACCAGATGAACAGGATGCTGGATGGTGTCTCGGCACTGCTTTCCAGAATCAAGAAGCTGGGGGGAGGGGTGTCGGATTCTGCAAACCTGGTAAACGCCTCCTCTTTTTCCATAAAGGAAGCTACCAGGCTTATCACGGACGTCATGGGAAGTCTGGAGGAGGGAATGTCCAATCAGGCAAAGGATACCGCCTCCTGCTGTATGCGGCTGGAGGGACTGGCAGAGCAGATTGGCGAGGTGGCAGAGAAGGCCCGGGATATCGGAACCATCACAGAGAACACAAAGACCTATATCCAAAATAGCGGGGAAGCTATTGATTCTTTAAAGAAGAGGGCAAAAGAAACCTCCCGGATTACCTACAGCATCCTGGAGTCCATCAGACAGCTGCAGGAAAAATCAGAAAAAATTCACCAGATTATCCACGCGGTCTATGGAATTGCAGATGAAACGGCATTGTTGTCTCTAAACGCCTCTATAGAATCGGCCAAGGCCGGGGAGCAGGGTAGGGGATTTTCGGTAATTGCAGAGGAAATTCGAAAGCTGGCGGATCAGACGATGACGGCAACCCAGGAAATTGGCAATATTGTAGGGGACATTTCAGATACGACTCTTGCGGTGGTGCAGACTGCGGGGCAGGCGGAGGAAATTATAGGAAGACAGGATGAATCGGTAGATAATGCGATGAATGCTTTCTCTGATATGCTAAGTCAGCTAAAGCAGCTGATGGAAAAGGTTTCTTTGATAACAGACAGCGCTGTGAGCATGGGAACCCAAAAGGAAGCGGCGTTAAAAAGCATGGAAAGCATTTCGAAGGTGACCCAGAGGGCGGCAGAGTCGGTTGGAACAGTAAATGAAAGGACCTTGCTGCAGGAAGAGGAGGTGAAAAAACTGACACTATTGTCAAATAAAATGCAAAAGCAGGTTATGGAGCTGGAAGAGGCGTTGCGGCAGTTTAAGATGCAAAAAGGAGGAGAAGGTATATGAGAAGGATTTTTAAGAGGATGGGGCTTAGTTTGGCTGCTGTAGTATTGGCGTTTGTGTTTCCTCTACAGGCTTATGCGCAGGATATTGCTTATGGGGCGGATGTAGGGTGGCTAAGCCAGCTGGAGGCATCCGGGTATACTTGGCAGGATGTGGATGGAAGCACGGGCGATGTATTGGAAATATTGAAGGAACACGGAGTAGATTCCATCAGACTGAGAGTTTTTGTTCGGCCGCCTTCTACCTTTCGGTGGACGAAAAATGATGGTACGGAGTGCATATTGGGATATTGCGATACCACCGGACTGCTTTACATGGCACAGCGTGCAAAGGATGCGGGATTCAGTATTATGGTGGATTTTCATTACAGTGATCATTTTGCCGATCCGGAATATCAGGATATGCCACAGGAGTGGGAATCTGCCGTATACAATGATTTGCTGGCCTATGTATATGATTACACATATTATATAATGAATCAGCTGGCGCAGAAAAACATATATCCGGAATTTGTACAGGTAGGGAATGAAATTAACAGCGGAATTCTTCTTCCTTATGGCAGCAGCAATAACTTTGAACAGTTGACGGGATTACTGAACAGCGGATATGATGCGGTAAAGGCGGTAAGCCCAAACTCCAAAGTAGTCACTCATCTGGCAAACGGACAGAATAATGAAACCTTCCGCTGGTTTTTTGACAATTTTTTGAATACATATGGGGGAAAAACAGATGTAATTGGAATGTCCTATTATCCCTACTGGATCGGAAGCAGCTTTGAAAATACGATTGACGATCTGGCGTATAATCTCACTGATATGGCGCAAAGATATGGAAAAGAAGTGATGGTCTGTGAAATTGGGGCAGACGAAGCAGACGCCGCCGGCAGTTATGAGCTTGTGCAGGCCGTAATTGATGCGGTTCATTCTGTTCCTGAAGGAAAGGGCCTGGGGGTCTACTGGTGGGAACCGGAAGCAAATTCCAATATTCTGCCAGATGGATATCCTTTGGGAATGACACAGCAGATAAGCAGTAAGACGCTAAGGTTTACAAATGCAGTAACTGCTTTTGAAAAATCCGCTTATGAAATTTTCCCCAATGCGGTAAGGTATTATAAAATTCAAAATAAAAATTCGGATATGGTTTTAAATGTAGCTGGAGGCTCCAAGTCTGATGCCGCAGATATTGAACAGTATGAATACAGTGAATGGGACAGTCAGAAATGGCAGTTTGTGGAGGTTGAGGACGGATATTATAAGATAGTAAATAAAAATTCCGGAAGGGTGTTGGATATCAACGGGCTTTCCACGGCTTCGGGGGCGGCATGTATTCAATACACCTATAACGGAGGGTGGAATCAGATGTGGTGTCTTGAGGAAACGACAGACGGTTATTACAAAATCATCAACAGAAACAGCGGAATGGTTCTGGGAATGTCGGGGAACTCTGCCTTGGAAGGTGGACTGTGCGTACAGCTGCCGGATGTGGAGGATGACAACCAGAAGTGGCTCATACAGGTTGTTCAGTAATAATCAGTGAAAAATAAAAAAGTGCTCACGGCACTTTTTTATTTTTCACTCATCTGATCCAAAAGCTGAATCTTGATATCATAAAGCTTTTTCGATAAATCCACATAAACCTGGTGCGGATTTACCAGACGTCTTGTCTCATCCCAGAGCGTATCCAATTCCTGTTTGCAGTACGCTCTGATATCCATGACACTGGGAGAAGTATAACAGCATTTCCCATTCTTAAAAATCTGCTTCATAATAGGGCGCAGCGTATAAGAGCCGCCCTTTAATTTTGTCTTTTTCCAGGGCTCTAAGGGATCGAAAAGCAAAAGATCGTCCTCTTCTCTGTAAACCTCATCCACAAGACAGATCAAATCGGCCTTGATCTTGCCGCTGTCCTTTTCATAGATACGGTAGATCATTTTGTTGCCTGGGTTGGTAACCTTCTCCGTATTTTCGGAAAGCTTGATCTTGGGAATGAAGCTGCCGTCCTCACCCTTGATGGCGGCAAGCTTGTATACACCTCCAAAGGAGGGATTATCCTTGGAGGTAATCAGGTTTGTGCCTACGCCCCAGGAGGTGATGGCAGCACCCTGAACCTTCAGGCTGTCAATCAAAAACTCATCCAGATCATTGGAGGCAGAAATCACCGCGTCGGTAAAACCGGCGGCGTCCAGCATTTTCCGGGCCTTTTTGGACAGATATGCCAAATCGCCGCTGTCAAGACGGATACCATAATAAGTAAGGGGAATCCCGGCGTCACGCATTTCCTGAAAGACCCGGATGGCATTGGGAACTCCTGACTTTAAGGTATCGTAGGTGTCCACCAGAAGAATACAGGCATGGGGATACATATCGGCATAAGCCTTAAAGGCCGTATACTCATCCGGAAAGCTCATGATCCAGCTGTGGGCATGGGTGCCCTTTACGGGAATGTCAAAAAGCTGTCCTGCCAGTACATTGCTGGTGCCGATGCAGCCTCCGATCACTGCCGCACGCGCCCCGTAAATTCCTGCGTCCGGCCCCTGGGCCCGGCGCAGGCCGAATTCCATAATACCGTCTCCTCTGGCGGCATAGCAGACTCTGGCCGCCTTGGTGGCAATGAGGCTTTGATGATTGACGATGTTTAAAATGGCTGTCTCCACCAGCTGCGCCTCCATAATGGGCGCAATTACCTTTACCACGGGCTCTCTGGGAAACATAACGGTTCCCTCGGGTATGGCGTAAATGTCGCCGGAAAATTGGAAATCCTTCAGGTAAGAAAGGAAATCCTCTTCAAAAATTCCCAGGGAGGCCAGATAGGCAATGTCCTCCTGGTCAAAATGAAGCTCCTTGATATACTGAATCACCTGCTCCAGTCCGGCGCTGATGGCATAGCCTCCGCCACAGGGGTTGGTGCGGTAGAAGGCGTCAAAAATAACGGTTTCATTGCGATCCTTATTTTTGAAATAGCCCTGCATCATAGTGAGCTCGTAAAGGTCTGTCAGTAAGGTTAGATTTTGTCTGTCCATAATCCCTCTCATTCCGGCCGGAGCTTCCGGCACATGCTGCGCCCTGTCTGACAAGACAGGTGTAAATTTTCTGTTATCATATACCAATCCAAACAAAAAAGCAAGGGCTTAGCACATGATACAGTCGCGTCCTGCAGCTTTTCCGTCATAGAGCTTTTGATCTGCGTTGCGCAGCAGCTGGGAAATATCGTCGGTGTCTCCTGGAACAAGACCAAAGGTCATGGTGATGCGGACAGTCCTTCCGTCAAAACAGCTGTCCAGATCGTGAATTTCAAAGTTGAGCCGCTGCAGGTATCTGTATGCCTCGCGGACGTCCATATGATCGTATACCAGAAGAAATTCCTCTCCGCCCCAGCGCGCCGCAAAGCCCTTCCCGGCCATATGGCGCTTCAGGCAGGCGGCAATATTTTTCAGCACCAGATCACCGCACTCATGGCCGTAGGTATCGTTTACCCGCTTGAAGAAATCAATATCTCCAATGGCCACGCAGAAAGGGGTGTGCTCTTTTACGGAATTGGCGATGATTTGGCGCAGCCTGCGGTCAGCACTGCGGCGGTTTAAAAGCTCCGTCAGGGAATCCTGATCAATCATGGTGGTCAGTGTACGCTGCATATGAATGGCGGAATATCCGATCTCCTGAAGCTCGTCGCCTCGTCTCAGCACGGAAGGGTCCAGCCTGGCGGAAAGATTCCCTGCGGAAACCTCGGACATAAAGCTGTGTATTTTCAAAAGTCCCTGGGCCAGCTTCTTATTGTAGATAAAGTTAATGGCGGCAATGATAACGGCGCAGAGAATGTCTGCGGCAAGAAGGGGATAGACGGCGCTTTCCACGGCAGCATCCACATTTTCCCGGGGTTTTCCTACAAAAAGGATACCTGCTGCGGTGTTGTCGGAATTGTACAGGGGAGTGTAATAGGAAAAATAACCGGTGCCGTTAATCATGGCGTTATCGTAAAAATGGGACTCCTCAGCAAGCAGCACCTCGTCTCGTATGGTTTCGGAGGCGGCGGTGTTTGTGATACGCTGCCCGTTTAAGTCACGGAGGGTGGTGAGAATGCGTACGTCCTCGTAAAAAATAGTAATTTCCAGGCCGGTTTCCTCTTTTATATGATCAATCAGCGGGGTGTCGTTTGACAGGCTGTGCTCCCCCTTATAGAAATCGTAGACGGTTTCTCCTCTCAGCTCGTAATCTCCGGGATATGCGGTGTCCAGCATGGTGATGATGGTGGAGGCTACGCTTTTTAGCTCCACCTCGATCTCTCCATACATCGCATTGGAAAACCAGCCGGAGCTTAAAAACATAATCAGAATACCCAGTAAAATCAAGGGAATGGTGTTGATTGCCAGCAAAGAGTACGAAATTTTGCTTTTTGTGTTTAACGACTTCATGTAAGGAACCCCCTTTCGCCAAGATGTCTGACAATAGTGCTTTCTGTTATAAGTATACCTATTTTAAGCCGGAAACGCAACAAAAATAAGTGGAAGTATTGACATTTTCCAAAGCAGGCTATA
>DXGH01000019.1 GCA_019114005.1 Candidatus Acetatifactor stercoripullorum
GGTTCCATGCCAATAGGGATAATAGGAGGAAGCAAAAATGTCATAATCTACATTGTAATCATTCAAATTCCGGGCGTATTCGGCATAACGCCCACTGGTTTCCGGATTTGCAAAGTGCAGAACCACAGAGATTTCTTTTCCCTTATCCTTAGCCGCGCTTCTTACTGCCGCGCTTCCCGCGTTAAAAATCCGGGCCATATTTTCCCACTCAGATTCCCCGCAGATTTGTCCATTGGTTTCATTTCCAACCTGAACCATACCCACATTCACGCCTGCTTCCAGCAGGGTAATCAAGCTTTCGTTGGTGTATTCTTCTACCTTCTGTACCTTTTCATCAATGGCCATCTCCGCCCATTCCTTAGGCTCCTTCTGCTTGGCCGGATCCGCCCAGAAGTCAGAATAATGGAAATCCACCAGCACCTTCATTCCTGCCTCGGTGGCCCACTTACCGATTGTTACAGCTTTATCCAGATCGTTGTTTCCCCCTCCATAGCCGTTTCCGTCTGCGTCATAGGGATCGTTCCAAACCCGGACGCGGATGTAGTTTACACCGCAGTCGGCCAATAAGTCAAAGAATCCCTGGTCGTCCAGCACCTCTCCCTCAAAATCATAAAAAGTGACGCCGCTCTGCCTTAAGGATACATAGGAGGACACGTCCATGCCGCTTATAAAATCGTCGGGCAGATTTGCCACCCGCTCCACGTAAATCCCCGCATCCACCGGCTCCACATCCTCTTCCGGCTGTGTACTCTCCTGGGCCTTCATCAAAACAAAATTGTCAAAATCTCCCCAGTATCCGCACGCAATATCCCCAGACAGGGAAATGGTCACGCTGCCAGCTTCTGTCAGTGTAAAGGCTTCCGTCTCCAACTGGGCCCATACATTCCAGCCTGCTGTTGCCGGAAGATCCATCTGCAGATTGGTCTGCCCGCAAGTCACAGAAAGAGAAAGCCCTGATGTCGCAGCCGCTCCTTCCTGGTCAAAGCACAGCTTATAAGTGCCAGCAGGCACATTCTCAATGGTTCTCTCCATAGAAAAAGCTGCCGTCTGGGTAGTACTGTTGTTATAGTAATTGAATATCCTGCTGGTGTTAATAGCACCATTTCCGTCTATTTTTGTGTTATACCCATAAAGATTTTCTCCAGAATTGTCTCCCGAAATAGAGAGCGTCCATTCCGAAGCATAATTCCACGCCTCATTGCTGTCCGGCGTTTCAAAATCCCCGTTTGTAATCAGCTGTGTGGACGTCCAGGAAGCAGTTCCTGTATCTGACCCGCTTTCATCTAAGGCTGACATATCTCCGCCTGACACTGTCTGCCCATCTCCTCCCGATACCGTCTGTGCATCCGCCCTGGCCTGCTGCACCGGCCAGGCAGCCCCCAGAATCAGCGCCATTGACAGCACGAAACAAAGAGCCCCTTTTTTAGCCAACTTTCTTTTCATACCTGCTCCATACCTTTCTTTTTCTTTTCTTCACACTTTCCTCCCTGACAGGCGACTGCACAATAAATAATTGCGCAATCGCTTGTCTTGAAGTAAGTATATCATAAGTACTATTTTCTTCGCTATTGACAGTTATTCTAAATAATAAATTTATTTTTTGTGTATTTATCACAATTTATTTTGTTATATTGCGCAGATATTGCGCAAATAGCAAAAATAAATTGCGCAATATTGTTGCGCATCCTATCATAAAATGAAAGTTTTTCTCCTTTCAGTGGCCATAAAAAAATCCTCACAAGAACCTTTTTGCTCAGATTCCTGTGAGGACTGTCTTTCTTCTCATATTACGAGCTTCCCTGTGGGTCTGCCGTATCGTTTCAAGCTATTTCAGCTCTTTCACCTTCGCGCTCTTGCCCACGCGGCCTCTTAAGTAGTTCAGCTTCGCACGTCTTACCTTACCTCTTCTGACCACCTCGATCTTCTCCACATTAGGAGAATGCACAGGCCAGGTCTTTTCCACGCCGATGCCGTTGGAAATTTTTCTTACGGTAAAGGTTTCCCTGCTGCTTCCGCCCTGTCTCTTTAAAACAATGCCTTCAAATATCTGGATTCTTTCACGGTTTCCCTCTCTGATCTTGCCGTATACCCTTACGGTATCGCCAACGGAAAAATCGTCTACCTTTTCCTTTAACTGTTCTTTCTCAATTTCTCTGATAATATCACTCATTATGAGCCTCCTTTTAAAAAATGGATGTTCTTAATACTTATCTGTAACAGAGGACCATCTCGTTTTCGCAACATTCAAATCTTACCATATCAAGACTGTAAATGCAAGATTTTTTTCTATTCCTTTTTTCCAAGCCACCAAATAGTCCCGGAAGAAGCATACAATCCCAGCTTCCGCTGCAGGCTGAGAGAAACATCGTTTCCCACAATGATATGCGCATAAGGTGTAAAGCCCCTCTCGCAGATCCGGTTGATGTTATATGCCTCCAAAGATGCGCCAATCCCCCTTTCCCTACAGGAATCCTCCACAAACAGCATCCCCATGCTGCCCTCGTCATGACTCCCAACAAAGCCCTTAAGCTCACCCTCCACAAAGGCTCCATACATTGCCCTGCTCTGAATGCGTTCCCGGATATATTCCGGCTCTCCCATATGGTAATGGGTAATTACATACTCTGCATCCTCCGGTCCAAGCAGACGGATATCCTTGTGCCTTACAGGAAGGCTCTGTCTCTGGGGATAGCACACCTGAACACATTCATGGTACACCTCACAGGAAAATCCACTGCAGATCAGTTCATTCAAAAAGCTCTGGGAGGTCACAAAAAGAACCGTATCCTTCGGAATAAGCAAAAGAAGCTTCTGCCCCATTTCCCTGTTTTTTGCGCTTATCATACAAAGCCTGCAGCCCGGATCGTACAACAGCACATTTTCCTCATCCGCATACAGGATTTCTCCCTTTCCCCGGTGCAGGCTCTCTATCATATGAATATTTTCCCGCTTTGCTTTTGACAGTCGGCAGATCAGCCTCTCCTTGTCCATGTACTTTTCATAGAGATCAGGGCGGATACGCCTGGTGCGCTCCTTTGACTGCTCCAGCCGCCACGCCGCAATTTTCCTGTGATCTCCCGAAAGAAGCACATCGGGCACCTTTTTCTCCCTCCAGACCTCCGGTCTGGAATACTGGGGATATTCCAAAAGATCGTTATAAAAGCTCTCCGTCTCCGCAGAAGCGTCATTGCTCAATACGCCGGGAACCAGCCTGGAGACAGCGTCAATCACCACCATGGCCGCAAGCTCTCCGCCTGTCAGCACATAATCCCCAATGGAAATAAAATCTGTGACCGTTTCCTCCAGTACACGCTCATCAATCCCTTCATAGTGGCCGCAGATCAGCACAAGCTCTTCCTCCCCGGCCAGACGGGCAGCCGTTTTCTGCGTAAAAGGCTCCCCCTGGGGAGTTAAATAAACCGTCCGCAGTTTTCTTCCCCCTGTGACAGCCTGCCAGGCGTCATATACAGGCTGGGCCTGCATCAGCATGCCGGCACCGCCGCCGTAGGGATAATCATCCACCTTGCCGTGCCGTTCCTTCGTATAATCTCTGATATTTACGGCATCTATGGCAATAAGCTTTTTCTCTGCCGCTCTCCCGATGATGCTGGAACGCAGGCCGCTTAACACCATCTCAGGAAACAGCGTCAAAACATGAAATTTCATTCTGATACCCCTTTTCGTCCGCTGAAATAAACACCTGTTCAGTCAAGCAGACCCTCCAGAATATGCACTCTGATCAGGCCGCCTTCCACATCCACATTGAGAATGCACTGCTTGATGGCCGGAATCAACGCCTCCCGTCCGTCCTTCATTTTCACCACATACACGTCGTTTGCGCCGGTCTGCAGCACCTCCGTGAGAACGCCCAGCTCCTGATCCATATCATCTATCACCCTAAGCCCCACGAGGTCAGCTACAAAATATTCGTCCCGCCTTAAGGGAACTGCATTCTTTCTGGTGACAAACAGACTTTTCCTGCGGTATTTTTCTGCTTCGTCGATACTGTCAATCCCCTTAAATTTCAGGATTACAAACTGCTTGAAAAATTTTACCCCCTGGATTTCCAGAAGCATTTTTTCCTCTCCGGTATCCAGAATCACTTCCTTCAGTTTTCGGAATCTTGCCGCGTCATCTGTTGTGGGAAATACCTTCACCTCTCCCCTAAGGCCATGTGTGGAGGTAATAACCCCTACCTGTAAAATTTCTTCCATTTTTCCTCCATGAATAAGGAAAGCGGCCCGCAGTGCGCGCCGCCTTATGCCTCAGACGATTTCCACGTCTACTTTTCTGTTGTCCTTGGATGCCGCTGCCTTTACAACAGAGCGGATTGCCTTTGCAATTCTTCCTTGTTTTCCGATCACCTTTCCCATATCGGATGCAGCTACATGAAGTTCGATGACGATATCTTTCCCCTGCGTCTTTTCAGTTACAACTACTTCATCCGGATAATCAACAAGCGCCTTTGCAACTACTTCCACTAATTCCTTCATAAGCCACCTCCAAAGAACGAATCTTATTTCTCGATACCTGCCAGTTTGAAAAGCTTTCCAACGGTCTCCGTAGGCTGCGCTCCGTTTGCCAGCCATTTCTTAGCCAGCTCTTCATTGATCTTGAAGGTGCTGGGATCGGTGTTAGGATCATAGGTTCCGATTTCCTCGATGAATCTGCCGTCTCTGGGAGAACGGGAATCAGCTACAACGATTCTATAAAAAGGAGCCTTCTTCTGTCCCATTCTTCTCAATCTGATTTTTACTGCCATTTTTCTTTCCTCCATCTAAAACTGTATTATAAGGTTTGCGGGTCATAAGACCCCGACACCCGTTTTTGCGGATGCCATCTATGATAAGGACTCTGCCTGAGCAGAAAATCCGTATCTTCTGTATTTAAAAAGGAAAGCCTCCCTTGCCCATTCCGGGAAAACCGCCAAACATGCCGCGTCTTCCCTTCCCGCCGCCAAACTGCTTCATCATTTTCTGGCTCTGCTCAAACTGTTTGATAAAGCGGTTTACCACTGCAATATCCACACCGGCGCCCTTTGCTATGCGGTGCTTTCTCCTGGGATTTAACAGCTTGGGATTGCGTCTTTCCTCCCTGGTCATGGAAAGCACAATGGCCTCCATATGCTTTAGCTGCTTTTCATCTATCATGGCTTCCAGCTCGCCTGCTTTTGCCCCCATTCCGGGAAGCATGCTTAAAATACTGGAAAGACCTCCCATATTTCTCATCTGCTTCATGCTTTCCAGGTAATCCTCGAAATCGAATTTCCCCTTCTTCATGCGTCCGGCCATCTCCCGGCCCTTTTCCTCATCCAGATCAATGCTGGCCTGGGCCTTATCGATCAGAGAGAGCACATCTCCCATGCCCAGAATCCGGCTGGCCATGCGGTCCGGATAAAACTGCTCCATATCGGAGAGCTTTTCCCCCATTCCTACATACAGGATGGGCTTGCCCGTCACCGCCTTTATGGAAAGGGCCGCTCCGCCTCTGGTATCTCCGTCCATCTTGGTGAGAACCACCCCGTCGATGCCCACTTTTTCGTCAAATTCCTTCGCCACGTTCACTGCATCCTGACCGGTCATGGCGTCCACCACCAAAAGTGTCTGGTGCACCGTAACGCTGTCCTTGATTTCCTGCAGCTCACGCATCATATCCTCATCCACATGCAGACGGCCTGCAGTATCCAGGATCACTACATTGTGGCCGTTTTTCTCCGCGTAAGCCACCGCCTCCCTGGCGATCTGAGAAGGCGCATGATCCGTCCCCATGGAGAACACGTCCACTTCCTGCTTTTTCCCATTGATCTGCAGCTGCTCGATAGCCGCCGGGCGGTAAATATCGCAGGCTGCCAGCAGGCACTTTTTGCCCTTCAGCTTCAGCTTTCCTGCAATTTTAGCCGTAGCCGTGGTCTTACCTGCACCCTGAAGTCCCGCCATCATAATCACAGTGACTGCTTTTCCCGGCTGCATGGCAATTTCCGTGGTATCGCTTCCCATCAGGGCGATCATTTCCTCGTTTACAATCTTGATCACCATCTGCCCGGGGTTTAAGCCGTTCATTACGTCCTGCCCGATGGCCCGCTCCTCAACAGCCTTGATAAACTGCTTCACCACTCTGAAATTTACATCCGCTTCCAGCAGCGCCATCTTGACTTCCTTCAATGCGGTTTTGACATCCTCTTGTGTCAAACGGCCCTTGCTTCTCAAATTTTTGAATATATTCTGCAGCTTATCCGTCAAGCTTTCAAACGCCATAGATCGCTCCTTATCATTGACAGCTCTTATAATTCCTTCAAAATCTCCCGTGAAAGACTCCTGATGCGCTCCATTCTCTCCTGCAGCTTAGGTTCTTCACCGGATATGGTCTCCATTTGGCCTGTCTGATTCAGCCGGGTCAGTTGTTCGATTTCGCCGATTTTTTCCCTTACCGTCCCAAAACGTGCAACCAGATGCAGCTTACTCTCATAATCCTGCAGTATCTTATCGCAGCGCTTTATCAAATCGTGGACTCCCTGTCTGCTGATGCCGTGCTCCTTGGCTATCTCTCCCAGCGACATATCGTTGCACACTGCGTCCTCATAGATATTCCGCTGATGGGGCGTCAAAAGCTCCCCGTAGAAATCGTACAAAAGCACCTGCTCAAAAATTTTCTCCATGTGTCAACCACCTTGCATAGGATACTATACTTCTCCCCGGGTGTCAAGTATTTTTTCTTTACAGTTTTTCACTGAAATAGCTCTTATAGCCCTCCCCATAGATTTCCGTTGCGCTGGTCACAATCATAAAGGCCAGCGGGTCCTCCTCCTTCACGATGGCTTCCGCCTTATATGCCATCTGCTTTTTGATGGCGCATAAAATGACGCTTTTTTCCCGTCCGCTGTAAGCGCCGCTGCCCTTTACATGGGTAACGCCGATATCCAGCTCCTCCAAAAGCCGCCTGGTGATGGGCTCCGACCTGTCGCTGATAATATAAATGAGCTTCGCACCGTCTCTTCCATACAAAACCACGTCCAGAATAAGGGATGTGGTAAAAACTACAAGCCCCGCATACAGCGCCTTGTCAATATCCCGAAATACAAAGGCCGATACGGTCACGATCATAATATCGGTCATAAGAAACAAAAATCCCGTTTTTAAATAAGGGAATTTTCTGCGCAGAACCTTGATGACAATGTCCGTTCCCCCTGTGGTGGCCCCGGCCTTAAACACAAGCCCCATGCCAAGGGCCATCAGCGCGCTCCCCGCCAAAGCCGCCAAAAGCGGGTCTGAAGTGGCCGGTCCCGCAAAGACAAGCAGGTTGGTAAAAAAGGAGGAGAGAATGGTGCAGTACATGGTTGACAGGATCAGACGCAGTCCAAACTTCCAGATTCCCAGAAACAGTATGGGAATATTGATCATCATAATCCAGGTGCCCGTTTCCAGTCCCGTAAGCCTGTTTAAAATAATTGCGATGCCTGTGACCCCTCCGGGGGCCAGAGAATTAGGGTCCAAAAACAGGCTCACAGCCAGTGCGTAAATAAAAGAAGCCACCGTAATAATAAGATAGTCAAGTATTCTTCCCTTTATGGTCTTTTTCTCCTGAAACTCCATTTTCTCCTCCTTTTTGCTGCAGAATACCCAAAAAACCGCATATATAGTATATGCGGTTTTTGGCAATGTAACGTTTTTGTTCAAAGAAAAAGGTCAGATATTAGTGCGCACCTGTCTTGGTTTATACCCTTCCTTTTCCAGGGCGTCAATGATCTGATGCTTGTGCTGCGTTCCAAAGGCCTCCAGGGTGATGCGCAGCTCCACGGCAGCACTTCTGTTGATGGATACAAACTGATTGTGCTCCAGCTTGATCACGTTGCCGTTTACGCCCGCGATAATCCCTGATACCCGGTACAGCTCTCCCGGCTTGTCCGGAAGCAGAACGGAGACGGTAAATATCCTGTCCCTCATGATGAGCCCCTGCTGTACCACAGAGGACATGGTAATCACATCCATGTTTCCACCGCTTAAAATAGAAGCCACCTTTTTATCCTTTACCTTCAGATGTTTCAAAGCGGCCACCGAGAGAAGTCCTGAATTTTCCACGATCATCTTATGGTTTTCCACCATATCAAGGAACGCTACCACCAGCTCCTCGTCCTCCACGGCGATAATATCGTCCAGATTTTTCTGCAGATAGGGGAACAGCTTGCTTCCCGGCGTTTTTACCGCAGTGCCGTCCGCAATGGTATTCACCCCGGGAAGGGTGGTCACCTTGCCCTCCCTTATGGACACCTGCAGACAGTTTGCCCCCGCAGGCTCCACACCGATCACCTGTATCTTTGGATTTAACAGCTTGGCCAGGGTTGACACACCTGTGGCCAGGCCGCCCCCTCCCACAGGAACCAGAATATAATCCACCAGCGGAAGCTCCTTCACAATCTCCATGGCGATGGTTCCCTGTCCTGTGGCCACCGTCAGATCGTCAAAGGGATGAATAAAGGTATAGCCGTGCTCCTTTGCAAGCTCATAGGCCTTGGCACAGGCTTCATCGTAAACATCACCCCAAAGCACCACCTCCGCGCCATAGCTTTTGGTGCGGTTCACCTTCATAAGGGGCGTAGTGGTAGGCATCACAATGGACGCCTTGGCGCCGAAGCATTTGGCCGCATAGGCCACACCCTGGGCGTGATTTCCGGCGGAGGCTGTAATCAGTCCTTTGGCCCGCTCCTCATCTGTGAGAGTGCTCATCTTATAGTAGGCGCCTCTCACCTTGTACGCACCGGTAAACTGCATATTTTCCGGCTTCAAATACACCTTGTTTCCGGTCTGTGCGCTAAAGTAGTCACTGTAAACCAGCTTTGTCTCCAGAGTCACCTTTTTTACCGTCTCGGACGCCTCTTCAAACTTCTCCAGTGTCAACATTTGTTCTTCCATATTTCCTCCATTTCTAAGCCTCTGTTCGCTCTCTGTCAAACAACGCGTTTACAAATTCATCCGGATCAAATTTCTGGAGATCTTCTATGGTCTCTCCCACACCGATATATTTTACGGGAACCTTAAGCTCCGACTGAATAGCCACAGCAATGCCTCCCTTTGCCGTTCCGTCCATCTTTGTCAAAATGATTCCGGTAAGCTTTGCCACCTCCCCGAATTCCCTGGCCTGCACCAGAGCGTTTTGTCCGGTGGTGCCATCCAGCACAATCAAATTCTCCCTGTGGGCGTCGGGAAACTCCCTGTCTATAATCCGGTTCATCTTGCGCAGCTCCTCCATGAGGTTTTTCTTATTGTGAAGCCTTCCCGCCGTATCAATCAAAAGCACATCCACGCCTCTTGCTTTTGCCGCGTTTACCGCGTCAAACACCACACTTGCAGGGTCAGCGCCCTCATTACCGCCCACCATTGGCACGTCCGCCCTTTTTGCCCACTCTGCCAGCTGATCCCCTGCCGCTGCGCGAAAGGTGTCCGCCGCTGCAATCAATACCTTTCTTCCGCTGTCCTTCAGCTTCCCGGCAAGCTTTCCCACAGAGGTGGTCTTTCCCACACCGTTTACGCCGATTACCATGACCACGGACTGCTCCCTCTCAAAGTCATAGGCCGTCTCGTCCACCCTCATCTGCTCCTTGATGCTTTCAATCAAAAGCTCCTTGCATTCTGCGGGCTCCTTGATATGACGCTCCTTCACCTCTTTTCTCAGCCGTTCCACAATGGCTGCCGTGGCGTTTACGCCAATATCACCCATGATCAGAATTTCTTCCAGCTCCTCATAGAAATCATCATCGATGGCGGAAAAACCGCCAAGCACTGCGTCAATGCCCCTTACGATATTTTCTCTCGTTTTAGTAAGGCCAGCCTTCAGTCTGGCAAATAAGCCCTTTTTTTCTTCGCTCATACGCCTCTCCGTTTCCAGTGCTTCTGCGCCCTGCAGATACCGCACTAATCCTCCAGCTCCTTGTCAATGAGATTCACGCTGACAAGAGTGGAAACTCCTTTTTCCTGCATGGTGATGCCATAAAGCCTGTCCACCTGCTCCATGGTGCCACGTCTGTGTGTAATTACAATAAACTGCGTGTTTTTGGTCAGCTTATGTAGATACTTTGCAAATCTTCCCACATTGGAATCATCCAGCGCCGCCTCAATTTCGTCCAAAAGGCAGAAGGGCGAGGGCTTCAGATTCTGAATGGCAAACAAAAGTGAAATGGCAGAAAGCGCCTTTTCCCCACCGGACAGCTGCATCATGTTCTGCAGCTTCTTTCCCGGCGGCTGTGCGATAATGCGGATTCCCGCCTCCAGGATATCTTCATCCTCCATGAGCTCAAGGGTGCCCTTTCCTCCGCCGAACAGCTCCTTAAACACCTTGTCAAATTCCCGGCTGATCTGCGCAAATTTCTCGGTAAACTGCTTTCTCATGGCCCCGTCCAGCTCTTCGATAATGCCCTCCAGCGTTTTTTCCGCCTCCACCAGATCGTCGTGCTGGGTTTTCATGAAGGTGTAACGCTCCATCAGGTTTTTGTAGTCCTCGATGGCATTGACATTGACGTCTCCCAGCTTCTTGATCTGATCCTTCAAGTCGGTTATTCCCCGCTTCATGGCAGGCAGGTCCAGCATATCCTCATCCCGAAGAGAAGCCGCGTCACTTAAGGTGATCTCATACTCATCCCACATGTAATTGATCTGGGCCTCGATAGAGTCCTCCAGCCTTTCCTTCTGGGCGTTTAGACGATAAACCTCCTTGTCTAAGGAGCTCATCTGTTCCGCCAGCTTTTCTCGGCTTTGGAAGAAGTTTTTCTGCTTTGCAGAAAGCTCCTCCTTTCTGGCAGCCTCCTCCTTAAGCCTTATCTCAGACGCATTCTGGGCTTCGTGGGAAGCAGCTATGGTTTTTTCCAGCTCCTTGATATTCTGCTTCTTCCTCTCCACCTCTTCTTCATTTTCCGAAAGAGCCTGCAGAATCTGGGAAAGCTCCGCCTGGGATTTTTCAAGCTCGCCGTTGATGCGGTCCACATTGGACTGCTTGAAGGTCTGCGTCTGGCGCATTTTTTCCACCTTCAAATCCCACTGTGCCACCCTGCCGGACTCCAGGGTCTCCTCTTCTCTCCTTTCCTCCAGCTCCTTCTGAAAAGAAAGAATCTGCTCCTTTGTGTGCGCTTCCAGCTCTTCGCTTGCGGAAAGCTCCTGGGCTATGGCTTCCTTGCCGTCTTTGATTTCCCGGATTTTTCCCTCAATCTCCTTTTCCTCCAGCTCAAGGGATTTTGCCCCCTCCATCTCCTCCTCCATACGCTCTCTGGCCTGGGAAATGCTCAGCCGGACTGTATTTTGTTCTATCGATTTTTTCCCGATCTCACTCTTTATGTTTTCCAGTGCAAGGCGCAGTTCATTGCGCCTTTCCTTGGTGCTTTTAATTTCTCCGTTTATCTCCTCCACCGCAGAAAGCAGCTTCCTCGTCTTTTTCTGAAGCTCCTCAATCTCCCTTCTTCTTCCCAGAAGATTACTGTTATTTTTGAAGGCTCCGCCGCTGATAGCTCCCCCCGGCACCAAAAGCTCTCCCTCCAGGGTTACCATTCTGACGCTGTAGCCGGACTTTTTGGCAATCCTTACGGCATTGTCCACATTGTCTATCACCACAATGCGCCCCAGCATGGCTTTTGCCACGTTCCGGTAACGATCCTCTATTTCCACCAGCTCATCCGCCATGCCGATAACCCCTTTTTCCTCCAAAATCTCAGGACTCTTAAACTCCTGTGGATGAATGATGCTGGTCAGCGGAAGAAAGGTGGCCCGGCCCAGGCGGTTTGCCTTCAAATATCCTATCATTCTTTTGGCAGTATTCTCATCATCAGTTACAATATTTTGAATGTTTCCCCCCAGGGCTGTCTCAATGGCAGTCTCATATTTCTTTTCTACCTTAATAATATCCGCCACAACCCCAATGATGCCCTTTTCCTTCTCCTTTTGCTCCATCACCTTCTTTACGCTGCCGCCATAACCCTCATAGCGTTCCGTCAGATTGGACAAAGCCTCCAGTCTGGAGCTTTCCTGGTGGTAGGCGCTCTGAGTTTCCCGAAGCTTCTGGTCCTTCCCGGTCAGCACGCCTCTTATGTCCCCCAGCTCTTTTTCCATATCCCCCTGTTTTCTGTTCATCTCTCCCAGCTCTTTAGTGATGCTCTCAAAGCTCTCCTCCAGCTTTAAAAGAGCCTCCTCCCTGGCAGCTTCATCGGATTTTACCCGAAGCAGACGGGAGTTGAGCTCTGCCCTTCGGATGTTGATCTGCTCCATCATGGTGTCATACCGTCCCATTTTGGACTTGATGGCAGCCCGCTGGTTCAATTCGCCGATTATGGTATTTTTTCCTGCCTCAATGCAGTTGTTTAATTCCTCAATCTTGTCCTGGATTTCCAGGAGCCTTGCCCTTGCCTGCAATGCCGCACCCGCAATCTCCTCCACCTGTTCATCGGTTTTCTGCTTTTCCGCCAGAATGCCTTCCTTGTCCTGGCTTTTGGAAGCAATTTCCGCCTCCAGCGCCTCTTTTCTGCCGTTTAAATGGGACTCGCTCCCCTTGGCGGAATTAATCTGCTCTTTCAGCACATTAATCTGGCCCTCCAGCCTGCCCCGCAAAAGCCCTGTGTCCGTAAGGGTGCTTCTGGCCTCTTCGATGGATTTATCCAGCCTCTCTATCTCTCCCTGAATCTGGTCGTACTCCTCCTTGATCCCCTCATATCGCTGGGTGATCTCCTTTAAATCCCCTCCGGCAATGCCATATTTTTCCTCCACTGCCTTCAGCTGTTCCTTTAATCTGCTGTTTTCCAAAAGGAACACATTCACATCCAGGGTTTTCAGCTCTTCCTTCTTGCGCAGATAGATTTTTGCCTTTTCTGACTGCTTTTCCAAAGGCCCTACCTGCTTTTCCAGCTCAGAGAGAATATCGTTTACGCGAACCAGATTCTGCTTTTCGTTTGCAAGCTTGCTCTGGGCCGCAGCCTTTCTTCGTTTGAATTTTACAATACCTGCCGCCTCGTCGAAAAGCTCTCTTCTCTCCTCCGGCTTGCCGCTTAGGATTTTGTCGATCTGTCCCTGTCCAATAATGGAATAGCCCTCCTTGCCGATTCCGGTGTCATAGAAAAGCTCATTTACATCCTTCAGCCGGCAAGGTGTTCCGTTGATCAGATATTCACTTTCTCCGGAGCGGTAGATTCTTCTTGCAACCGTCACCTCATCGTAATCGATGGCAAGCTGATGGTCACCGTTGTCCAGGGTAATGGCAACGTAAGCATAGCTCAACGGTTTTCTGGTCTCTGTTCCCGAGAAAATGACATCCTGCATACTGGCTCCGCGCAGCTGCTTGATGCGCTGCTCCCCCAGCACCCAGCGCACAGCGTCCGCCACATTGCTCTTTCCGCTTCCATTGGGACCCACGATCCCCGTGATCCCATTGTGGAACTGAAAGGTTATTTTATTTGCAAAGGATTTAAAACCGTGTATCTCAATACTTTTTAAATACATATTCCCTCATCTCTCAAAAGCAGCAGCGCTTTATAGGCGGCCTGCTGTTCCGCCGCTTTTTTCGTCCTTCCGCAGCCAAGTCCCAGCTGCCTTCCCTCCATCTGCACTTCCACCACAAAGGTCTTGTCATGCTCCGGCCCGCTTTCCTCAAGCAGAACATAGTTAAAATCCTTTTTTAACGTGCCCTGGATCAGCTCCTGCAGATTGCTTTTGCTGTCGTAAAACAGCTGCTTGTCCTCCAGGTCAGACAAAATAAAACGGTTGATAAATGCCCTTGCCGCCTCCATTCCGCCGTCCAGATAGACTGCCCCGGTAACAGCCTCCATGGCGTCTGAAATAATGCTGTCCCGCTTTCTGCCTCCCGTGCTCTCCTCTCCTTTTCCCAGGCGTATAAACTGCCCAAGCTCCAAGTCCCTTGCGCAAAAAGCCAGGGAGGGCTCACACACCATAGACGCCCGCAGCTTAGTCAATTCTCCTTCCGGCATATCCGGATGACTGCGAAATAAAAATTCACTGGAAACCAGCTCCAGCACCGCATCGCCTAAAAACTCCAGGCGTTCATAATTTTTTGACCGATTGATTTTCTGCTCATTGGTAAATGAGCTGTGAGTAAGGGCCTGCTTTAAAAGATTGATGTTTTCAAAGTGATAGCCTATCCGTTCCTCCAGTTTTTTCAGGGTATATTCTTCCTGCATGACAGCTTCCTTCCCTTGCCGGTTCTCATAAAAAACAAGTATTCCCGAATGTGGAAATCCAGGAATACTTTCTTTCAACCTTGCTTTTGTTCTCACTTAATTCAAAGTGCTCTTAATCAGCTCAACCGCTTCTTCCACAGTGGTGATTTTCTCTGCCTTTTCTGCGGGAATCTCAATATCAAATTCCTCCTCGATTCCCATAATAATCTGGAATACGTCCAGAGAATCCGCTCCCAGATCGTCCATAAAGGTGGTCTCCATGGTGATTTCCTCCGGGTCCACATTTAAAACTTCCGCAATTACTTTTTTGAGTTTTTCAAATTCCATTTCCTGTCTCCTTAATTTTCCAACATTATTTTTTCTTTGATTTTTTCATTTATTTTCTGTTCCTTAAATGCAATGCACTGCAGAATAGAATTTTTAATCTCAACCGCCTTGCTGCTGCCGTGGGTTTTCACCACAAGCCCGTTTAATCCCAAAAGGGGAGCCCCTCCATATTCTTCTGTGTCAAAGGTTTTCAACGTTTTTTTCAAAGCAGGCTTTACAAGCAGCGCACCCAGCTTGCTGCGAAGAGAGGTCATCATGCCGCTCTTTACCTTTTTGATCAATGTAGCGCCTACGCCCTCATAAAGCTTTAATATCACATTTCCTACAAAAGCCTCGCAGACCACCACGTCCGCGGCTCCCGCAGGAATATCCCTGGCCTCCACACTGCCGATAAAATTGATTCCGGGGCAGTTTTTCAGCAGAGGATAGGTTTCCTTTACCAGCGCGTTTCCCTTCTCTTCCTCCGCGCCGATATTCACAATGCCGACCCTGGGATTTTTAATCCCTATAACGCTCTCCATATAAATGCTTCCCATCTTTGCAAACTGCAGAAGATGCGAAGGTCTTGCGTCCACATTTGCGCCGCAGTCCAAAAGCAGACACACACCATTTTCCGTGGGAATCAAAGGCGCAAGCGGCGGTCTCTCCACTCCCTTAATCCTTCCCACAATCACCTGACCTCCGACCAATACGGCGCCGGTGCTTCCGGCGGACACAAAGGCGTCGCAGACGCCGTCCTTTACCATATACATGGACTTCACAATAGAGGAATCCTTCTTTTTACGAATTGCCATGACCGGCGGTTCTGCAGTCTCAATAACCTCTTCTGCGTGTACGATTTCCAGCTGTGAAGCGTCATATGTATGTTTCCGCAGTTCTTCCCTTATCACAGACTCGCGGCCCACAAGAAAGACCTTCACTCTCTTGTCCTCGTTTATGGCCTCTACCGCTCCTTTGACGATCTCGGCCGGAGCGTTGTCTCCCCCCATAGCGTCAACAGCCACGTTCACTATTTCAGCCATATGAATGCTTCCTTCCATAATTTATAATAAAGCCATATATAACTATACTAAACCCCCTTATAAAAATCAAGAGATTTTTCTTACGCTTTTTAAGAAATAGCGCAAACAAAAAGACGCCCGTCAGGAGCGTCTTACATCCATGTTGAAAATATAAAAACAAGGGCTGGTACACCCAGGCACCAGCCCTATGCCGTCATTCATCAACGCTTACAACCTGCTTCTTGTTATAAGAACCGCAAGCCTTACAAACTCTGTGAGGCATCATAAATGCGCCGCATTTGCTGCACTTTACCAATGTAGGAGCACTCATTTTCCAGTTTGCTCTTCTCTTATCTCTTCTACTTTTGGAAGATTTATTCTTAGGACAAATAGACATCGTTACACCTCCTTATTCGCGTTGAAGATATCTTTTATTACTGCCATACGGGGGTCAGGGACAAAAGTATCGCATCCGCATTCCCTCAGGTTCCGATTCTGTCCGCATACAGGGCAGACGCCCTTGCAGTCCTCCTTACACAGAATCTTCGTAGGCCAGTTTACTAAAATTTCATCGTACACAAAAGTCTCTGTATTCAGCTGATAACCTTCCATAAAATCAGGAATGTCATCCGCTTCCTCCTCTGTACTGCCCTCAGGAGAAGTGACCACTCTGTCAAACTTCAAGTCCAGCACCACGGGTACTTCCGCAAGGCATCTGTCACATCCGGCCTTCAGAACAAGTCTCACGCCGCCCTCCACCTTCGCCTTATTCACACCGTCATTGGTAAAGGTGAATACCGCAGGCGTTTTCTCCACAATGGGAAAATCGCCCAGCCTGCTTTGAAAGCTCTGCAGCTCAACCGGCGCTTCCACTGTTTCCTTACTGCCCTCGGATGAGAACACTTCAGATAAATTTATGAACATATCCGACTCCTATGCAACTGTCCGGCGGAACCATTTCCGCCAGCGTGTTTTTTACACACTGGTTAATTATACCCATCAGGTATCGGTTTGTCAATCATTTTATGGAAAATTTTTGTCTGCTGCCTCCAGCACCGCCGCCTTCATGTTCTGCACATATTCCCTGATCTTTGGTCCCGCCTCTTTTTTGTACTGGGCAATGATTTTTACGATGGCGC
This sequence comes from Candidatus Acetatifactor stercoripullorum, assembly GCA_019114005.1. Taxonomy (GTDB): domain Bacteria; phylum Bacillota; class Clostridia; order Lachnospirales; family Lachnospiraceae; genus Acetatifactor; species Acetatifactor stercoripullorum. The sequence goes on from DXGH01000019.1 coordinate 16,629, forward strand.
TCCCCACAATGGCCCCGTCGGATACCTCAGCCATCTGCCTGGCCTGCCTGGGAGTGCTGATGCCAAAGCCAATGGCACAGGGCGTCTTGGTGACCTGCCGGATATTCTGGACAATGGATGATAAATCCGTGCCGATCTCGCTTCTTACTCCGGTGACGCCCATGGAGGAAACCACATACAAAAACCCTTCCGCCTCCCTTGCGATCATCTGAATACGGCTGGCCGAGGTAGGCGCGATCATGGAAATCAGGCAGACATTGTGGGCCGCCGCAATTTCCGCCACCTCTCCCTTCTCCTCATAGGGCAGGTCCGGAATGATGATGCCGTCCACGGAAAGCTCCTGGCAGCGGGAAAAGAATCTCTCATAGCCGTAGTGAAAAACCGGATTCAAATAGGTCATAAAGGCCAACGGTATCTGGGATTGTCTGCGCACCCGCTCTACAATCTCAAATACGCCGTCCGTAGTCATTTTGTTTTTTAACGCCCTGAGATTTGCCTCCTGAATCACAACTCCCTCTGCGGTGGGGTCGGAAAAGGGAATCCCGATCTCAATTAAATCTGCCCCTCCTTTTTCCATTTCCAGAATAAACTCTACGGTGCTGTCTGCGTCCGGGTCACCTGCCGTCAAAAAAGCGATAAACGCCTTCCCACCCGGATTTTCAAAGGCTTTTTTTATTTTGTTCTCCTGATTAATCATGGATATCCACCCCCCTGTATCTTGCAATAGCCGCCACATCCTTGTCTCCCCGTCCTGACACGCAGACAATGATGCTTTCATCCGGCCCGTAGTTTTTGGCAAGCTTTCTTGCCTGCGCAACGGCGTGGGCGCTTTCCACCGCACATATGATGCCTTCCGTTCTGGCAATGTACTCAAAGGCATCCACCGCCTCCTCGTCGGTAACGGGAACATAGGAGGCTCTCCCTGTGTCATGCAAAAAAGCATGCTCCGGCCCGATTCCAGGATAGTCGAGGCCTGCGGAAATAGAGTAGACCGGCGCGATCTGTCCTTGCTCATCCTGGCAGAAATAGGATTTCATGCCGTGGAAAACCCCCAGGCTTCCCTTTGCTATGGAAGCGGCATGGAAATCCGTGTCAATCCCCTTTCCCGCTGCCTCACAGCCGATCAGCTCCACCTCTTTGTCCTCTATAAAGTGGTAGAAGGCACCCATAGCGTTGCTGCCCCCTCCCACGCAGGCCACCACAGCGGCCGGAAGCTTTCCTTCCTTTTCCAGAATCTGTTTTCTGGCTTCCCTGCTGATTACACTCTGAAAATCCCGCACGATCATGGGAAATGGGTGCGGACCCATGGCGGAGCCCAGCACATAATGGGTGTCCGACACCCGTCTGGTCCACTCCCGCATGGTTTCATTTACCGCATCCTTTAGCGTCTGGGTACCGCTGGTCACGGGATGCACCTTTGCTCCCAAAAGCTCCATGCGGTAAACATTTAACGCCTGTCTGTCCGTGTCCTCCTTTCCCATGTAGATTTCACATTCCATCCCCAGAAGAGCCGCCGCCGTAGCCGCCGCAACACCGTGCTGACCTGCGCCCGTCTCCGCAATCACCCTGGTTTTCCCCATCTTTTTCGCAAGTAGCACCTGGCCCAGCACATTATTGATCTTGTGGGAGCCGGTATGGTTCAAATCCTCTCTTTTTAAATAAATCTTTGCCCCTCCCAGGTCCTTTGTCATTTTCTCCGCATAGTACAAAAGAGAGGGTCTGCCCGCATACTCTCTCAAAAGAAAAGAAAGCTCCTCATTAAATTCCTCATCCTGCTTGTAATGCTCATAGCACTCCTCAAGCCGGATCAATTCATTCATCAAAGTCTCGGGGATATACTGCCCCCCATGTATTCCGTAGCGTCCTTTACTCATCCTTAAACTTCTTCACCTTTCCTTAAATTTCCGCCCGTGCAAGCCGCACAGCCGTTCTCATCTTTTCCAAATCCTTCACTCCGTTCGTCTCAACGCCGCTGCTTAAATCCACAGCAAAGGGAGCCAGGTTGCGTATGGCCCCTGGCAGGTTTCCTTCATGCAGTCCCCCCGCCAGAAAGTATTCTCTGTTTACCCCCTCAAGCAGGCTCCAGTCAAAGGTCGTTCCACTGCCCGCTCCGCTGTCAAACAGAAGATAATCTGCCTCGCTGTCAAGCCAGGCCTGCACCTCTTTTGCACAGGCAGGCCGTACCGCCTTGATCACAGGCTTTCCCGTGACAGCCCTCAGATACCGGATATCTGCTTCCGTCTCCTTCCCATGAAGCTGAACCAGATCAATCAAGCCCTCTTCCAGGCATTCTACGATCTCCTCACAGGGAGCATCCACAAACACTCCTGCCGCCAAAATGCCCGGGGCCAAAGCCTTACGCATTTTTGCGGCCATTTCCCTGTTCACCTGCCTTCTGCTTTTGGCGAAAACAAATCCTACATAATCCGGCTTCACTTCATTGGCATAGGCGATATCCTCCATCCGAAACAGACCGCATATCTTTATCCTTGCACTCATAGGCCAAGTCCTCCGGACGCCCCTGAAAGTTCCCTTAACAAAGCTCCTTTCTCAGGGGAACGCATCAAGGTTTCCCCGATCAAAACGGCGTCCGTACCATTTTTCTCCAATCTTTCAATATCCTCTCTTGTTTTCATGCCGCTCTCCGACACAAAAAGCACTTGTTTTGGCACAAGCTTTCGAAGCCTGATGGAATTGCAGATATCCACAGAGAAATCCTTTAAATTCCGGTTGTTCACTCCCACAATGGGGCTTCCCGCCAAAAGAGCCATCTCCACCTCCCTTTCATCATGGGCCTCCGTCAATGCGGACAGTCCAAGCTCCCTTGCAAGCCCCAGATATTCCTGAAGCTGCATTGGGGAGAGGATGGCACAGATCAGCAGCACAGCGTCCGCTCCCATTTCCCTTGCCTGATAGATCATATATTCATCCACCGTAAAATCCTTGCGCAAAAGGGGGATGGATACCCTTTGCCTGATCTCTCTCAGATAGGAATCCTTTCCCTGAAAATAATAGGGCTCCGTCAAAACAGAGATGGCGGCGGCTCCCGCCCTTTCATATTCCCTGGCAATCTCCTCATAAGGAAAATCCCCGGCAATCACTCCCTTGGAGGGGGAAGCTTTTTTCACCTCACAGATAAAGCTCATCCCCGGTCTTTTCAGGGCTTCCTCAAAGGGGAAGCCCTCCGGCCGTTTTGTATCCGCAGCCGCAGCCTTAAGCTCCTTTAGCGGAAGCCTTGCCTTTTCTGCGGCGATACGCTCTTTTGTTTTTGCAGCAATTTCCTCTAAAATCAAACCGATACCTCCCATCTGCCCAGGCAGACATCCCTTTCTTTCCCTCAGCAGTTCGACAATTTGACAAAAGCATCCAGACGTTTTATTGCCTCCCCGCTGTCGATGAGCTTTGCAGCCATGCAGATGCCCTCTTTTATGCTTTGTGCCTTTCCTGCCGCATAGATAGCCGCTCCGCTGTTCATCAGCACCACATTCCTTTTGGGGCCTTGTTCCCCTTTCAGGATATTTCTGGTAATCTCCGCATTTTCCTGGGGCGTTCCTCCCTTAAGCGCCTCACGGCTGCAGGTTTCAAATCCAAAATCCTCAGGGTGCACAGTGTAGGTTTTGTACCTCTGATCCTTAAAATCGCATACCAGGGTAGGCGCACACAGGGATATTTCATCCAGCTTATCCTTTCCGTAAACCACCAGCCCCTGCTTTACCCCAAGGCTCATCAGCACTCGGGCCAAAGGCTCCACCAAAGATTCGTCATAAACCCCCAGCAGCTGATAGGCCGGGCGGGCAGGATTGGTCAAAGGCCCCAATATATTAAACACAGTGCGGATGCCAAGCTCCTTCCGGATGGCTCCTACATGACGCATGGAGGTGTGGTATTTCTGGGCAAACATAAAGCACATCCCCACTTTCTCCAACAGCTCCCTGCACCTTTTGGGCTCCTGATGGATATTGACGCCCAGCGCCTCCAGACAATCCGCCGTGCCGCAGTCAGAGGAGGCCGCCCGGTTTCCGTGCTTCGCCACCTTTATGCCTGCTGCCGCCATCACAAAGGCAGAGGTGGTGGAAATATTAAAGCTGTGGGCTCCGTCTCCGCCTGTCCCCACGATCTCCATGGTTTCCATTCCGGTCTCCACCTGCTGCGCGTGCTCTCTCATGGAAGCCGCACACCCGGATATCTCATCAATGGTTTCCGACTTTGTGCTTTTTGTGGAAAGAGCCGCCAGAAAAGCCGCATTCTGGGTAGGCGTGGTCTCCCCGCCCATAATCTCATTCATCACCTCATATGCCTCGTTATAAGTCAAGTCTCCTTTTCCGACAATTTTTACAATTGCTTCTCTGATCATACTTTTGCCTCCAAAAAATTTTCCATTATTTTCCTTCCATCCGGCGTCAAAATAGATTCGGGATGAAACTGCACACCATATACCGGCAGACTTTCATGCTCTACCGCCATCACCTCTCCATCCTCCGTCCCGGCTGTAACCATAAGCTCCTTTGGCAAGGTGTTTTCATCTGCTGCCAGAGAATGATATCTGCCCACTGTGATTTTCTCCTCCAGCCCCCAAAACAGTCTGCTTTCCTTTTTCACGCTCACCACGGACTGCTTTCCGTGCATCAGCCTTTTGGCATGAACAATGTCTGCTCCAAGAGCCTGGCAGATGGCCTGATGCCCCAGACAGATTCCAAGAATCGGAACCGGTTTTCTTTTTCCAGCCGCCGTAAAATGAGAAACCAGCTCTTCACAGATGCCTGCGTCTGCAGGCCTTCCCGGCCCCGGAGAAAGAATCACATGGGAGGGTGAAAGGGCTTCTATCTCCTCCAGCGTGATTTTATCGTTTCGCACCACCAGCACATCCGGGCTTACGGAGGCCGTCAGCTGATACACATTATAAGAAAAGCTGTCATAGTTATCGATCAATAGGATCATTCCAATCCCTCCTTTGCTTCCATAACCGCATTTTTTACCACCGCCGCCTTTTGAATGCACTCCTCATACTCTCTTTGCGGCACACTGTCCGCTACAATACCGGCGCCGGAGCGGATAAATACCTTTCCGTTTTTGGAAAAGGCAAGGCGGATGGCAATGCAGGTATCCAGATTTCCCGTAAAGGACAGATACCCAATCGCACCTCCGTAAATACCTCTCTTATTGTTTTCCAGCTTGTTTATAATCTCGCAGGCCTTAAGCTTCGGCGCTCCGGACAGGGTTCCCGCCGGCAAAATGGCATCAACCGCATCCAGTGCGTCCGCATCCTCCCTGATCTGTCCGCTCACCGTAGAGCCCAGGTGCATCACATGGGAATAGCGCTCCACAGACGCATATTTTTCCACCCTTACACTTCCTATTTTACTGATTCTTCCCAGATCATTCCGCCCAAGGTCCACCAGCATATTGTGCTCCGCCAGCTCCTTTTCATCTGAAAGAAGCTGTCTCTCCAGCTCCAGATCCTCTTTTGGTGTTCTGCCCCTGGGCCTTGTGCCGGCCAGCGGGAAGGTGTAAAGCTTTCCCTCCTCCAGCTTTACCAGGGTTTCCGGGCTCGCTCCTGCAATCTCTCCGTCATGTCCCGAAAAATAAAACATATAAGGGGAGGGATTGGTGGTGCGAAGCACCCGGTAAGCGTCAAGGAGACTTCCCTCCATCTCAGCCTCCAGACGGTTTGACAGCACTGCCTGGAAGATGTCTCCCTCTTTGATGTGCTCCTTTGCCTGCTCCACCATTGCGCAGTAGCGGGTCTTGTCAAACAGGGGCTTAAAGTCCGTCAGCAGCCGAAGGGGCAGATTCTCCTCCTTCTCTCCCTCCCGCAAAAGCCGCCGCATCCCATCCAGCTCCAAAACCGCTTTGTTGTAATTGGTCTCCAAATCCTCTGTGCGGATATTTACAATCAGGATAATTTTCTGCCTGTAATTGTCAAAGGCCACAAGCTTGTGAAACAGCATCAGGTTTACATCCTGAAAACCCTCCTCATCCTCGGCGTCCAGCTTTAACGAAGGCTCGCTGTACTTGATGTAATCGTAGGAAAAATATCCCGCAAGCCCTCCTGTAAAGGGCGGCAGTCCCTCTAAAACGGGACTTTTGTTTTCTGCAAGCAGCTTTCTTATGGACTCCCTTACATCCTCTCCGGTCCTGCGCGTGTTCATCGGGGATTTCACCGTCACCTCCCCGTCATAACAGGTGATTTCCAGCAAGGGATCATATCCCAAAAAAGAATACCTACCCCATCGTTTGTCCGCCTCCGCACTCTCCAGCAAAAACACATGTCTGCTGACTTTTTTCAGCTTACGCAGGGCCTCCACCGGCGTGATGGCATCGGCGTAAATTTCCGTACTCACAGGAATCAGCCCGTACCTTCCCTCTGCAGCCAGTTCCTGACAGACCTTTAAGTCCGGCTTCACTCTGACATTCTGCATGCTCATTTCCTTTCCTCCCTTTTCCATCGCTGCATGGCCTATTGTGCCATGCAGCAATATAGGCTGCCAATGTATTCTGCCACAGACGTCGCTATTACAGGCACAAAAAAACCGCCCATGACAGATGTTGCTTAACTTCTGTCAAGGACGGGATACTCCAATGAAAAAAATCCCGCGGTGCCACCTTGCTTCACGCCTCTTTGGGTATGCTCTTATCAGGATACCATCATATCCCTGGCAACTGACGTATGCCTCTACGTCGCGAAATACTAAAAGCTGCCGCTCCTTTCCTCGCGCCCTCCGTGGTCCATTTAACAGCCTGCATTTCCAACCTTTCTCAGCCTCCGGTCTCTCTGTAAGCGCACGTACTGTTTTTATCTCCACATCTACGGTTTGTGCTCCGCTATTTTGTTTTTAACATTTTAACGCGGTAAAGGACTCCTGTCAAGTATTTTATTCTTCCATATCTATGACAATATGACGGGGCTGTCCCGTGATCATCACCGGCGTAAGCTCCGCCTGGATCAGGGGCCGTATGTAATTTACAAGCTGCCAGCTTACATTGGTGCCATCCTCCGTAATCCACTCCAGGGGCACCTTTTTTTCAATATTGGCAACCTTATGTACATCATACAAATCTGTGGTACAGATATAAGGGTCATTGGACACACGCTTTAAAATTACCATCTTTCCTGTTTCTCCCTCAAAGGCTGCCTTCACTGCAGAACCGCCCACCTGGTAGGCCTCCGTGATATCCACCCTGGAGGTCAGATGGCCCGCGCATCTTTGCAGCGTAGAGAGCTCTATGGCCCTGGACTTGCACCCAAATTTTTCACTGACAAGAGAGGCCAGATATCTTGCCGTGCCGCTCAGCTGCTTATGTCCAAAGGAGTCCACATACTCCGTGTGGTCTGTGAGCTCAAACACATATTTTCCATCCGCAGTCTTAACACCCTCCGACACTGCAATCACCACAGACTTTTTCTTCTGCAGAAGCTTCCCTACCCGCTCTACAAACAAATCCACATCAAAGGGCAGCTCCGGCAGATAAATCATATCCACACCCTCACAGTCCTCGCTGGCCGCAAGAGCCGCCGCTCCGGTAAGCCATCCCGCATTTCTTCCCATGATCTCAATTACGGTCACATTCTGAATGTCGTACACTAATCCGTCCCGGATCAGCTCCTTTGTCACGGAAGCAATGTATTTGGCTGCGCTTCCGAAACCGGGCGTATGATCCGTAGCCGCAAGGTCGTTATCTATGGTCTTTGGCACACCAATAAAGCAAATAGGGCTGCTGATCAATATAGCGTAGTCAGACAGCTTTTTTATGGTATCCATAGAGTCGTTTCCACCGATGTAGAAAAACGCCGATATCTCATATTCATCCAAAATTTCAAAAATTTTATCAAAAAGCTCTCTGTTGTCCTTGATATCCGGAAGCTTATAGCGGCAGGAGCCCAAAAACGCAGAGGGCGTTCTTTTCAAAAGCTCCAAATCAAGGTCTGTGCGTATCTTCTCTCCCAAATCCACAATGTTCTTTTCCAGAAAGCCCTGAATGCCGTGCCGCATTCCATATACCTTCTCTGCCCCCAGATCCATGGCCGTTTTATACACCCCCGCCAGGCTGGAATTAATTACGGCGGTAGGTCCGCCGGACTGTCCCACAATTACGTTTTTTGCCATATGCGCCTCCATCATTATTTTTTATTCTATTCCTGATTGCTTTCTATATTGTGATACTTTTAACAGAACCTTTTCATTCAAAGAACCCATAGACCGTTTGCTTTGGTCCATGGGTTCTTTCGTGTTCTTCCTTATTTTACAAGACGAACGGTCTCTCTTGCGATGGCAAGCTCTTCATTTGTGGGAACAGCCAGCACTGTTGTGGTGCTGTCGGAGGTGGAAATAACCACCTCTTCACCCTTCTTTTGATTTGCCTCTTCGTCAAGGGTTACCCCCAGATAGCCAAGATAGCCGCAAACCAGGGTGCGCACCAGAGGGCCGTTTTCTCCGATTCCTGCCGTAAAGCAGATCGCATCCACGCCGTTCATTGCCGCTGCATAAGCGCCGATGTATTTTGCCACTCGATAGCAGTAGGTTTTTAATGTGCGGATTGCGTTGGGATCATTTTTTTCATACCCAGCCTCCAAGTCTCTGAAGTCCGAGGAAAGATTGTCGGAAAGTCCCAGCACACCCGATTTTTTGTTGAGCACAGACATGATCTCATCGATGTTCTTACCCTCTTTATGCGCAAGGAATTCGATGATAGCCGGATCGATATCGCCGCAGCGGGTTCCCATAATCAGTCCCTCCAGAGGAGTCAGTCCCATAGAGGTATCCACGCACTTTCCGTTTTTCACTGCGGATACGCTGGCTCCGTTGCCCAGATGGCATACAATAATCTTCAAATCTTCATATTTTCTGCCCAGAAGCTCTGCAGCTCTCTTGGAGACATAGGAATGGCTGGTTCCATGGAAGCCGTATCTTCTGATTTTATAGTTCTTATAATATTCATAGGGAAGTCCATACATATAAGCCTCTTCCGGCATCGTCTGATGAAAGGCCGTGTCAAACACGCCCACCATCGGTGTACCGGGCATCAGCTTTTTGCAGGCATTAATACCGATCAGATTTGCAGGATTATGAAGAGGCGCCAGATCATTGCACTCTTCGATGGCCGCCATCACTTCATCCGTAATAATGGTGGATTCAGCAAATTTTTCTCCCCCGTGCACAATGCGGTGGCCCACCGCTCCAATCTCGTCCAGGCTCTTTACCACCCCGGTTTTTTCATTGGTCAAAGCCTCCAGCACCAGGCGGATAGCTTCTGTGTGATCCGGCATGGGAGTCACCGTTTTTTCCTTTTCCCCGCCTGCAGGAGCATATGTAATCATACTGCCTTCAATGCCGATTCTTTCGCAAAGGCCCTTGGCAATACACTGCTCCGTCTCGGAATTGATCATCTGAAATTTCAAAGAGGAGCTGCCGCAGTTGATAACTAAAATATTCATGTCTTTCCTTTACTTCCTTTCCTTCTTTGCGCTCACAAAGCTTTCTATGTTTTACAGACCGGATACCGTCTCCGCAGCCTTACACCAGCTGTGCCTGAACGGAGGTCAGCGCCACAACACCCACAATGTCCTGCCAGGAGCATCCTCTGGAAAGATCGTTTACGGGCTTTGCGATTCCCTGAAGCATGGGGCCGTATGCTTCCGCACCTCCCAGCCTCTGCACCAGCTTGTAGCCGATGTTTCCTGCATCCAGGTTGGGGAAAATCAATACGTTGGCCCTCCCTCCCACAGGACTTCCGGGCGCCTTGGATTTTGCAACACCGGGTACCAGTGCAGCGTCCAGCTGCAGCTCTCCATCCAGGGTCAGATGAGGATACTGCTCATGGGCAATCTGGGTAGCCTCCACTACCTTGTCCACCAGGGCATGCTTTGCACTTCCCTTTGTAGAATGGCTCAGCATTGCGATCACAGGCTTTGGTCCTACCAGAGACTTAAAGCTTCTGGAAGAGGATTCCGCAATGGCCGCAAGCTCCTCTGCAGTGGGATCCTGATTCAAACCGCAGTCTGCAAAGATAAAGGTTCCATCCTCGCCCTGATCCTTAAACTGGGTATCCATAACGAAAAATGCAGAGACAAGCTTTACGCCGGGAGCCGTCTTGAGAATCTGAAGAGCGGGTCTCAGTGTGTCTGCCGTGGAATGGCATGCCCCTGCCACCATGCCGTCCGCATCGTTTGCCTTTACCATAACAATGCCGAAGGTGAGGTAATCATTCAGCAGAATTTCCCTGGCCTTCTCCGGGGTCATTCCCTTTGCCTTTCTGGTTTCGTACAAGAGATTTACATACTCGTCCAGCTTAGGCGTAAGCGCAGGATTGACTACCGTAATGCCTGAGAGATCTACTTCCAGCCAGCCGGCGCCATCCATAATCTTTTCCTCATTACCGATCATAATGATATCGGCAATTCCCTCTTCCACAATCTTAGCCGCAGCCAGCAGAGTCCTCTTATCGTTGGATTCCGGCAGGACGATTGTTTTCTTGTCGAGCCTTGCTCTTTCTTTAATTTTGTCAATATATGACATATACCCTTTCTCCTTTCCGACTATCCGTCCGCTTTCCTTTCTGTTTTGGTTATTTTTTCCTTAACAAACTGAGATATTTATATTATACTAAATAGTAGGACAAGATACAAGGCATAATGTGCGGTAAATTGTACATTTTCAGGTACAAGACTCACTGCCTTTTTTATTATTTTTTATGATAATTCAGGTAATGTAAACGCTTACACAGTATGTTATTTTTTTCACATTTCCATTTGACATATTTTATCGGTTTTACGTTTTTTATCAGGTTTTTTTGAAAGGAGGAATCTCTATGAAGGTCAACGGCATTATTGCAGAATACAACCCTTTTCATAACGGGCACAAATATCAGCTGGAGGAATCCCGCAGGCAGCTTGGGGCAGATTACACCGTTATCGCAATGAGCGGAAACTTTATGCAGCGCGGCATCCCCGCTCTCTTAGACAAGTACAGACGCGCAGAAATGGCTCTAAAAAACGGAGCCGATCTGGTAGTGGAGATTCCTGCCTGCTACTCCGCATCCAGCGCGGAATATTTTGCCACGGGGGCCGTTTGTCTTTTAGACAAGCTGGGTGTGGTAGATCATCTCTGTTTCGGAAGTGAATGCGGAGATATCGGTATTTTGAAGCGGATCGCAGACATCCTCCTTAAGGAGCCTGACGAATACGTCCGCTGCCTGAAACGAAACCTCAGACAGGGCCTTTCCTACCCAAGCGCAAGAACCAATGCGCTGCTCCAGTACGATCCCTCCTTAAGCTCCCAAAAGGACGTGCTCTCCTCCCCCAACAATATTCTGGGCATTGAATACTTAAAGGCCCTGTCCCGGCTGGGCAGCGCCATCGTACCCTTTACCACCCTGCGGGCAGGGTCCGATTATCATGACAGACGGCTGGGCGAAAATCAAAGCTCCGCCCTTGCCATCCGCCAGGCTGTGTTTTCCCGCCAGGATTTTGATTTTCTGGAAAGCCAGATGCCGGAAAGCGCCTATTTGATCATAAAAGAGTATCTGCTCACAGCAAAGCCGGTACATATCAACGACTTTTCCTTTGCTCTGCACTATAAGCTGCTTTCCGAGCGGGAAAACGGCTATGACCGTTTTCTGGACGTGTCCTCCGATCTGTCGGACCGTATCCGCAAAAATTTGTTCCGCTTTGACAGCTTCCGGGGCTTCTGCGACCTGCTAAAGAGCAAGGAGCTCACCTATTCCCGCATCAGCAGATGCCTGCTTCATATTCTGCTGGATATGGATACCGATACCTTAGAGCGCTACCAGGCTATGGACTACATTCCCTATGCCAGAGTTTTAGGCTTTCGCAGGGACGCAGCTCCCCTATTGTCCGCTATCAAGGAAAAAGCCTCCATCCCCCTTGTGACTAAGCTGGCTGACGCCGACAAGCTGCTGGGGACAGAGGCCTATGACATGCTCAAAAAGGAAACAAACATCAACAATATTTATCAGAGCACCCTGGCGCTGAAATCCAAACGGAGTATGGAAAACGAGTATTCCACTCCCATTGTGATTCTCTAAAAAGCCTTCTCTGAGACGCTTAATTTTTAAAGCTATGAATCGGGGCGGGAATCCTGCCCCCTCTGCTGATAAAAGCATCACAGGAAAATGAATTTACAGGCATGATAGGGGCATATCCTAAAAGCCCTCCAAACTCCACGGTTTCCCCCACACCCTTCCCGATCACGGGAATGATGCGGACAGCCGTGGTTTTTTGATTCACCATGCCTATGGCCATTTCATCTGCGATAATGCCGGAAATGGTGGACGCCTTTGTGTCTCCGGGGATGGCTATCATATCAAGCCCCACCGAGCACACACAGGTCATTGCCTCCAGCTTTTCCAAGGTCAGCGCCCCTGCCTTTACCGCATCGATCATTCCCTGATCCTCGCTGACAGGGATAAACGCGCCGCTGAGTCCCCCCACGTAGGAGGAAGCCATAACGCCCCCTTTTTTTACCTGATCGTTTAAAAGCGCAAGGGCTGCAGTGGTGCCCGGCGCGCCTGCATACTCCAGCCCCATCTCACAGAGAATGTCCGCCACACTGTCGCCGATGGCAGGAGTGGGGGCCAGGGACAAATCCACAATGCCAAAGGGAACCTGTAAGCGCTTGGATGCCTCTTTTGCCACAAGCTGCCCCACCCGGGTCACCTTAAAGGCTGTTTTCTTGATGGTCTCACACAAAATCTCAAAGCTTTCTCCCCGCACCTGCTCCAGAGCAGTCTTTACCACTCCGGGGCCGCTTACGCCCACGTTTATCACCTTGTCGCACTCCGTCACGCCGTGAAAGGCTCCTGCCATAAAGGGATTGTCATCCGGCGCATTGCAGAACACCACAAGCTTTGCACAGCCAAGGGAGTCCTCCTCCTTAGTGCATCTGGCAGTCTCTTTGACAATTTCTCCCATGAGCCTTACGGCGTCCATATTGATTCCGGTTTTGGTAGAACCCAGATTCACGGAGCTGCACACCCTTTCCGTGGAGGAGAGGGCCAGGGGGATGGAGCGGATCAGCAGTTCGTCCGCCGGAGTCATACCCTTGCTCACAAGTGCAGAATAGCCCCCGATAAAATTTACGCCCACCTCTTTGGCAGCCCTGTCAAGGGTCTGTGCAATCTGTGTAAAATCCTCGACTGTTTTGCAGGCCGCTCCCCCTACAAGGGCAATGGGCGTTACGGAAATTCTCTTATTCACAATGGGTATGCCAAATTCTCTTGCAATTTCCTCTCCCACGGCCACCAAATCCTTTGCCGCCTCATAAATCTTACAATATATTTTTTCTTTCAGGGCTTCCAGATCGGAATCCACACAGTCCAAAAGACTGATTCCCAACGTGATGGTACGCACGTCGAGATTTTCCTCTTCTATCATTTTGTTGGTTTCCGTCACTTCATATAAATTAATCATTTCTTCCTCGTTTCCTCACTGTTTCTGCACATTCCAGCCTTTCACCTCAAATGCGGTGCATTTTGTCGAAGATTTCTTCCTTCTGGCACTTGATCACCACGCCGATTTCATCTCCCAGGGTCGAAAGCTCGTCGGCCATTTCCCCAAAGGCCTTTTTTCCCTGGCTGGTATCCACGATCATCATCATATTAAAATATCCCTGTACAATGGTCTGGGAAATATCCAGAATATTGATTCCGTTTTCCGCAAGATAAGTGCACACCCTGGCAATGATTCCCACTGTATCCCGTCCTACTACCGTAATAATTGTTCTTTTCATTCTTCCTCCATTCTCCTCCCTTGTTATTACGCAATATTGATAATGGGGGAAACTTCGTTTCTCCCCGCCACCATAAGCCTGAAATCTCCGCCATTGTATGGGTTATCCCCCATGGTGATCTCCATACGCACCGCCTCGTAGGCAAGCTCCGGCAGATTGTTTTCCTTGCTTAAATGCCCCAGAAGAATGGTCTGGAGCCCATCGTGCAGAATCCGGCCAAGCAGCCTTCCCGAATTTTCATTGGACAAATGCCCCTTATCTCCCAAAATGCGCTGCTTCAGATAATAAGGGTACGGGCCTACCTGAAGCATATTCACATCATGGTTTGCTTCCAGCAAAACCGCATCCATGCCCTTTAGGCACTCCACGGTATAATCGTTATAAACCCCCAGGTCCGTACAAATTCCCACTCGTTTGCTGCCGTATCCGATGCGGTAGGCCACAGGCTGGGCCGCATCATGGGAAATCCGCATGGGGTTCACCGTCAGGTCCTTGATGATCAGCTTTTCATCCTCGTAAACCTCTCGAAAAAGAGAGTCCTCAATCCTTCCGATGGTGGTGCATTCCTTAATAGCCTCTATGGTGCCTTTCGTGGCATAAATGGGAACATTGTATTTGCGGGCCATGACCCCCAGACCGTTGATATGGTCCATATGCTCATGGGTCACCAAAATACCGTCCAGATCAGCTCCTGTAATTCCCAGCGTATGCAGACCGCACTCTGTCCTTTTTCCGCTGATTCCCACGTCCACAAGCAGATGCGTGGCCTCAGAGCCCACATAGATGCAGTTTCCGCTGCTTCCGCTTGCAATACTGCATAATCTCATAATTTAAGTCTCTCTTTCCTCTATTTCCAGTATATTTCTATGACCTCGCCGCCGTTTAAAGCCTCCATATACTGAGCCGGCCTGCCATTTATGTTGGTCACGATGCTGCGCCCTCTGGAGTCCCTTAAGTCAAAATCTATAAAGTCAAATACATCCACAAACACATAGCTCTTTTTATCAGATAACACAACAGGCGCGCCGTTGACTGTTACAGTCACTTCATTGTTTTCTTTTTGGTCGGGACTCTTTGGCGCCTCCTGTTTCTCTGCCGGCGCATCTGTCTTGGAAGCCTGCTTTTCTTCCGGGTGCTTCTCCTCCCGCAGGTTTTCCTCCTCCGGAGTATGCCGGTTCTCTGAAGACTTCTCCGCTTCCATGTCCCATGTCAGGGTAAAGTTTTCATATACCCTTGTCTCCGGCCTGGCCGCCGTTTCATTCACCAGAATATTTTCCCCCAGCGGCACATCCAGAAATTCAGCGATCTCCGATACCGTATAATAATTATGTACCTGTATGGCGTCGCCCTCCCGGATCAGGTAAAATTCATTTTCTCTATTCCCATTCACATAAGCGGTTTTGGGAATGTCAATGCCTGCTCCGTTCACAAAAACATGAAGCCGTTCCGAAAGCTCCGAAAGCCGGCCAAGCTCCAGGGAGGCTGCCGCCCCGGTGGTGGAAGCGGTGATCTCTATCTTGTCCCCGCTGTGTATTTGGGTATGGATGTCCGCCGGATCCTTATTTACACGGATCACAGCCGATTCCCCCTGCTCTCCTCTAATCATTCGGTTCTTGCCGTTCACTGAAAAGGTGAGAGCCTGTCCCCGCCTTGGGAAAAGTGCCTCATTGGGGAATTTTGCCTGCATGGCCGCATCCGCCACGGATATCCTTCCATTGTCATACAGCTTTATGCGCACCTTGTTAAATTCCACGAAGATAAAATTGTTGCTCTGCTCATAATAGCTTAAGCAGATGCCGATGGGAGTCACCATCATGGCATCGTTTCTGGCGTTTTCTATCTCAAACTGAATATTCTGCATCACTTCCTGGCCGCGGATGGCTACTCGTTCCTTTGCAATTCCCAGCTCTGCCGCCAGCTTCTCAGTATACCCGGGAATCATTCCCCCTCCGCCTACCACGAACACTGCGCTGACAGATTTATCGCCGTTTAACTCCTTGATGCAGTCTGCTGCCAGCTTTGTCATTCTGGCCACTGCCTCCTCCAAAAGCTCCATCACCTCCTTAGAGGAGATGGTCTGAGGCAGTCCCAGAATATCCGTATATTCCACCGTTTCCATTTCTCCGGCCTTGCGTTTGATCTGCTCCGCTGTATCAAAATCCACAAGACAGTGCTGCACCAGAATATCCGTCAGGCTGTCCCCGGCTACCGGTATCATGCCGTAAGCCACTATGGTGCCTTCCTTTGTAATGGAGATATCGCTGGTGCCCGCCCCAACGTCCACCAGCGCCAGATTCAGCATACGGAATTTTTCCGGGATCGCCACCTGTATGGCGGCGATGGGCTCCAGCGTCAGATTTGCCACATGAAGCCCGGCCAGCTCCACAGCCTTATACAGCCCGTCCACCACATCATCCGGGAGAAAGGTGGCAATCAGATCAATTCCGATTGTCTTGGCCTTATGTCCCTCCAGATTTCCAATCTGGTAGCCGTTCATATAATAGCGCATGGGCGTATATCCCACACAGTAAAACTTTACGTCCGTGTCATTGTCTTTCTGAAACTCCTCATACGCCTTTTCCACTCCCATGGCAGCCAGGGAATAGATATCCTCTGCCAGAATCTCCCGCTCACTTTCAAAGGTATGCTCCGTATAAGTGGTCACAGTCCGCAGCACACGGCCCGCCGCCGCAATACATACCTCTGTAAGCTCTCTGTTCAGATCCTGCTCCAGCTGTGCTTTCACCTGGGAGATGGTCTCTCCCACCTTGCCGATATCGTGTATCTGCCCGTCCAGCATAGCCCTGGTCTCGTGCTCCTTCATCCGCTGTGCCGTCACATGAAAGCTGCCGCCGCTTTTATATCCTACGGTTCCCACAATGCTGCGGGTGCCAATGTCCAGGCCAAATACCAGCTGTCCCTGTTTTTCCCTTACTCCTGCCATGTAAAAGCCTCCAGTTTCTTATTGATCTGACGATAGCTGTCCTCCAGGGATCCGCTGTTATCTATGACAAAGTCACAGGCTCCTCTGAATTCCTCCTCCGACAGCTGACTGTTCATGATTCCCTCTATCTTTTCAGGCGCATAGCCCCTGGCCCTGCGAAGCCGTTCTCTGCGTACATCCTCCGCTGCATACACATACCACAGCTCATCCACGATCTGTCCATAGCCCCCTTCCACCAAAAGGGCGGCCTCCACAAAAAATAATTCAATGTCAGGATTTTCCCTGGCCTGCCTATACCGCTCCAAAAGAAATTCCTTCACCGCCGGATGTACAATCTCATTGACCTGTTCTAAGCATTTCTCATCGGAAAAAATCCTGTCCGCCATAGCAGTCTTGTCAATCTGTCCGTCTTTGTCCAAAATTTCCTTCCCCAAGAGTTCTACCAGGCTGTGAAAGCAAGGAGTTCCCGGCAGCTTTACCAGATGGGCCACCTCATCCGCAAGATAAATCTCACATTTATAGTGCTTTGCAATATAACGCAGAAGCTCCGATTTCCCCGAGCCTACGCCTCCCGTAATCCCAATAAAACGCACCTTCATCATTTCGCCTCATACCAGTTTTCGCCGGTATGCAGATCCACCTCCAGAGTCACCGCCAGATCTGCTGCCGACTTCATATTTTCGGAAAGGATTTTCCGAACCTGCTCCTCTTCCTCCTTAAGGGTCTCGATCAAAAGCTCGTCATGCACCTGCAGAATCAGCTTGGATTTTAGTCCCGCCTCCCGCAGAGCCCTCCATACCCGGATCATGGCAATCTTGATAATATCTGCAGCCGTGCCCTGAATGGGAGAATTCATGGCTACCCGTTCCCCAAAGGAGCGCTGCATAAAGTTAGAGGAGGACAGCTCCGGCACCGGGCGCCTTCTATGAAACAGGGTGGTCACATAGCCCTTTTGTCTGGCTTCCGCCACCAGCCCGTCCAAAAATTCCTTGACTTTGGGATAAGTGGCAAAATACTGACTGATATACTCTGCCGCCTCCTTTTTGCTGATGCTCAAGTCCTGGCTGAGGCCAAAGGAGCTGATACCGTACACAATACCAAAATTCACCGCCTTGGCATTTCTTCTCTGCAGGTCCGTCACCTCCTCAAAGGGCGTGTGGAACACCTTGGCCGCCGTAATCCGGTGGATATCCTGGTCCATCTTATAGGCTTCAATGAGCTGTTCATCCCCGGACATATGAGCCAGAACACGCAGCTCAATCTGCGAATAATCGGCATCCATAAATTCATAGCCTTCCTTTGGCACAAACACCTTGCGGATACGCCTTCCCAGCTCCATCCGCATGGGAATATTCTGCAGATTCGGCTCTGTGGAGCTGATACGCCCTGTAGCCGTTATGGTCTGGTTGAAATTGGTGTGAATGCGGTGATCCGCGCCAATATAAGCGGCCAGTCCGTCCGCATAGGTGGATTTCAGCTTTGCAAGGCCTCTGTACTCCAGAATATCCTTTACAATAGGATATTCCTCCGCCAGCTTTTCCAGCACATCTGCTGCCGTGGAATACCCTGTCTTGGTCTTTTTTCCTCCGGGGATGCCCATGGTTTCAAATAGCACCTCGCCCAGCTGTTTGGGTGAGTTGATGTTAAATTCCACTCCCGCCTGGGCATGGATGGACTTTTCCAGCTCCTCGATTCTGCTCACCAGTGCGTCCCCATAAGCCTTCAGCTCCTCTCTGCGCACCTCCACACCTTCTTTTTCCATGTCGTAGAGCACCAGAGAAAGGGGCATTTCTATTTCATCCATCAGCTGATCCATCTGCGTTTCCTTAAGCTTATCCCGAAGCACTCCAAAAGCCGCTGCGCACACATAAGCGCCAAAGCAGTAATATTCCATGCACTTTTCGGGCTGCTTCTCAAAGGCCTCCGAAAGCTTAAGCTTTCCAAAGGTCTCCACCTTCCCGGGAATGGTCAGGTTTAAGTGCTCCGAGGCAATGGTCTCTATGCTGTAATCGCTTTTCAGCGGATTTAAAAGATAGGCTCCGATTAAAATATCAAAATATTTCTCTGTGCTCTCCTGACACAGATAGGCATACTGTTTCTTGATGTCAAAGGTAGAGATCGCCGTATTTTGGGAGAGCCTCGCAAGAGCCCCTGAAAGTGCCTCCCCATCCTCAGGGACAGCCTCATAAAAATACACACCATCATCCAGAGAAAGGGCAATGCCAAACAGACTTTCCCCCTCTTCGGCCAAAAGCAGTCCCACAAGAGAGGCTTCCTCTGCCCGTTTAAGCGTCTCCAGACATTGGGAAAGGCTCTCAAGCCTCTTAAAGGAATCCCGGATTCCCCCCTCCTCAACCGCGGTCTGCTCCCCGTCAAAACGATCCAGAAGATTTTTGAATTCCAGCTTTTTTAAAATCAAATAAGCCTCTTTGGTATAATAGCCCTCCGCCCGGGCCGCCTCATAGTCCAGTTCTATGTCACAATCCGTTTTAATGGCAGCCAGGTCTCTGCTCAAATATGCCAGCTCCTTATTTTCTATGAGGGATTCCCGAATGCTTTTTTTGGATATCTCCTGTACATGCGCATAAATATTATCCAGTGAACCATACTGCGTCATCAGCGCTTCCGCAGTTTTCGCCCCCACCTTGGGAACACCGGGAATATTGTCGGAGGTATCCCCCATCAGCGCCTTCAGCTCAATAAACTGCTGAGGCGTCACCTGCCATGCTTTCTGCACGTCCTGTGCATAATAATCCTCTATCTCGGTTTTTCCCATTTTGGTCTTGGGAATTCTGATCTTAATGTGATCCGTGGCAATCTGCAGAAGATCCCTGTCTCCCGATACCAGGGAAACCTCTATGCCTGCTGCCTGTGCCTTCCTGGCCAGCGTCCCCAGCAGATCGTCCGCCTCAAATCCGGCCCGCTCCACAATCACCACATTCATTGCCTGCAGAAGCTCCTTCATCACCGGCACCTGCTCCCTGAGCTCCTGGGGCATGGGCTTTCTGGTACCCTTATAATCCGCATACATTTCATGGCGGAAGGTGGGTGCATGCACATCAAAGGCCACCGCCAGATAATCGGGCCTCTCCTCCTCCAGAATCTTAAACATAATATTGAGGAATCCATAAATGGCATTGGTGTGCAGTCCCTGTGCGTTGCTCAAATCGGGGACTCCGTAAAAGGCCCGGTTCAAAATACTGTGTCCATCAATCAATACTAATTTTTCAGCCATTTTCATCCTCATTTCTATGCTGGTTTTCTATTATCGGCTTTGCGGCGAACAGCTGCCTGCACAGCCTGCCCTAAGAAATCAGCCACACTACCGTTCCCGCGAGGGCAATCACTGCGGCAATCTCCAAAACTGCTCCCGCCACAAGAAAGCTGCTGTGGAATTTTATCTTGCGTCCTGCGTCCTCCAGCCGCTCCTTAAGCTCACTCTGCAGGTCAAAGGCGTCTCCTTCCTCCAGCCGCTGCATACCCTCTGACACAAGAAACTGAATCACAAGCTCCTCCTTGCAGTCTGCGCAATGCTCCATGTGATCCTTAAATTTTATCAGATTCTGAAAGTCAAGCTTCCGTGCAATAAAATCGGAAATCATCCGTTCAAATTCTTTGCAGTCCATACGCTATCCCACCATTATCAGCATTTACACATACATATTTACTATACAACATCTTGAAGAAAAAGAAAAGAAAAAATCACTTGTCAAGAACCGATTTCTGTGTTAGAATAATCTCTGTTGTGAGGGGATCACAGCTGTGAATTACAGCCGTGAATCACAACCATAAATCACGGTTTTGCATCACAAATGCCGGCGTGTCGGAATGGCAGACGAGGCAGACTCAAAATCTGTTGTGGGCAACCACGTATGGGTTCAAGTCCCATTGCCGGCAGTCAAAAAAATCCAGGGTTTCATACCCTGGATTTTTTTGCATCTCAGCAGAGATGATATGTGATATCAATATGATTTCCCCGTACGGAAACCTCTCCCATGCTTCCCACGATAACCGGCATCATAGGGGGAAGATGTCCCAGATCCACATCCATAATCACCGGCACATTCTTGCTGCCCGCCACCTTCAGTACTGCCTGGTAAGCGTCAAGCCCCATCATTTCCTGTCCGAAGCAAAGGGGTCTTCCCACCAAAAATCCCTTCACATATCGAAACCAGCCGGCCTCCTCCATCTGCCACATGGCTCTTCGGATGGCAAAGACATTGAGATCACAAGCCTCCAAAAACCAGATAATGCCATCCTCCTTATACTTTTCTATAAATTCACCGGTCCGGTCAAATCGGGTTCCCAGGAGATTCACCAGGCAGTCCATACAGCCTCCCAGCAGCCTTCCCTGAAAGGTCACAGGCACATCCCTCCCGGTGCATTCCTCGTCTCCCAAATAAGTTCTTATGGACAGATTTTCCGTCACATGGTAAGGAGCCAGAGGATTTTCAGGGCTTTTCAAGGACTCCTTTTCCCATTTGTCATATCCCTGTACCGCGTAATTGCCCTCCCGGTTCTTCTCTCCCCGCAAAAGCCTCATGGCATCCTCCAAAGAGGGGTGCCACGGTTCCATGCCGAAGGCCGCTGCACAGGGGCCATAGATAGAAGCCGTATCACAGAGAGTGGCCAGCAGATAGGTCATATTGGTATTGTCGGAGTAGCCCATATACCATTTGGGGGCCGCTTTCTTGATTTTCTCAAAATCCATCCAGCTTAGCACTTCGCACATCAGCTCACCGCCGCCGCAGGAGATCAGACAGTCACTGTCATCTGCACAGTAAGCTTCCATCAGCTCCTCTGCACAGAGCTTTGGCTCATTGCTGATGCCCACCCCTTCCTGGGCATAGCAGTTAGGTCCAAGCTTCAGGCCATAGCCCATCTCCTTAAACTTTTTCTGCGCATTCTCAAAAGCGCTGCGGTAAGGCTCTATTCCGCATCCAAAGGAGGGAGCCACAAAGCCTATGGTTCCCTTTTCAGGCAAAAATTTCGGATATCTCATTTTACGCATTCCAATCTATTTTCTGATAAATGTCAAAACAGTCGAAGGTTGCAAAATAATCCCTGGGGGTCTCCGCCCTCCGGATCAGCTCCACTTTTCCGTTTTCCCGAAGCAAAAGCTCTGCCGACTTTAACTTGCCATTGTAATTGTATCCCATGGCAAACCCATGAGCGCCGGTGTCATGAATGGCAAGGTAATCTCCGATTTGCACCTCCGGAAGCATTCGGTCCACCGCAAACTTATCATTGTTCTCACACAGAGAGCCTGTTACGTCATATTTGTGATCACAGGCAAGATTTTCCTTTCCCAGAACCGTAATGTGATGATACGCTCCGTACATGGCAGGACGCATCAGGTTCACAGCACAGGCATCAACGCCCACATATTCCTTGTGGGTATGCTTTTCATGAATCACTTTAGTCACCAGATGACCGTAAGGCCCCATCATAAAACGTCCCAGCTCCGTGTAGATGGCTACATCCCCCATTCTTGCAGGCTCTAAGATTTCCTGATACACCTTACGCACACTTTCACCAATGGCCCTGATGTCATTGGGCTCCTGGTCTGGACCATAGGGAATGCCAATGCCTCCGGACAGATTGATAAAGGTAATATGGGCTCCTGTCTCCTCCTTTAATTTTACCGCCAGCTCAAACAGTGTTTTTGCCAATACCGGATAATACTCATTGGTCACCGTATTGCTTGCAAGGAACGCATGAATGCCAAAATTCTCTACGCCCTTTTCCTTCAGGATACGGAAGCCCTCAAACATCTGCTCTGTGGTAAAACCATATTTTGCATCCCCGGGATTGTCCATAATATTATTGCTGATGGAAAAATATCCTCCCGGATTATAGCGGCAGCTTATGGTTTTAGGAATGTATCCTATTGTTTTTTCCAGAAAATCAATATGGGTGATATCATCCAGATTGATGGTTGCACCAAGCTTTGCTGCATAGGCAAACTCATGGGCTGGTGTGTCATTGGAGGAAAACATAATATCCTCCCCGCGCACTCCCATGGCGTCGCTGAGCATCAGCTCTGTCAGGGAGGAGCAGTCACAGCCGCAGCCATATTCCCGCAGTATTTGAATCAGAAATGGGTTGGGAGTGGCCTTGACCGCAAAAAATTCCTTATATCCCTTGTTCCACGCAAAGGCCTCCTTCAGAGCCCTGGCATTTTCTCTGATTCCCTTCTCGTCATAAATATGAAATGGCGTAGGATAAGTCTTTACAATCTCCTCAACCATTTCCTTTGTTACAAATGCCTTCTTTTCCATAAATACTCCTCTTTCTATACATTCTCTATCTGCCAGTCTATGGGTGTTTCCCCATGCTCCTGTAAAAATTCATTTGTCTTGCTGAAGGGTCTGCTCCCAAAAAATCCTCTGTAAGCGGACAGAGGGCTTGGATGGGGAGCCTCCAAAATCAAATGCCTGGGATTGTCCAGCATACTCTTTTTCATTTGGGCGGGCCGTCCCCATAATATAAAAACAATAGGACGATCCTGCTTGTTCAAAGCCCGGATGGCAGCATCTGTAAATTCCTCCCAGCCCTTGCCGTGATGGGAATTGGCCATGTGCGCCCGTACCGTAAGCACCGTATTCAGCATCAGAACCCCTTGCTTTGCCCATTTTACCAGATATCCGTTATTAGGAATGTAGCATCCCAGATCATCGTGAAGCTCTTGATAAATATTCACCAAAGACGGCGGAATCTCCACATCCGGCTTCACTGAAAAGCACAGCCCATGGGCCTGTCCTACATTATGATAGGGGTCCTGCCCGATAATGACAACTTTTACCTGGCTTAAGGGGGTGAGATGAAACGCATTAAAGATATCCTCCGCTGGCGGAAAGACCTGAGTGGTATTATACTCCTGCTTCACAAACTCATACAGTTTTCTGTAATAGGGCTTTCGAAATTCTGCCCCCAGCTCCTGCAGCCAGTCATTGTCAATCATGCCCATAATTCTCACCTTCCTTATGTCCTACAGACGGACACTGATGCCTTTCTCTCTTAAGTATTCTTTCACCTGGCGGATTTCCAGCTCTCTGTAATGAAACAGAGATGCCGCAAGCACGGCCTCCGCTTTGGCATCGTGCAAGGCTTCGTAAAAATGTTCCAGCCTGCCTGCACCCCCGGAGGCAATCACCGGAATCCCCACCGCCTCAGCCACCGCTTTCGTAAGGGCCAGATCATACCCTTCCTTTGTGCCGTCCCCGTCCATGCTGGTGAGAAGGATTTCACCGGCGCCCAGAGCCTGTGCCTTTACCGCCCACTCCACAGCGTCGATGCCCATATCCACCCGGCCTCCGTTTTTATAAATATTCCAGCCGCTGCCGTCCTGTCTTCTTTTTGCGTCTATGGCAACCACAACACACTGGCTGCCGAATTTCTCCGCAGCCTCGCTGATCAGCTGCGGATTCATGATCGCTGCGGAATTGATGGATATTTTATCAGCTCCCTCCCGCAGTATTGCTCTGAAGTCCTCTATGGAACGGATTCCTCCGCCCACGGTAAAGGGTATAAACACCTGTGAAGCAACCTGTCTCACCCACGCAAGCTGTGTAGCTCTGTTGTCCGCCGATGCGGTAATGTCTAAAAAAACCAATTCATCCGCCCCGGCTTTGTCATATGCGGCCGCCGCCTCCGCCGGGTCACCTGCATCCCGGAAGTTCACAAAATTCACACCCTTTACCACTCTTCCATCCTTTACGTCCAGGCAGGGAATGATTCTTTTTGTGTGCATACCGTCTCCTCCGTGATCTGAATAAAATTCTGCAGTATCTTAAGCCCTGTCTTTGAGCTTTTTTCCGGGTGAAATTGACAGGCAAAAATATTACCCTTTTCCACTGCCGCGTGAATCTCAACGCCATAATCCGCTGCAGCCGTTACGATACTCTCATCTGCCGCCTGCAGATAATAGGAATGGACAAAATATACATAAGGATTCTCCTCCAGTCCTAGAAACAACCTTCCCGAAAGCCCTTTCCCTTCCTGGGGACAGCGGAGATTGTTCCATCCGATATGGGGAATTTTTAATCCCTCTGCCTCTGGAATCCGCAGAATCTTCCCTTCCAGAATATGCAGTCCCTCCACTCCCGGACTTTCCTCGCTGCTCTCAAAGAGAAGCTGCAGGCCAAGGCAGATGCCAAGAAAAGGCTTTCCGCCCGCCACATATTCATGAATGGTATCTGACAGCCCATAAGAATGCAGCTTTTCCATGGCGTCTCCAAAGGCCCCAACCCCTGGCAGAATTGCGCCATCCGCTTTCAGTATGGTGTCTCTGTCCCTGGTGATTACCGCCTCTTTTCCCAAAAACTGCAAGGCCTTTTCCACACTTTTGATATTCCCTGCATCATAATCAATTATCGCAATCATACTGTCTCCCGCTACGCTATGTTGTCTATAAAGATTTCTTCCGAAAGCTCCGTTTCCTCCGGCAGCTGATCTGCAAGCTGTTGGGATTCCTGTTCTGCAGCCTGCTCTTTTGCCTGTTGATTCTTCCAGGCTTCATAATCCGTTCCTTGGGAAATGGCTGTGACAATGATTGTATATTCCACATCGTCGGGCACATCTATGATTTCCTGTGCCTGTTCCTGGGTCAAATTGTATTTTTCTGATAGAATCTGCAAAATTTGAGCATACTCGGCTGCCACCTCGCTCTGGGCATTCCACTGACCGGCATATTCATATAAGGAGGGATAGGCATATACAGACTGCAGCAGGCTGTCCAAAGCCTCTACCTCCAGTCCTTCCTCCACAAACAGCTCATATTCACTGATCCAAAGCCTGATTCTCAAAATACTCTCTGATTTCCCCAGCATCACCTGCTCGCTTTCGTTCAGATTTCTTCCCACCAGATTCTGATAACAGGTCATATAATCCTGACTGTAATAGGCCTCCACGCCATCCATCCTGTTCATATAATCTCCGGAAACGTTCGCTATGATGATCACTGCAAGCCCAAATGAAAGACATACAAGAGACACTAGAATTACTTTCTTTTTGGGAAGTCTCCTTTCCGGCTGCTTGACTTCCTCCGGCAGAGGAAGATTTTCCTTTTCTTTCTTCGGAGTCTTTCTGGCTTTCTTCCTTTTCTGAGCGTCTCCCGCTTCCTTTCCTTCCCCTGACGCATTTTTGACCTTCTTGGAAGCTTTTTTATCCTTTTTCTTTCCCTTCCCTTTTTCCTGGTCCATCTCCTTCAGAATATCTTTATTTTCCTGGGAAAGCTTTATATCCTCATTTTCCTCTTCTTCCTCATCCTCCTCGGTCAGAAAGTCCAGAATTCTGGAGAAAAACCCTTTTCTGTGCTCCTGCTCCGCCTCAGCCTCAAGCTGGTCCAAATCCGGCATGTCCGCAATTTCCTGTTCCTCAGGGAAATCCTCTGGATTCTCCTCTTCCTTTGGATTCTCCTCTTCCTTAGACTTTTCTGCTCTTTTGGCCTCTTTTGCAGCCTTCTTCTGAGCCTTTTTGGCCTCCTTTGCCGCACGTCTGGCCTCTTTTTTGGCTCTCCGCTCTTCCTTTTTATCAGAACCAGAAGTCTCCGACGGAGCCTCCTCCTGATAAGAGGCAGTCGAGTCATCCGCAATTTCCTCATGATTGTCAGATTTCTGCAGCAGGTCATGTATCTCCTGCAGGTCCTTGTCGTCGGACTCTTCCAGAAGATTCATCACATCCTCCTGCTGATTTTTCTTTTCATCTGCATCCTGCCCGCTTCCCAAATTCAACAGACGTTCAATGTCATCCTCTGACATATTCCGCAAGTCGTCCACCGCAGGAGTTTCCTCCGTTTTGGAATTCTCATCTTTCTGGGCCAGGGCATCTGTCTTTGCAGTCTCCTCAGAAACGGACTGCAAAAGAGCTTCGATATCACTCATGTCTATCTGTGCAGTGTCCTCTGTCTTTTCTTTTTCACTGGTTTGTCTGCCTGCTTCCACATTGTTTAAATCCTTTAACAGGCTGTCCAGATAATCTTCTTGTGAAGGCATATACCATTTTCCTCTGCTTTCTCATTGGACTTATTACTTTTTATAGTTTATCACAGGATTTGCAGCCAATCAATTGAATTCTTGGCGATGGAGACACCTTTCCCCTTCAATTCCTCCGATAACTGATACAGCTTCTCATTTACACGATAAAATTCCGCCTTCTGTTGAAAAAAAGCAATCTTTTCAAAGGGCCAGCGAATCACGGAAGGAAACTTAAGTCCTACTCCCAGCTCCAGTATCAGCAGTTTCCGATTCAACGTACCCTGAAGCCACTTCCGGTAGGTTTCCCACTGCTCCAGATACCCTTTTTCATTATATACATCCGCATATATATTGTTTAAGACCAAAGGACTTCCGCACACCGGACAAGTGCCTATTGCTCCCTGGGTCCACAAAGGCAGCTCCTCTTCATCTTGGGCTTTTTCTTCCAAAACAGCAAAATAATGATTTAATACTTTTTTGTCCTCTTCACCAGTCTTACACAACACATCCGAACACCCTCTGGCGCACTGTTTTCCTCTCCAGGAACCGCAAGGCATTACAAGCCTTCCCTCTTTCCACGGCACATCAGCCACCTCATCATTTATAGATACGGAAACCACAAAATAATTCTTATCTTTCAGTCTCTCAGCCAGCCTGCACAATCCGTCGGACACCTCATGGTCTTTCTCGCCCCTGCAATAGCTCTCATAGGCAGGCAGAAGCCAGGCGGCTTCAGATCGGTTCAATGCCTCTTCTGTCTTGCGGTACGCCTTCCTTTGGCGAAAACGCCTTACATTGTTAAACTCCTCACCAATTCCCACAAGGACCATATCTGCCTGTTCTATTTTCTCAGGAATTGTCTTATCCATTGCTTACCTCTCACCCCTTTAACGGGTATTACCTTCATTTTTCTTTCACTGCTTTCTTCCGGGAAAACCCCTTCATATGGAAAAAACCGGGAGCACTCCCGGCCTTTTCTGTCCTTACTTATCTAAATGCTTCTCTGAAACAAGCTGATCAATAATTTTTACCAGATTACCGATCTCCGGCTTTGAGAGCTGGGCATCTGCTCCCAGCGCCTCTCCTTTGCGTTTCATCTCCTCATTGACAAGGGAGGAAAAAATCACAACAGGAATATCTGCTGTAGTATCATCGGATTTCAAAAGCTTCGTCAGCCTGTGTCCATCCATTTCCGGCATTTCAATGTCCGTGATCACACATCTCACATGATCCTTCAGCGTACCGTCTTCCTTGCACTGCATGATAACATCATACGCCTGTTTTCCGTTTTCCGTATGTATCAGGTTGTCGTATCCCGCTTTTTTCAGCGAATCTACAATCAATTTATTTAACAGCGGAGAATCTTCTGCAATCAAGATCGGAACATTGCTCCTTGTTCTCGGACCAAGCTCAGAAAGCTCAGACATCTTAAGCCCAGTCTCCGGATTGATATCGCTCACAATTTTCTCAAAGTCCAGGATGATAATAAGCTTTCCGTCCTTCTTGATAATACCTGTGGCAACGCTTTCATCTGCAGCTGATATGGTAACATCAGGCTTAATTATATCCGCCCAGGAAACCCTGTGAATTCCCAGCACACTCTCCACATGAAATGCAATATCCAATTTATTGAAATTCGTCACAATAAACAAGCCCTTGGGTTCCGACTCTCCTCTTCCGAGACAATTCTTTAAATCGATTGCCGTAATCATGGTATCACGAGGCATAAAAATCCCCTCAATACTGGGATGTGAATTCGGAATCGGTGTGACAGGCTGATATGTAATAATTTCTCTGATTTTTGCCACATTTATGCCATACGAATTGCCTGCCAGCGTAAATTCAAGCACTTCCAGCTCATTTGTTCCATTTTCAAGTAAAATATTTGTATCCATTTTCCACCTCGCTGTTTTCCCAACTGCATTAACCGATTGAGACTTGTTTCACATGGATATATTATATCATATTTAACAAAAAAAGAAACAATAATCTAAAAAAATACATACTTTTATTATAGAAAATTTTCATAGGCAAAAGCAGGCACTAAAAAAAGAGCAGATAGCTGCTCTTTCCTTTCTTTCGCTGTACCCTCAAAACCGGACACTGGATCTTTCCACGCTTCCCGCAGGACTCCGGAACCTCTCGCCCCGGAACCTTATGGAATTCCGTTCCTGTGGAACTTTCCTTCGGAACTTCCCTGCGGGACTCTGTCCCGCTTTTCCCTCTGGTTAAGCTCCCGACCGATTAGTAGCTGTCAGCTCAGTACATTGCTGCACTTGCACCCCAGCCCTATCCACCTCGTGCTCTCCAAGGGGTCTTTCCAGGATTTCTCCTGCATGGATATCTCATCTTGAGGGGGGCTTCACGCTTAGATGCCTTCAGCGTTTATCCCGTCCGGGCTTGGCTACCCTGCCATGGGACTGATTCCCAACAG
>DXGH01000020.1 GCA_019114005.1 Candidatus Acetatifactor stercoripullorum
GCAATACACTCCAGTCGAGTAGTCAAGCTACAGAATAAGAATCAAAAGTCCATAGTATCTGAATTGTATTGAACCACGATATTAAAAAGAAAGGAACGTGTGATAATTAACTTCCTAATTATCATACAAGAATGATATGAGTTATATCATTGAGGATGTGGACAGCAGAGGTAATTCTTTCTATTTTGATATAGGTACTTATCATGGAATAAACTATGAAGATGATGAAACGTTACTTATTATTGATTTGGACAAGAAGGTGCAAATGGGGAAAGTGCGCCCATTACTTAGAAAGCATCGTCCGGTAATGGAAGATTTTAGAGCGAATATAAGCGCATATAAAAGGCAACATTATGCAATTCGTGCGTTGCATGATGATAACTACTCGTCTAAAAACTTAAAAGACATTTTGCTCAATTTAGATGAACCAACCTATACTCCATTTTTGCAAAATATTAAATTTAGTAAAGATACGTTAAATTCATCTCAAAAAGAAGCAATAAGAAAAGCTTTGTACTCAGATAGTATAAGTTTAATACAAGGACCTCCAGGAACCGGAAAAACAACAGTTATAAAAGAGATTGTGCGACAAATTTTGATGCAAATAAATAAATTCGATGATACATCGAGAATATTAGTTGTATCTCAATCACATACCGCTGTAGACAATATTATTGAGGGACTGGTCGATATAGATGAAGGGAAATTGGATATCATCCGAATTGGTCGTGCAGAGAATATATCACCAAAGGTTGAAGAAACCTGTACTATGAATGCGATTAGAAAAAAGATGTTTACAGAGATTAAAGAGAAATCTAACACGTATATTGAACAGCAGAATTTGTTGTATGCTAATATTACTGAGCAAAAATCATTGGATAGATGGGAAAGAATTAAGGATATTCAAGCTGATTGGATTAATAGATGTAGTAATTTAGAAACGTTAGATTACCAAGTGATAAAAAGTGCAACTATTATTGCCGGAACTTGCGTAGGTTTTTTATCTAATGATTTTGTTAAGGAGTTAGATTTTGATTATGTAATTATCGATGAAGCAGCAAAAGCGACAACCCCTGAATTATTAGTGTCTATTATTAAATCCAAAAAGATTATATTGGTAGGAGATCAAAACCAACTACCAGCATATGCTGACCAAGAATTATCTCCGATAATAGCTAAGCTGACAAAAGAACCAAAGTATAGACTATTTGATTTATTGTTTAATGTGTTACCAGATACTCATAAGCAAATCCTGACTGTGCAATATAGAATGAGAAGAAATATTGGAAATTTGATTAGTCAAGTCTTTTATGAAGGTAAAATTGCAACGGAGGTTGATGATAAGAATCGGATGCATCCAATTAAAAAATTTGCAGGAAAATCTATTATTTGGATTGACACTTCAATGATGGATAGAAAAGATGAAAGTAGGCTTAAGGGAGGCTCCTATTGCAACTATGCGGAGAATACTTTGGTTAAAAAATTATTGGAGGGCTTTAAAAATGAAGGGGTGCTTCCGAATTTAGATATTGGTATTATTACGGGGTATCGAGGTCAAAAAGACTTAATTAGAAAGTCCGTAAATAATAGTGGATATGATAGAATTGCAAAAGGGATTGATATTAATACACTTGATGCATTTCAGGGCAGAGAAAATGATATTATCATATACAGTACAGTTAGAACTAAAAACTCAATTGGCTTTCAAAAAGAAAAGGAGAGGGTTAATGTAGCTTTTTCGCGGGCAAAAAATTTGCTTATTATTTGCGGAGACATGGACTTCTTTTATAAATTTGACGACCCAGATAATAAGTTTATTGAGATTATTGATTATATTTGTGAACATGAGGACGAGTGCCTTGTTATACCGGGAGGTGAAATATAATGGATAAATTAATTGAATCTATGTCTAATATTAATGTACGGAAGAATGATGGATATCTTTTTATAAAACGTGATGAAATCTATGTTCCTATAATGAAAACAATACTGTCAATTACTAAACGTTCATTTTATTCGCTTCCATTACTGGACGAAATAGTATTACGTTTAATAAATGAAGGAATTCAAGAAATAGATGAATTAGTAAATATATTGGGAATTGATAGAAAGCTACTAGAAGTAACACTTGCAGATTTAAGCGTAAAAGATGTAATTTATTGTACGACAAATCGATGTAGCTTGTTGGCTAAAGGGAAACAAGCATTACGAGAATTGAGGACCGTACAAAGGAAGAAAGATACAGTTAAAAATGTTTATTTAGATCCTATTAATCGGAAAATCATTCTTGAACACGAAAATTATCAGTTTGTTGATAAAGTTAATGTTAATGACAAAAAACTGGATGCTGATTTCGAAGTAAATGATATAGAAATATTTAAAGAAAATATCGATAGTGTTAATAAAGTTTTCCTTGATGAAATGAATATCTATAATGACAAAACTAAGAGTGAGCCGGATGAACTCCTAAGCATAGACAGTATAGAAAATGTTTATGTTAAATTTGTCCGAATTCCTATATATATTTATGTCAGTTCGGAAGGAATTGATATAGATATTATGGCTGTTAATAAAAGGAACGATCCTTTGCTTGTCTTATTTAAGAGCGAAATAATAGAGCAAATTAGAAAAAAGAAAGTTTTGAAGAATATTTTCGTGAAATATGGTCTAAGAAAAACATTTTTAGGGGTTGATTTAGAAGAAAATGAAAATCTAAAAAATGACTTGCAGAAATATAGAAAAAATAAGGGTGACAGAGATGAATTAGAACCAATAATTGAAAAGGAAATTCTTTCTGACAGAAAATTATCGGATGAAGAATTTGAGGTCCTATTAAAATATCTTGCTGATAAATGTGAGAATTTTAGAATTGATGTTTATCATCTGGATGATTGGGCGAAAAGTGAATGGTGTAGTAAAGTTCTGTCAGTCCTTAATGGTAAAAAGCTATTTGAGATAGGGTATGCGGAATGTTATGATTTTAGAAAGGCACTTTCTATTATTCAAAGAACTATGCCAGAATGCTCGAGAGATAAGGTTGTTCAAGTAAAGGCAGACTGTTATCTTTCGTTAGTATTTGATGAAAAATACATAATAACAGGAGTACCTAAAGACATAGTAATTATGGATAGCAATACACACATTCATAAGGTTGAGTTCTATTTACAAGTAATGTAGTGCGTATGTAGATTTTGAGAGCGGGGTAAACGCTATCCCCCTAAGTGGGGTATGAACCTCTTCGCAAAAGGTGTCAGTTTTGCTATTTAGTATAAGAAGTAACTTTCACCGCATGTTGAAACAGTCTGCCTTCTGTCGAGAAAAGCCCAATAAATCAAAGGATTTTACGAATTTGGGAATAAAATAGGTGTGTGTTTCTGTTTCCGCAGAGTGATGATATAATCGGAGATTTACCCCAGGGGATAGGCTTTGGAAAACGAGAAATATACATTTTGGCGAAAGGATACTTTTTCGCAAAAGTAAATTTGTGATAAGGAGGATAAGCTAATGAGCAATTTTAATAATAACGCATATCAAAGTTTAGTTACGGATTTAATCGGAGATACATTTTATAAAGATACTTCCGTTAGCGGAAGAATATCTTTTGTTAGAAAATATGCAGAGGTTGTTATTCGAAAAATATTAGATATTGATCCAAATAAGGCAGTAACTTTAGGAGCGAAGAATATTCAAAATAGAATAAAAAATTTACCTAACCATGAATTTATTGAAGCAGCTGTAGAAACTGTTCGTGGCAAAGGAAATCAGTCGACACATACGCAATATTTAGAGGGGTTTGACTCAGAGGACTTTGATAATGTGGTAGATGGTTTATTTGATATGCTATCATATCTGCTGATAAGCTATTTTGAAAAATACGAATTTGGATCAAGAAATGATGTGTTATATTCCTTTTCAATGTTGCCACCTATAATACGGTATAAAGCTTTAGCTTTTTTGTATAAAAAGTACCCGGAGAATATTTCAATTATTGATAAGTTGGTTTTGGCAACTGTGAAGGCTTTTAATGTTGATGAAGCAACTGAATGGGTTGAAAGAGAAAAGAATGCATTAATCAAAATGGGAACAGTGACGGAAAAGGCTTTTAATGAGATAGCAGAAAAAAGGGGTATGGAGATTGCTGAATTTATTAGGAATACTTCACCTGCTAATATGTACATATTATGCAAAATGAAGATTTCAGAAGTAGGGGATATGGTTAATAGTAGAGGTGTTCTGTATTCGGATTTTGAAAGTGCATTGCCACATTATAAGTCAAAAGGAATATTAATCGGAGATGATTTGGAGACGATGGAATTTAATGATATTATGAATTTTTTGTATATGGGAAGAAAAGAAAAAATTAGAGAAATATCAAATGAAAGTAATCCGTATGTTATCTTGAATTTTATTTCGTGAAATGGGGATAAAACCGTTACCCCACTTTGAAAATCTATTGCATACTTTCGCTATGCAGTATAAAATAAGTGTTCAGGGGAATGTGGAGACGGTATGTATTCTGTCAAGAAAAGTCCAATAAATCAAATCCACTGTTCAAGACGCGACTGAAGGATAATCTCCCGCAGTGTGAAAAATATGTAAAAAGAAATGAAAATATAATCAATAAGATTATTACACAAGCATTTGAAGGTTTCCTAAGTCTGCTGGTAGAAATTGACATGGAGAAAGCTGCAGTGATATTTGACGAGTTTAGAGTGCATTAAAAAAGTTGCAACTGCATTGACGAAAACCGCAAACAAAACACCCTGGGACAAAAGAAGCTATTCTTTGGAGTGTACAAAGGAGAATTGACATGATAGATACTGGGAAGCTGCGTCAGGTGCTGGAGGGATATAAAGCCTATTTCCCCAGCCATTGGGACGATGAAAAATATAAGTGGGAGGCAGTAAAGCATTTTCAGGATCATTGGAATATTGAGGCAGAAGACTTTGGGGCAATGTTTAAAGAGGCCACGGACAAGACCTATAACCTCTTAGCCTCCGGCTATGCTTATCCCAGGAGAATGATTCAGATTTTTGCCAAGGCTGATGAGGCAGCTGTCAGACAAATGTTTCGGGAGCTGTTTGATGAAAGCCGTGATCTCGCAGAACGTGTGAAGGCATTCCAGGCATCTGCTGAGGCAATCAGAGCTAAGTATGATGACGGTACATGGAGCAATCATTATCAGAACACAAATGCTGTCAGTACATATCTGTGGCTGAGATATCCGGATAAATATTATATCTACAAATACGAGCTTGCAAGGGGTGCTGCTGTTGTGCTGGGCTTTGGCTTTCAACCCAAACCCAATGGCTCTGTTGACAGTATGCTGGGAAGCTTTGCTTTGTATGATGATATTTGTGCCTTTCTGCAGCAGGATGAGGAAATTAAGAATATGCTTCACAAAGCAATGACAGACACCTGCTATCCGGACAAAATGCTTCGGACGGCAACGATAGATGTGTGTTTCTATTTAAGCCGTTTCTATTTGAATGAGCAGAAGGCAAAGCAGGAGAAGGAGGAATGGTTTCCGCAGGATTATACGCCGGAACTGACGGTGGAAGACTGGACGGAGCTTTTGCAGGATACAGCAGTATTTACCTTAAATGCTTTGCAGATTGTAAAACGCATGAAGGATTATGGCGGGCAGGCCACCTGCAAGCAGTTGTCCATACGATATGGGGAAACGCCTAATTTTTATAGTGCCGGGTCCGTGGCGCTTGCCAGAAGAATTGTGGAGAAAACAAAATGTCCGGTACTGGAAACGGATGCGGAGACTTCTAAATTCTGGCCCATTCTTTATACGGGGAGGGGGGCGGATTCTTCAATGGAGGGCACTTATGTCTGGAGACTGCGCAGTGAATTGAGCGCGGCCCTTGATCAGGTGGATTTGTCGAAAATTCCGCTTTATGCTGAGGTAAGTCCTTCCATCTGGAAGATCAGCCATGGAACGGATGCAACCGGGATATCAGAATTTAATAAGAGGGTTTTCGAGAAACGGAAGGTGGTCGTTGTACATAGCCAGACAAAAGCAAAAGCAACGTCTAAGGTTACCCAGGGACAATCCTTCATGGAGGCTGTCCGTAAGGGGGATTATTTCTATCTGTGTTATGGCAGCAGCATTCAGCTGCTGGGGCAGTTTACCAGCGAAAAGCCTGTGCCAAATCCTGAAATGAAGGAGGGCTGGTATGAGCGGGAGTATCAGGTGATTGCAAAATCGAAAGATACGGCAGCATACACCGGGGCTAAAAAATGGTGGACGCCCAATGATAATTCTACCTGCATCAAGGTTGCGGAGGATGAAAAATTACAGTTTGAAGAGCTGATTCTGCAGCCTTATTTTGGCATATCCCTGGATGAGCTTTTTGGCAGGGCAGAAGAAAAGCATTCCTATTGGTGGCT
The DNA here is from genome assembly GCA_019114005.1 of Candidatus Acetatifactor stercoripullorum. GTDB lineage: Bacteria > Bacillota > Clostridia > Lachnospirales > Lachnospiraceae > Acetatifactor > Acetatifactor stercoripullorum. Next base: position 6,400 of record DXGH01000020.1, read on the forward strand.
GAAGGTCAATCCTAAAATCCGGAGCTTTTCTGATTGGAAGCTGGACGAGGAGCAGAATTACACGCTTTACAATGAAAATGGGCACAAGCGGAAAATTTTTCAGAATTTCCTGGACGCAAAGGTCGGCGACATTGTGATTGGATATGAGGCGGATCCGGTGAATAAGATTGTGGCGCTGGCCCGCATTACACAGGGGAATGATGGGGAGAAATTATATTTCAAAAAGACAGAGGGGCTTTCTGTTCCCATCGAATATGCAGCGTTGAGGGAATGCCGTGAGCTTGATAAGATGGAATTCTTTGCGCAGCCCAATGGAAGTCTTTTTAAGCTGACAAAGGGTGAATACGATTGTATCATGGATATGATCCGCGAAGAGAATCCTCTGAGGCAGCCGGATGCTGTCGTCACAAAATACACAAAGCAGGATTTTCTGAAGGCTGTGTATATGACGGAAGAACGATATCATGTGCTGGAAGCGCTGCTTAGAAACAAAATGAATGTTATCCTCCAGGGAGCGCCTGGCGTGGGAAAAACTTTTACGGCAAAGAAGCTTGCCTACAGCATAATGGGTGAGAAGGATGATTCCAGAATAGAGCTGGTGCAGTTTCACCAAAACTATTCCTATGAGGATTTTATTATGGGATATCGCCCGAACGGCGAGGGCTTCAAATTGACAGAGGGCATTTTTTACCGTTTCTGCCAAACCGCAGCAAATCATCCGGATAAGGACTATTTTTTCATTATTGACGAAATTAACCGCGGCAATATGAGCAAGATTTTTGGGGAGCTTCTGATGCTGATTGAGAAGGATTACAGAGGAAGCAAGGCTACGCTTGCATACAGCGGCATGCCCTTTTCCGTGCCGGAAAATCTTTATATCATTGGTATGATGAATACAGCGGACCGCAGCCTTGCCATGATTGACTATGCCCTTCGCCGCAGATTCAGTTTCTTTGAGATGGAGCCTGGATTTCATTCAGAGGGATTTCAGAAATACCAGGCCGGTTTTGGCAATGAGACATTTAACGCACTGATCGATCAGGTGAAAGCGTTGAATAAAGAGATTGCGGAGGACCCATCCCTGGGACGTGGCTTCCGGATTGGCCACAGCTATTTCTGTGGACGTAAAGCCGGGGAATGTACCACGGACTGGATGCGTTCGGTAGTGGAATTTGATATTCTGCCCATGCTGTCAGAGTATTGGTTTGATGACAGTGGGAAGCTTCAGCGGTGGGAAAAGAATCTGCGTGGTGTGTTTGATGACGAATGATAAAGGTATCATTATAAAAAATATTTATTATATGCTGTCCTATGCCTTTCAAGTGCTGAAGCAGACAAATTATGAGGAGGTGGCTGCGGAGGAATTTGAGCAGGCGCAGGATCTGTTTGCGGCGATATTGGCCAAGGGAACAGCCAGACAGCTAAAGCAGGGGCTTTATCGGGAGTATATCACGCAGCGGGAGACTCTTTTTGTGATGCGCGGAAAGCTGGATATGCCAAAGACAATCCGCAACAAGGTTCAGAGAAAGCAGAGGTTAGCCTGTGAGTTTGACGAGCTTTCAGAGAATAATCTTTTTAACCAGATTCTTAAAACCACGATGAAGCTTCTGGTGCAGGATGAGGGAGTGAATGCGGAACGGAAAAGGGCCCTGAACAAGGTGCTGGTGTTTTTTGATCATGTAACGATATTGGAGCCCTCCAAAATCCAGTGGAGCAGGCTTCGTTACCAAAGAAGCAACCGGAATTATGAAATGCTTTTGAACATCTGCTACCTGGTGCTTGATGGTATGCTGCAGACAACAGAAAAGGGAACCTATCGGATGGCGGCGTTCTCGGATAAACATATGGCAAGGCTGTACGAAAAATTCATTTTGGAATATTATCGTCAGAAGCATACTTATCTGTCGGAGGTGAGGGCAGCCCAGGTTCCCTGGAATCTTGTGGGAGAGAATGAGGAAGCTATGATTCGCCTTCTGCCGGTGATGCAGACGGATATCATGCTGCGTCTGAATGACAAGGTTCTGATTATTGACGCAAAATATTATGGAAAGACGCTGCAGCATCAATTTGAAAAGTATTCCCTGCATTCCGGAAATGTATATCAGATTTTTACCTATGTGAAGAATTATGATAAGGACGGCACGGGGAATGTGGCAGGGCTTCTGCTGTATGCAAAGACCCAGGAGGATATTGTGCCGGACTGCTCATTTAATATGGGCGGGAATCGGATTGGGGCAAGGACACTGGATCTGAATCAGAATTTTAAACACATAACAGAACAGTTGGATAAAATTGCAGAAGCGTATTTCGGGGGATGACACAGGGGCATCTGCTTGACACACAGAAGGGAGATAAAAATGATATTAGCAACGGAAAGATTAGTCATGCGCCGCTGGGAAGAAAGCGATGCAGAGGATTTATACAGGTACGCAAGTGATCCTGCTGTGGGACTGCCTGCCGGGTGGCCGCCTCATCAGAGTGTGGATGAGAGCCTCGGCGTTATTAAAAATGTTTTCAGCGGCCCGGAAGCCTATGCCGTGTGTCTGAAATCGGATAACCGGGCTATTGGGGCGATTGAGCTGAAATTGAAGGGTCATACGGACATGACAGAAAGAGATGATGAATGTGAATTGGGGTACTGGATCGGAAGGCCGTTCTGGGGACAGGGGCTGATGCCGGAAGCTGTAGGGGAAATGCTGCGCCACGCTTTTGAGGATATGGGCATGAATAAGGTCTGGTGCGGCTATTATGACGGAAACACAAAATCGAAACGTGTTCAGGAGAAGGCTGGTTTCAAGTATCAGTGGACAACTGAGGGGGTGGACGTTCCGCTTCTGCATGAAAAACGGACGGGCCATGTAAACTGTATGACAAGAAAGCAGTGGATATGGCGCAAACTGTATCTGGCGGCAAAGGCAGTACAGAATTGCCGGAAGATATCCGAATATGTTGAGGCCGGCGGCGTTGCGGCAGCGGTTCTGTCCGCTTCCGGGAGGATTTATACCGGCGTTTGTGTGGATACCTGCTGTACACTGGGCATATGCGCTGAGAGAAATGCTATTTTTCATATGCTCACAAATGGCGAACAGGAAATACAGAAGGTGCTTGCCGTCATGCCAAACGGAAAAACAGCAGCGCCCTGTGGAGCCTGCCGGGAATTGATGGTTCAGCTCATGCCCCAAAAGTATAGGGACATTGAGATCATGCTGGATTTTGAGGAGGAAAGGGTAGTCACTCTCGGCGAATTGACGCCTGAGTGGTGGATATGAAATACCGGGGAAACTTCAGATGGTGAATGAAGTACGGGGGAAAGGACAAGGAGAGCTGTCATGGACAAAAAGCGAAAAAGCATTATAGCTGGTAATGCGGTATCCAGGATATATGATTGGCCGCTTGGCGGATACAAGCAAAAAGTGTTGGTGGAAGGAAAAAAGGACAACCTTCCCATTGTGATAACGTTACATGGAGGTCCGGGCACACCGATACCCTTCTCCGTTGGGTGCCGGGGACTTTTTCCGGAATTTACGGATAGATTTATTATGGTATATTGGGATCAATTGGGATGTGGAGTTAACAATTGTGTGATTGATGATAACTTTACAATTGATTCCTTTGTACAAATGACAATTGATTTGGTGCGTGAAATAAAGAAACGATATCCTGGTCAAAAAGTATATATTTTTGCCATGTCATGGGGCTCCATATTGAGCGCGAAAATATTGGAGGCGGACAGCCATATGGTTGACGGCGTTGTAGTATGGGGACAAATAATAAAAGATGTATTTTTTAATGAAGAAGTAATAAATACATTGGAAAATTCCAGGATTCCCAGAAAAAATTTGGAAGCCATAAAAGGCATACGCAAGGAGAGTGTTTCTCCCAAAGAGTTTCAAATGCTTGCTGCAGGCATCAGAAAATACACATCGGGATATCAAAATAAAGCAGGAAAAAAAGCTGCGGCTGGAAAAATCATAAAGGGATTGTTTACAAGTCCGGATTATAAGATAAAGGATTTTAAAGCCATTATGATCAATGGCTATCAAAAAAATCAATCCTTGTGGAAAGAAATCATTTATTTGGATTTATCAAAATTGTTGTCCGGGGTTCAGATTCCCTATATTATTCTACAGGGAGACACGGATATTGTGACGTCTGCGGCGGAGGCCAGCCGGCTGGCTGAGACCGCTGATAATGATAATCTAAAATGTGAGATCGTGAAAAACTCAGGCCATTTGCCGGGAAGGGAGGGGATGGACAGAGTTTTTGAGAAGCTATGTTTATTTGAACAATAAGCTCGATTGATGCTTCTGATGCAGAGAATAGGGAAAATCAGCAGGAAAAGAAAAATTAGAAGAAAATAAGTGAAAAAGGGTTTGCACTGTGATAGAATACCGATGCACTCATGAGAGTTGAGAACTCTGTAAGACGATGAAAGGGAACATAAAATGAAAGAGACTCTTAAAACAGCAAAAAATAGAAAACAGAAGCGCAGTATCAAGCAGATTATTGTACGTTACATGACCATGGTATCTGTTACCTTGGGAGTTGTGCTGGTTTTTCTGATGATTGCAGCGTCAACTATTTCCACATCCTCGGTACTGAGCGACAGTCTGCAGGTTTTGGCTAGAATCTCTGCACAGAACATAGGCGCCAATCTGCATTTGCTGGCAGATCGGATGGACAATATGGTGCAGAAACCAGAGTGGACGGATCCGGAGGTGTCTTTTGCAGAAAAGCAGGAATTGATTGACGAGAGTAAGAAGCGCATAGAATTTGTATGGATTGCTGCTTATGATGCTTCCGGCAACAAGCTGTATGGTGACGCTGCAGCGCCGGAATCTATTGCGGACAAGGACTATTATGAATATCTGACTGTCACAAACAATACATCCATTGGAAGACCGGAGTACGATAACGGTATCTGGCAGATCTGTGTGGGGAATCCGGTTACAGATGCGGAAGGAGCGGTGAGCGCATACCTGGTTGGAAGCTATAAGTACGACATGCTCAATGACGTGCTGTCCAATATTAATATAGGAGCCGGTGGATTGGCGTATATTGTGGATCAGCAGGGGAACATCATCGGTGACAAAGATGTGGAAGCTATGGGGGAGGCGAGGAATCTGTATGAAATGTACAAAACTGCCAGGAACCAGGAGGTCTTTGACTCCATGCTGAGCTTCCAATCCAATGCCCGGTCCGTATTTTTGGGGACTGAGCAGCACTACATAGCGTATTCTCCTATACCGGGAACAAATTGGACTTTAATGATAGCGGCGCCGGGAGCAGATTTTCTGGGAGTGATGATGGGAACCTTGGCAGTCAGCATTCTGGTTATTGTAATATTGCAGGTTTGTGCAAGAAGGATGACGGTAGGAGCTGCGGATAAAATAGCCGGTTCTCTTCTTCTGGCAGCTCAGAGGCTGAAGCTGCTGTCGGCGGGAGATCTGAAGGAGGAAGTGGTATTTGCAGATAATAACATAGAGGCGGAGACGCTTACCACAGCTCTTTCTGCCACCATAACGAAGCTGGCGTCATACATTGATGATATAACAGAGTATTTGGGTCTGCTTTCTTCCGGGGATTATTCTCATGATGTGAAGGATACCTTTGAAGGTGATTTTGTGGCGATCAAGGATGCGCTGTCCTCTATAACTGCGTCTTTAAATGATACAATGGAGCGTATTAATCAGGCTTCATTGGCTGTCCGAAATAATTCCTCTGAGACATCCTCCTGTGCGAAAAAGCTGTATGACGGTTCCATGGAGCAGTCTGCAGCCTTGAAGAGGCTTACGGGGAAGATGGAGGTCATCACCCATAAAACAGATGAAATCGATGAGAATGCAGAGCGTGTGAAACGCAGTGCCGATGTGGCAAGAGAGCGCGTGGAAAACGGACGTCAGCAAATGAACGATATGCTTTCTACCATGAACAGCATTCATGAAGATATGAAAGAGATTATCACCATCAGTCAGCTGATCGAAGAGATTTCCTCCCAGACCAGCCTGCTGTCTCTGAATGCGTCCATAGAAGCTGCTCATGCCGGCGAATCCGGGAAGGGCTTTGCCATTGTGGCACAGCAGATCGGCGTGCTGGCAAACCAGACCGCCGAGGCTTTGAATAAAACGGGCGACATTATCAGTAAGGCCAGCCAGTCCATTGAGGAGGGAATGAAGCAGGCGGAGGCCACAGCAGAATCCTTCAGTAATGTAAACAAGGCTACAGCAGACTTTAAAGAGATTTCCAATAATCTGATCCACATTACCGTGGAACAAAAGGAGGCAATCCAAATGGCATCCCAGGAGGTGCAGATAGTATTGTCTATTGCGGATACCAATCAGGATTTTGCAAGGGAAATGGATGAAACAGCCGCCCTATCCCTTTGCCAGGCGCAGGAGCTGGAACAGATCGTATCTGTGGTAAAACTGAGAAAAGGACAGGAGGGCTGAAAGAGATAAGATGAAGAATGTCAGAAGGATAAAAATAGGACTTGCGGCTGTTATGCTGCTTTTTGCGCTGGCGCTTGGTGGATGCGGCAGCTCTGATGAGCTGAAGGATGGTTATTACACTGCGGAAATGTCAGAATTTTCTAATGGCTGGAAGGAGTATCTGGTGATTCAGATCAGCCATGGGAATATTGTGTCTGCGGAATTCAACGCCAAAAACGCAAGCGGTTTTATTAAGGCTTGGGATAATTCCTATATGAAGAATATGCTGACCATACAGGGAACCTATCCCAATGAATATACAAGAGAGTATACCCGGCAGCTTTTGGAAGAGCAGATGGATTTCGAAGTGGATGCTGTGACAGGAGCTTCCACCTCAGGAGGAAATTTCGTAAGGCTGGTTCATGCTGCTTTGGAACAGGCAGAAAAAGGAGATTCTGCAACTGTTATTGTGGAATCATATTGATTCCGAAGACGAAAGGAAGGCTGCGCCGGAAAGCCTTTGAAAGGAAGACATTATGAAGAAAATGGCAGTGGCCGTATGTACGGTTTTAGCGCTGGTATCCGCAGGCTGCGGAAACGAATCGTCTGTAGTCGGTGAGCATACAGAAGCGGAAGAAAGCTCTGTTTTTGAAACGACGCAGGAAGAGATGCCGGAAGAAATACAAAAAGAAACACAGCAGGAGGCTTTGGAGGAATGGAATGAGGAAGCGGCTAAGGCTGCAAAGGTTTATGAATACTGGGGGGATTTTAAAGATGAGAAGAATCTGCCCTATGCGGATGAGGCCACTGTTTCGCTGCTTCTGGATGCCTATGGGGAATTTGAGTACGAGGGAAGCTTTGAGACCGGAAGCCAGGAGTACTACAGCGAATACATAGAAAAGTATAAACGTCTGGTGGACAGTGAGGTCCCATTTTTGGACGATGAGGGGGAAGCTTTTTATGTAAATGAGTACGAGTGGCGGGAGGCGTATTCAAATGCCAGATATTACTATTATTTTTTTGACATAGATGGAGACGATGAGCCGGAGCTTGGGATTTTGGGGACTTCGGGCAATTATTTTTTGAATGTGTATGATTATGACAGGGAAGCGGACGAATTCCGCCTGTGGTACTCTGAAGGAGGCGATGCTGCACCGGGAGGGGAGAGGAAGATCTTTTGGGTAGACTTTATGCACATTGGCCTGCGGTATGGCTTTCATCAGCTGGACGCAGAGGGGAAGGAAGAGGCGGAAGGATTCTTTTTTTTCACTCCCTTTAATGAGGAGGAAACTCTCTGTGCGGTTATGGTGCCCAGGTATGCGGATGAGAGCCGGGAAATAGCGCTGACGGATGAAATGAAAAGCCGGGGCATTTATGTCACATCCTATGGCGGAATGTGGTTTTTCAGAATACCCCAGGCGGAGTTTGCAGAATTGGAAAAAGTGTATGAGGAAGCGCGTATGGAAGCGGAAAAGCGTAGGGAGGAAGTAACCTATACCTATGAGGAATTGTTTGGTGAAGAAAGTTGAAAAGCTGCGCTTTCTGAAATGCCAGATTAATATGACATTGTCAAGAGCGTCTGCCAGAGCGTCAAAGCTTGATTTGCTGAAAACCATTATGACAGGGAGGCATCTATGAACGATACAGTATTTGTAAACGGCAGGGAGTATACGATCCTTAAACTGCTGGGGAAGGGCAAAGGGGGATATTCTTATCTTGCGCGAACAGGGAATGAGGAGGTGGTGGTAAAGCAGATTCACCATGAGCCTTGTGCCTACTACCAGTTTGGAAATAAGATGGAGGCTGAAATATCGGATTACAAACGCTTGCAGGATATAGGGATTCCTATGCCCCAAATGATAGAGGCGGATATAGAAAATGAGAGAATTGTGAAGGAATATATCGCAGGCGATACGGTATATGAGCTGGTTTTAAAGGACAAACTGCCGGAAAATTGTCTGTGCCAGATGAAATCCATGTGTGATTTGTTATATAAGGCTAAGACGAACATCGATTATTTTCCAACCAATTTTATTTTACGGGATGGAATTTTATATTATGTAGATTACGAATGCAATGATTACATGGAAGAGTGGAATTTTGAAAACTGGGGAATAAAATATTGGTCAAAGACGCCGGAATTTTTGAAATATGTCAAAGAGCATTCCGGGTAACAAAATATTGGTCTTTATTTTTCTGGGAGCCTTGAGAAATCGAGGCTCTTTTTTAGATTTTAAAGAGCAATCAATTAATATTTTGCAAACAATATTTCAATGTTCCAGAAACATTAAGGATATAAAATACAAGCAACAACAAAAGGTTAATATGAATAATTTTAAGGAGGCTAAAGAAATGTCAGATTCCAAATTTGTAAAAGTGAATGAGAAAATTGCCAAGGGTGTAACCAGCGGTTTTCAGAAGATCGAGGACGGAGTTGTGGGAGCCTATAAGAAAGTTGAGGATGCGTTTGTAGACAAATTCCTCACTCGTGAAGGTGAATCCGTGGAGGATGCCAAAAAGCGCATGGAAGCAGAACAGGCCGCTCGTGAGGAAGCTGACCGGCAGGCGGCCGGGAAACGTGCCGCTGACCAACAGGCCGGAATGGATGCAAGTACCGATATTGGCAGAACCAGCTGACGGCCAAGGCGCTTTTTCGCTGTTTCGCAGCTGCCTTTGCTCATTATCGGGCGCTCCGCTCATAAGCTGCACAACAAGCTCTTGACAAAAAGAGCCCGGGCAAAGCATAATTGTAATAATGTATGATCAGAGAGTAGGGAAAAGATTGAAAATTAAAATTTTCAATCCGGAATTTGTGCTGCCGCACAAAGTTCCTTCTGATTACAAAGCCGCTCACACGGCAGAATGAGAGGAAACATGAAAGACAAAAGAAAAGAATACTTTTCCATTCCCAATCTGCTGGGGTATTTTCGTATTTTGCTGGTTCCCGTGTATCTGTTTTTGTATGCCCGGGCGGAAAGCACAAGAGATTATTACGCAGCTGCCGGAGTGATGCTGCTGTCTTTCTTTACGGATTTTCTGGATGGAAAGATTGCCAGGAAATTTCATATGATTACGGAATTCGGCAAAATACTGGACCCTGTTGCGGATAAAATAACCCAGGGCGCCCTGGCCTTAAGCTTTGCCTTCCGGTATCCTGCAGTTTCGGTGCTGCTTTTGGTGTTTGTATTAAAGGAGCTGATTATGGGAGCGCTGGGACTTTATATGATGAGGCGCGGATACCGCATGAATGGTGCAAGTATGCACGGCAAGGTCTGTACTGCACTTTTGGACGGAGTGATGCTGATTCTTCTTCTGGCTGTGGATATTCCGTATCTGGCGGTGAATCTTCTTACAGGAGCCTGCATGGCTGTCATGTTGATTTCCCTGACGCTGTATTTGAAAATGTATTACAGTGTCTTTCGGGATATGAAAAAATCAGGGGATCAGAAAAACAAAGCGAAGCGGCACAGTGCAGAATAGGAGAAGGGGATAAGTGCGGAAAATTGTGCGCAGAGAAAACAGGAGGACAAAGGGATGAAGGGGATCGTCATCGGGATTTTGGCAGCGGCGGCATTCGCTTTGTATGTGGCAGCGGCGTGCATTCCCTTTTACACACAGCCCCAGCTTTCAAAGGAGCAGGAAGCTCAAATAAGAGCAGAGGATTTTTATGGGGAAGCGTATCAGGGAGAGCGCGCTGGGATTCTCTCTGAAAACGGAGAGGCGCTGGAAGAGAGAGTGCGGCTGATTGCCAATGCGAAAGAGCGTATCATACTGTCTGCCTTTGACATGATGTCGGACAACAGCGGGAAGATATTGATGGCGGCTTTGCTTGACGCGGCGGAGAGGGGAGTAAAGGTGGAAGTGCTTATGGATGGCTTTCCTTATTTTGCCCATGCCTGGGGAAACCCTTATTTTCTGGCCCTGGCGGGAGCGGAAAACGTGGAGTTTCGGGTTTACAATCCGGTGAATCTCCTAAAGCCCTGGAAGCTTATGGCCCGAATGCACGACAAGTATCTGATCGCAGATGAGGATGTCTATATTCTGGGAGGCAGAAACTGTTACGATTATTTTTTAGGAGACCATGACGGTTATAAAAATTATGACTGGGATGTGCTTGTGCTTACAAAGGCAGGCGCCTCCCTTGATGCGCTTATCAGCTATTTTACCTCTGTCTGGGAGAGCGGAGACTGTGTAACCGTGGGGAAGAGTGCCTTTTGGAGCCATAATCCTTCGGTGGAAAAAGCGGCTGGAGAGCTTGCCGCCCTTTATGAGGAAATAGAGGCAAATCACCCCGGATGGCTGAAGGAGGCGGACTATGAGCAGATGACGGTTCCTGTGCGAAGTATAAGTCTGGTGTCGAACCCCGTTCACACCGGCGTAAAGGAGCCGGTAGTGTATTACACTGTCACAGAGCTTTTATCCCAGCCGGGAGAGCAGGCTTTTTTCCATACGCCTTATATTATGTGCAGCAGCTGGATGATGGAGCGGCTTTCCCAGGTCTGTGAAAAAAATCCTAATATTACCATGATGACCAACTCCGTTGCCAACAACGGAAATCCCTTCGGCGCGGCGGACTATTATGTGCACAGGGAGGAAATTTTGGAAACGGGGCTGCAGGTTTTGGAGTATGACAGCGGCGTTTCCTACCACGGAAAATGCTTTACTGTTGGGGACAGGCTTTCCGGGGTGGGCTCCTTTAACTGGGATATGCGAAGCGTCTATATTGACACGGAGCTGATGCTGGTGATTGACGGAGAGGCTCTTAACAGGCAGCTGCGGGAGGCTATGAGCCGCTATGAGGCGGAAGCATTTTTGATTCGGGACGGGGAGGGCGTGAGGGCGGACGGCGCCAAAATGCAGGAAATGGATAAAAAACAGGAGCTGCGTGTCCGTCTCCTTGCCCCGGCTGCCAAGTGGTTTCGCTTTATTATGTAGAGAGGGTAACGGATGAGTGAGAATATATTGATTGTGGACGATGAACAGGAGATCGCGGACCTGGTGGAGGTATATCTGAAAAATGAGGGCTATCAGGTATATAAATTTTATAATGGCGCAGACGCCCTAAGCTGTGTGGAAACCACACCCTTAAGCCTTGCCATTTTGGATGTGATGCTGCCGGATGTGGATGGCTTTGCCCTGTGTCAGAGAATCAGGCAGAAGCATTTCTTCCCGATTATCATGCTGACGGCAAAAGTGGAGGATATGGACAAGATCACAGGGCTTACACTGGGAGCGGACGACTATATCACAAAGCCCTTTAATCCGCTGGAGCTTATGGCTCGTGTCAAAACCCAGCTTAGAAGGTACAGGCGCTATAATATGGCGGACGCTTCCCAGTCTGAGGAAGAGGAGATTGATATCCGTTCCCTGCATATTGCAAAGGACAGTCATAAATGCACCCTGAATGGAAAGGAGCTGCAGCTGACGCCCATTGAATTTAACATTTTGTGGTATCTGTGCGAGCACAGGGGCAGGGTGGTCTCCTCAGAGGAGCTGTTTGAGACAGTGTGGGGAGAAAAGTATCTGGACAATAATAACACGGTAATGGCTCATATTGCCAGGCTTCGGGAAAAAATGAAGGAGCCTGCCAGAAAGCCGAAATTTATCAAGACAGTGTGGGGGGTGGGCTATACCATTGAATAAGCGTGCAGACAAGCGGGGACGAAACAGAGGCTATACCCATAAAAGTGCGGTTACAAGAAAAATTCTGATACAATATGTACTGTCGCTGATTGGATTTGCAGGTCTTTTGCCGGTTTTGGTGATCCTTGCATGGCAGTTTTGTTCTTCCATAACTTGGTACAGCTCCGATCCACTGTGGCGTATCTTAAGCTGGGTGCGGGATTATATTATTTTGGTGGTGGCAGTTGTCTTTCTCATCGGCTGGGTGCTTATCACCTATTATTTTATCTCAAAGCCCCTGCGCTATCTTGACCAGGTGGTGGCGGCTTCCAGGCAGCTTGCGGAGCTGTCGGAAACGCCCATCCAGCTGCCGGAGACCATGCACGGTGTGCAGGATGAGATGAACCTGGTGAGGGAGCAGGCCCTTCGCAATGCGGCGCTGGCCAAGGAGGCGGAGCAGCGAAAAAACGACCTGATTGTTTATCTGGCCCACGACCTAAAGACGCCCTTGACCAGCGTAATCGGCTATCTGACCCTTTTGCGGGATGAGCCTCAGATATCGGAAAAGCTTCGGGAAAAATATACGGGAATCGCTCTTTCCAAGGCGGAACGGCTGGAGGATTTGATCAATGAATTTTTTGATATCACAAGGTTTAATCTGACGGCCATGACCCTGGAGACAGAGCGGGTGAACTTAAGCCGCATGCTGGAGCAGATTGCCAGTGAGTTTGAACCCATTCTGGGGGAAAAGGAGCTTTTCTGGGAGCTTTCCATTGAACCAAATGTGGAAATTGTGTGCGATCCGGACAAGCTGGAGCGGGTGTTTGACAACCTGATCCGCAACGCGGTAAATTACAGCTACAGCAACACCGGCATCCGCATGGGCCTTTTTCAAAAGGAGGGATTTGCGGAGGCCAGAATCTGCAATCAGGGGAAAACCATTCCCAAGGAAAAGCTGGACCGCATTTTTGAGCAGTTTTTCAGGCTGGACGCCTCCCGTTCCTCCAAAACCGGCGGCGCGGGCCTTGGACTTGCAATTTCCAAGGAGATTGTGGAGCTGCACGGAGGACAGATTACAGTGCAAAGCGCTGAGGAAAAAATTTTGTTTACCGTCAGGCTTCCTCTTTCGGGAACACCGTCATAAAATTGTAAGAAATTCGGAAGAAAACCGTAAGCAAACAAGAAAAGAAAACGAAAACATAAAAGCTTTTGTTTTGCTACCATCAAGGTATTGAGACAGAAGCTTTTTTCTATGCGCGCAATAGCACGCATTGTGTGCAGAATGGGAGGTAAAAATGAAGCGTTTAAAAAATGTTGCAGTGATTTTCGGCGGATGCTCTCCGGAATATGAGGTGTCCTTGGAATCTGCCTTTGCAGTCCTTGAAAATATGGACAGGGAAAAATACAACCCGGTGTGCATTGGGATATCCAGACAGGGAGACTGGTTTTATTTTACCGGCGATATTATGAAAATTAAAGAGGACAGGTGGCAGGAAGCGGGAGAGTGTCTGCCGGCCTGCCTGTCTCAAAGCCGCTGTGACCGGTGCCTGTATGTGTTTGAGGAGTCCAATATCGTAAAGCTTCCCTTGGACGGGGCCTTCCCTGTACTCCATGGAAAGAACGGGGAGGACGGCACCGTACAGGGACTGATTGAGCTCGCAGGGATTCCCCTTGTGGGCTGCGGTGTGCTGGCCTCGGCGCTGTGTATGGACAAGGACAGAGCCCACAGGCTTGCAGCTGCGGCAGGAGTGGCTGTACCCAGATCCTTTGCGGTGGAGAAAAGCACGCCAAAGCAGGCTGTGGTGACCTTCGGCGAGGGCACAGGCTATCCTCTTTTTGTAAAGCCGGTGCGGGCGGGCTCCTCCTTTGGGGTTTCTAAGGTATCAGACAGGGAGGCTCTTTTAAAGGCGGTGGAACAGGCTTTTTCTTATGACGACCGGGTGCTGGTGGAGGAGGCTGTTGAGGGCTTTGAGGTGGGCTGCGCCGTTATGGGAAGGGACAGGCTTAAGACAGGGGAGGTGGATGAGATCGAATTGTCCGGCGGATTCTTTGATTACACTGAAAAATATACGCTGAAGACCTCGGCGATCTACGTGCCTGCGCGGATATCTCCCGGCAAATCCCACGAGATCAAGGAGACTGCAAAGCGTATCTACAAGTCGCTGGACTGTAAGGGCTTTGCCAGAGTGGACATGTTTCTTACTCCCCAGGGCAGGATCGTCTTTAACGAGGTAAATACCATTCCGGGCTTTACACAGCACAGCAGATTTCCCGGCATGATGAAGGCGGCGGGTCTTTCCTTCAAAGAAATGCTGGATCAGATTTTAGAGGAGGCGGTAGAGACTTGAATACAGTGCTTTTGACGAAAAAGGATGTTTACAGAGGAAACCTGATATTGGTTAACAGCCATTGGGAATATCAGGAAACGTCAAAGGATTCCCTGCTTCCTGTGCGGGAGGGTTTTCCCGTCCTGCTGCAGAGGAGGGCGGTAACGCTGCTTTCCAGCCTTATGGAGGAAATCCGGGGCTGGAACCATATTGTGCCGGTGAGCGGCTACCGCTCCTATGAAGAGCAGCAGGAAATCTGGGACGGCTCCCTTCAGGAAAATGGAAGAGCCTTTACGGAAAAGTTTGTGGCCCTTCCCAGGCACAGCGAGCATCAGACGGGGCTTGCCATTGATCTTGGCTTAAAGCAGGAGAAGATTGATTTTATCTGTCCTGACTTTCCCTACAGCGGCATATGCCAGCGCTTCAGACAGCGGGCGGGAGACTATGGCTTCGTGGAGCGCTATCCGGCGGGAAAGGAGGCCGTGACAGGCATCGGCCATGAGCCCTGGCATTTCCGCTATGTGGGGATGCCTCACGGGGCTATTATGAGCAGTCTGGGACTTGTGCTGGAGGAATACCTGGATTTCTTAAAGGAGTATGTTTACGAAGAAAGACCCTATCGGTATGAAAGGGCAGGAGCGGTGATAGAGGTATCCTATCTGCCCTGTACCTCGGAGAATGTCCAGCTTGGGATGGATGAGGGGATTCCCTATTCCTTCTCCGGAAACAACATGGACGGCTATATCATTACCAAATGGTGCCTGGGCGGGAAAGGAGCGGTTCTGGGAGGTGTGGGAGCGTGAATGCAAAAAAGAGAGCGTATGAGCTGGGAGGACTGGATGTGTTTCGCCTGGCGGCCGCTCTTTTGGTGGCGGCGATCCACACCTCTCCCCTGGAGAATATAAGCGCAGGTGCAGACTTCTTCCTGACCAGAATTCTTGCCAGGATAGCGGTGCCCTTTTTCTTTATGGTGACAGGGCAGTTTGTGCTGGGCGGCTTTGGTGTGACCAGCCATGTGAAGAAGCTGGCCCTTATGTACGGCGGCGCCGTGTTACTATATCTTCCCATTGGAATTTATGCGGGACATTATGAGGACATCGGGATTTGGGGACTTTTGCGGATGCTTCTTGTGGATGGAACCTTCTATCATCTGTGGTATTTTCCCGCATGTATTCTGGGAATCGGTGTGGTGTGCCTGCTTCGGCGCATGCTGCCTGAAAGGCTTTTGCTGCCTGTGTGCGTCCTTTTGTATGGGATGGGGCTTTTAGGAGACAGCTATTTCGGGCTTCTTGCCTATGCGCCGGGGATAAAGCAGGCTTATGAGCTTTTCTTCCAGATTTCCTCCTACACCAGAAACGGATTGTTTTTTGCCCCTTTGTTTCTTCTTATGGGATGGAAGGCTGGAGAGACCTGGGGATTGAAAAAGGGAAAACTGACAGAAAAGCCCATTTTCCTGGCGGCTGCTTCACTGGCCTTCTTTGGCCTTATGACGGTGGAGGGCTTTACCCTTCGGTTCTTTGGGCTGCAGCGTCATGACAGTATGTATGTGATGCTGGCGCCTTGCATGTATTTCCTGTACCGATGGATTATGGTCTGGCAGATCAGGCAGAGGAGGGAGCTTCGCACTGTCTCCGCCTGGTTTTATGTGCTGCATCCCGCTGTGATCGTAGTGGTGCGGGGAGCTGCAGGAGTGCTGGGCCTTACCGGTGTTTTGGTGGAAAACAGTCTGGTGCATTATCTGGCGGTATGTGTGGGTTCCTTGGCTGCTTCGGTGGTTCTTCTTTGGATGGGGAGGGCATTTTCCCGTAAAAGGAAGGATAGAGAAAGGGCCGCAAAAACCGCCAGGGCCTGGATTACTCTGGATAGGCAGGCGCTCAGAAGGAATGTGGCGGTTTTGCGGGAAAATCTCCCAAAGGACTGTGAGCTGATGCCCGCAGTGAAGGCCGACGCCTACGGGCATGGAGCGGCGTTGATCGCAAGGAAGCTTGCAGCCTGTGGCGTGGGGGCCTTTTGCGTGGCGGAGATAGGAGAGGGAATTGCCCTGCGAAAGGCGGGAGTCCGCGGAGATATTTTGGTACTTGGCTATACGGCCCCCCAGGAGGCTTCCCAGCTTATCCGCTACGGCCTGACCCAGACAGTGATCGATTTATCCTATGCCAAGGGGCTGAATGAATGTCTCAAAAGGAGGCTTCCTGTGCATATTGCGCTGGACACTGGAATGCACAGGCTGGGTGTGCCGAGCGGCGATATGGAGGCTCTGCGGGAAATCTTTGGAATGAAGAGGCTTTCGGTAAAGGGGATTTTCACTCATCTTTGTGCGGACGACACAAATCTGGAAGAGGACAAGGCCTATACCAGAATGCAGGCCAGAAGGTTTTTCCAGACGGTGGAGCGGCTTTCGGCGGAGGGCTTTGACTGTGGAAAAATCCATTTGACCGCCAGCTATGGAGTGGTGAATTATCCTGCCCTTGGCGGCGATTATGCCAGAGTTGGCATCGCCCTGTACGGGGTGTTGAGCACAAAAAAGGACAGTGAAGAATGCAGGCTTCCTCTTTCGCCGGTGCTTTCCTTAAAGGCCCGGGTGGCCCTGATCAAAAAGCTGCATAAGGGGGAGGCCGCAGGCTATGGACGAGCTTTCGTGGCAGAGCGGGAAATGACCATTGGGGTTGTGACCATCGGCTACGGGGACGGACTTCCCCGTTCCCTGTCCTGTGGAAAGGGAGCGGTGCTCATCAGAGGGCGCCGGGCTCCCATTCTGGGACGTATCTGCATGGATCAGACCATTGTGGATGTAAGCGACATCAAGGATGTGTGTCCCGGAGACATTGCCGTGGTGATCGGCAGGTCGGGGGAAGAGGAGATTGGCGCGGGGGATGTGGCCGAATGGTCCGGCTCCATCACAAATGAAGTACTGAGCCGTCTGGGCAAAAGACTGGAGAGAGTAATAGATTGAAAAATCACTCTGATGAGCTGATTTTTCAATCCCAAATTTGTGCCGGAGCGTCACAAATTTGTCTGATGGCAGATGAGAAACCGCCTGCGCGGATTTCTCATCGCCCCGTCGCGTAAAAACGC
>DXGH01000021.1 GCA_019114005.1 Candidatus Acetatifactor stercoripullorum
CTTCCTCCTGATGAACCATTAGCTTCCTGACCTAATTTCCTAACTCTATAACACTTCAAAAAGTTGCCTGCTTTAGACAGCTTATTCAAGTGTGCCAATTTACGGTTTTCCTCTACTTTCTTTCACACTATATCTCCTCTTGTTAAAAGGGAGAAGGCCTCAAGTAGTGTCCGCTCTTTCCGCCCGCCTTTTCCAGCAGATGAATCTTCTCAATTTCCATCCCCCGGTCCATGGCCTTGCACATATCATAAATCGTAAGCAAGGCGGCGCTTACGCCGGTCAGGGCCTCCATTTCAACACCCGTGCGCCCCGACAGCCTTGCCGTGCAGACAGCTTCCACGCTGAGGGTCTCCTCCTCAAGTGTAAAATCAATGGTTACTTTCGTCAGGGGAAGCGGATGGCACAAAGGGATGATATCCCAGGTCTTTTTTGCAGCCATAATTCCGGCAATTCTGGCAGTTCCCAGAACATCCCCTTTTTTTGCCGTTCCATTCTTTATGGCCTCAAAAACCTCCCTGCTTACCCGTATGCTTCCACAGGCCGCCGCCATTCTGTCCGTCACCGGTTTGTCCGTCACATCCACCATAACAGCGTTTCCTTTTTCATCAAAATGGGTTAATCCGCTCATCCTTCCTCCTTTTTTAATTCAGGTAATTGCGAAACTCGCATTATTTCCCAAAGCCGCAGTTGGGGAAGGTGCACACCTCGCATCCAAGGCAGAGGCCTCCCTCTCCATAGGTGCTTAAGTCCTCTTTTTCCAGAATTTCTCCCGCCAGCACTCTGGGAAGCACTAAATCAAAAATTGTTCTTCCGGCATACATTACACAGCCGGGAAGTCCCATCACGGGAATTTGTTCCTTTCCGGTCTCATAGTAGGCTAACAGAAACATGGCTCCGGGCAGCACAGGCGCACCGTAGGACACAATGCGCGCTTTTGTCCGGCGGATAGCTCCCGGCGTTTTATCATCCGGATCTACGCTCATTCCGCCCGTACAAAGCACAAGCTCCGCCCCCTGTCCGATAAAGTCTGCAATGGTATCCGAAATAGTCTCCCCATCGTCCCCGGGGTAAGCCTGCCACAGCACCGAGACGCCGTACTCTGCAAGCTTTTTTTTCACCACCGGTCCAAAGGAGTCCTCAACCAGCCCTTTTTTTACTTCGCTTCCTGTAACGATCAATCCAGCCTTTTTTCTTGTAAAGGGCAGCAGCGAAAACAGCGGTTTTTCTCCCGCCGCCTCTTTTGCAGCCTCCATTTTCTCCTGCTCTATCACCAGAGGGATGATTCTTGTAGCCGCCAGCTTGTCTCCCGCCTTTACGGGGAAGTTTCCGTGCCTGGAGGCAATCATCATCTCTCCCAAGGCGTTGACCGCATTCAGCCTTTTCGTATCCACCTTGAAAAGTCCGTCCATCTCTGACCTTATCTCAATTTTTCCCTCCTTGGGCTCGCCTGCCTGCATATGATCGCCCATGCAGATATCACGCAATATTTCCGCCGCTTCATCCTCGTGCAGGATACCCTCCTTTTTCTCCCACACATAAAGATTCTCTTTGCCCATGGAAAGCAGCACAGGAATATCCTCGGCAGTCACCACATGTCCCTTTCGGAACACTGCATCCTTTATCACTCCCGGGATAATCTGCGTCATGTCATGGCACAGCACATGTCCCACGGCATCTTCTGTTTTTATCAGCTTCATTTACGTCCGCTCCAATCCAAAATAATCGCAAATGCTTTTGAAAATGGACCGTATATCGTTTAAGTCATGTACCGGACACTCCGCCCTGGTATCCTCCCAGGCGTCCGTTGCAATACAGATCAGGGTATCCGCGCTGCAGGCAGGCTCTAAGGACGTCTCACGCCTGCGCACCTCCACCTTGGGCAGGCTGCAGCTTTTTTCTCCCTCCACTATGATAATATCGCCCTCTCCCTGGGCCAGGGCCAGCATATCCGTAAGGGTCTTTGTGCCGGCATAATTCACGGCGTATCCCTCATCAGAAAAAATAGCGCTCATTCTGGCTCCCGCTTCGGCATACCTGTAAGTGTCGGTTCCCTTATGGTCCATCGAGTACGCATGGCCGTCGTGTTTGATCACCGCCACAGTATAGCCTGCTTTGATAAACTCATTAATCAGCTTTATGATAAGTCCCGTTTTCCCACTGTCCTTCCAGCCGCTGACACAGAAAGTCACCGGAAGCACGATTTTTTGGTACTCTATACGTGTATTGACATTTTTTACTGTCTTTTTGGAAAAGCAGCTGGTCTCCAGCCGGATATATTTTGTAGGCACCAGGCGAAAAATATCCCGAAGCCTGTAGTTTTTCTCCTGAATCAGTTTTTCCAGGGCAGGCAGCGCCTTTTTGGAATAAATAGCGCACAGGGGATGGATTCTGTCCTCGTCCGTAAGCACATAGCAGTCGTAATCAGAGCAGATAAACTCCGCCAGATATAAGACCAGCGCCCTGGATATATTGGGCATATCCACAGCACAGACAAAAACATAATCGTTGTAGGCATGTTTTATCACCTGATAAATTCCCTCTATGGGACCGATGTCTCTATGCACATCCTCCACTACAGGAAATCCACATTCAGGATAATCCTCCTTGTGCGCAGCAGAAACAAGCACCTGGTCAAAGGCGCTCATCTCTTCTGCAATCTTATCCAAAAACCGTCTATGCTCTATGGTAAGCAGCGCTTTATTGCTGCCCATCCGGCTGCTTCTGCCGCCTGCAAGGATGCCAACGCTTAGCTTCATCCCTGTCATTCCCCCTTGAAATATCTGATTTTTACCGTATCACCCTGATGAAGGCATCTGCCCGCCTCCAAATCTATAAAGCAGTTACAGTCCGCCAGATTATGGATCACAGAGGAAGCATGAATCCCGGAAGGAAGCTCCACATGCCCCTCTGCGGCCAAAGCTCTCAAAAGGCGCCGTCTCTTGTTTACCTTTGCATATTCTCCTGAAAATACCGCCGTCTCCCTGCGGGGAAGGAAATCCCTGCTCCCCATAAGCTTTGCCGCCAAGGGCCAGAAAAAAAGCTGAAAGTGAGCCAGCGCCGCATAAGGGTTCCCCGACAGGCTCAAAATTACCGTATCGCCCAAAATGCTCGCCATGGTAGGCGTCCCCGGCTGTATATCCACTCCGCGGAAAATTTCCCGTGCCCCCAGTTTTTTTAACACAAGAGGAACAATATCCTTTTTGCCTACGGAAACGCCTCCTACCGTAATCACCACGTCTGCCTTCGAACAGGCTTCCCTTAAGCGGGAAAGGAAAAGCTCCTCTTCATCCGCACAAATCCATGCGCCCGAAAGGGCAAGCCCCTCCCTGCGTATGGAGGAGCACAGCATATGGGAAATACTGTCATAAATCTGACCGGGCCCAAGCTTTTCTCCCGGCGCACACAGCTCAGAGCCCGTGGCAATCACCGCTGTTTGAAAAGGCTTTACTGCCTCCACATACGCAACCCCCAGGCTGGCAAGCAGACCGATATGCACAGACGTAAGCCTGACGCCCCTTTCCACCACGCACTGTCCCTCTGTGATATCCTCTCCCGCCTTACAATAATTGGTATAAGGAGCCACAGGCCGATACACGGACACCGTTTCCTGTCCGTAATCCGTATCCTCCTGCCGCACCACAGCGTCAAAGCCCTCCGGCACAGGGGCGCCTGTCATGACCCGCACCGCCGTCATGGGCTTTCTGTCATATAACGCAAAATCTCCGGCGCACAGTTCACCTGCTACAGTGAGCTTCACCGGACATTCTCTGGCTGCATTTTTTATTTCCTCCGCCTTGACCGCATATCCATCCATGGCGGACTTAGGGAAAGGCGGAACCATAAAGGGAGCATACACCGTTTCCGCGCAGACTCTGCCCCAGGCATCGTCGATGGAGATGCGCTCCCTCCTGCTGTCACCATTTACCGCTTCCAAAAGAAGTTTCTCACAACTCTCTGCTTCCAACCTTTTCCCGCCCTTTCCGTCGCAATTTGTAGGTTATTATATAACATTTAAGAAAAAGTTGCAATCGGAAACATGACTTTGATCACTGTCCCCTCTCCCAGACGGCTGTCTATCTTTAACACACCTCCATGCAGAGAGATGATTTTTTTACACAGAGCCATGCCGATTCCCGCTCCTCCCTCCTTTCTGGAACGGGATTTATCCACCATATAGAAAGCCTCCGTGATACGATGGATTTCCTTGGGCGGAATTCCTCTTCCATTATCCACCACCTTTATCTCATAGCCCTCCGCCAGCAGGCTTCCCTTCAGGAGAATAAAGCCGCCCTCCTCAACCGCTTTGACCGCATTATCCAAAAGATTGTACAAAAGCGACAAAAGAAGTTCATAATCTCCCAGAATCGTTCCCTTCTCCAATGCGATCTTCCCGTGAATCTTTTTCGCCGAGAAAACCGGACGCATGGCCGTGCGCAGGTTCTGCTCCAGCTTTCTTGTGGATACCGGCTTTCTTATCATATCCTGTTTTTCCATGCTCACAAGCTCCAAAAGCTTGTGGGAAAGGCTTTCCAGTCTTTTTCCCTGACTGTAAATATAAAAGTACGCCTCTCTTTTCTCCTCCTCGGACAAATTTACCGAATTTAGCATATCTGCATATCCGATGATGGAAGTAAGGGGCGTTTTCAGCTCGTGGGCAAAGGCCGCCGTAAAATCCTCCTGCTGCTTTGCCTTAAGCTCCTTTTCCTTCATCTGCTCCACCAGCCGGTCCGCCATCACATTAAAGCTTTCCGCCAGCTCCCCCACCTCGTCCCTTGGCATGGAATGCGCCCTCTTTTCATACTCTCCCTCAGAAATACAGCGTGCCACATATCCAAGACGCCTGATGGGGCCTGTCATGTAACGAGAAATCACGTAAATAAAGCCGCCTCCCACAACCACCAATAAAATCAGCGCCAGCCGATACCTGTTTAACAAAAGCTGCCTGTCCTTGTAAATATCCGTAAGCTCCATGCACATTCCCAGATAATAAAAGCCCTCTCCGGCAGTTCCCTTGCACACATTGAAAAGATAATAGCCCTCTTTAAAGCGGCGGATGCCGTAGGCATAGGTATCCTCCTCCCGCATCTCCCCCTGTATGCCCGCCAGTATCTCTGGAAAAGAAGTCTCCTGCGCCAGCTCTTCACCGTAGAAAAAATTGCCCTCCTCATCTGTCACAAAGCATTTGCGCCCTTCCTTTTCCACGCTGTCCATGATACTGTCTATTGTCCTGACCACCGCATATTCTTCGCCGTACTCATCCGCAGATTGATAAGCCATCTCAAACAGATACTGGAACATTCTGCTCTCCGTATCTGAACGTTCAATTTCCCGGTTCAATATATTCTGAAAATAAGAGGACACCATCCAGATTCCAAATACGGCAAAGGCAACCGCAAGCAGAGCCGTGGTTGCAAAAAACAGCTTGTCTGCAAATCTCATCTATGCCTCCAATCGATAGCCCACCTTGTAAACCGCCGTGATCTCGTTCTCCCACTTTAACTTCTTTTTCAGCCTCTGAATGTGCAGATCCACTGTTCTGCTCTGTCCCAGATATTCCCCTCCCCACACATTTTCATATATGGTCTCCCGATAAAGGGCGATATTCCGGTTTCTGGCCAGCAGCAAAAGCAAGTCAAATTCCTTCATGGTAAGGGCTATGGGCGTCCCGTTTTGCAGAACCGTCCGCGACGACGTGTCAATGACCACGTCAAACACCTCCAGAATGGTTTCCGTCTTGTGATATCTGCGCAGAACGGCCTCCACTCTCGCCAAAAGCTCCACAATCTCAAAGGGCTTTGTGAGATAATCATCCGCCCCCATTTTAAGCCCCTTTACCTTGTGCTCCGTGTTTCCTAACGCCGTCAGAAAAATCACCGGCATTCCCAGCTCCTTTGCATATTCCATCAATTCATAGCCGTTGATGCCTGGAAGCATAATGTCAAGGAGGATCAGATCAAAGGGCTCCTTTGCCATCCTGTCGGCTGCCTCCTCTCCGTCCGGGGCCCATATACACTGATACCCCGCCCGATTTAGATTCATCCTGATCAGATTCGCAATAGGCTCCTCATCCTCCGCGATCAAAATCTTTAGCATAATCCCCGCTCCTCTGTACCTTTTTTGTCTTTCCTGATGCTGTCACTTCCTGCAATGATTTACCTCTGATTTACCTCTTTTTTGTATCCTGTTTGTATCTTATATAAATCCATTGTGCAGGCTGTCTATTTATTGTAGCCTTCCTCCCCTATTTTTTACAAGCATTTCTTTTTCACTTGTGATACAATAGCGTGGATGAGTAAGAAAGGAGACTTCTATGCAGCCGGACTACAGAAAAACCATGGCCGCCTGTTTTATCGGATATATCATACAGGCCATCGTCAATAATTTTGCCCCTCTTTTATTTTTGACCTTTCACAATACCTACGGAATTTCCCTGTCACGCATCACCATGCTGATCACAATAAACTTTGGCATTCAGCTGACAGTGGATCTTTTGTCCGCAGGCTTTATCGACAGGATCGGCTATAAGGCTTCCGCCATTTTAGCCCATGTCTTTGCTGCCGCAGGTCTTGTGCTTTTGACCATACTGCCGGATAAGATGTCCTCTCCTTTTATAGGACTTTTACTGTCCGTAATCGTTTACGCCGTAGGCGGCGGGCTCCTTGAGGTGCTGCTCAGCCCCATTGTAGAGGCTCTTCCCTCCGCCAACAAGGAAAAGGCAATGAGCCTGCTGCATTCCTTCTACTGCTGGGGCCATGTGGGGGTAGTGCTTTTTTCCACTCTTTTCTTCCAGCTCTTTGGCATTGAAAACTGGAGAATACTTGCTCTTTTATGGGCACTGCTGCCGGTGTGCAATCTGATTTTGTTTGCAAAGGCGCCTATTCTGCCCTTAATTTCCAGCGGGGACGCCGGATACTCCTTAAAGGATCTGACCCAAAAGCCGGTGTTCTGGGTTATGCTGCTGGTGATGCTCTGCGCGGGAGCCAGCGAGCAGGCCGTCAGCCAGTGGGCCTCCACCTTCGCAGAACAGGGTCTCCATGTCAGCAAAACCGTGGGCGACCTGGCTGGTCCCATGTTTTTTGCCGTCATGATGGGCAGCGCAAGACTTCTCTACGGAAAATACGGAGAAAAAATCCAGCTGCAGCGGGCCATGCTGCTGTGCAGTATGCTTTGTATCGGCTCCTACCTGCTGATCTCCCTCTCACCCCTTCCCCTGTTAAGCCTTTTGGGCTGCGGTATCTGCGGCTTTTCCGTAGGAATCCTATGGCCGGGGGCCTTCAGCATTGCATCTGCTTCCCTGAAAAGAGGCGGCACCCTGTTGTTTGCACTTTTAGCCCTTGCGGGAGACCTTGGCTGCTTGGGCGGCCCTACCTATGTGGGACTGATATCCGGGCATTTCCATGACAGCTTAAATGCAGGAATTCTGGCCGCCGTCATTTTCCCCGGTCTTTTGATTGTCGGCCTTTTTCTGTCAGAAAAGCTGACGCCGGGCTTAAAAGACAGGATATTGTCATAGATGGAGCGGGAAAAGGAGGGGGGCCGCAGCATGAATAAAGTGTTGATTATAGATGATGATAAAGAACTTTGCACCTTAATTCAGCGCAGCGTTCTATCAGAAGATATAGAAGCGGATTTCTGTAATAATGGGAAAGCAGGCTTGGTTAAGTTAAAGGAAAAAGACTATCAGCTTGTAATACTTGACATTATGATGCCCGGAATGGACGGCTTTGAAACGCTGGAACAAATCAGAAAAGAAAGCAGCCTTCCTATCCTAATGTTCACCTCAAAGAATGACAGTACTTCTAAAGTACGCGGCCTGCGGGCGGGAGCTGATGATTACTTAACAAAGCCTTTTGACATGGACGAGCTGATTGCCCGCATGATTTCCCTTATTCGCCGATATACACGGTTTAACCAGCTGGATGGGGCACCGCAGCAGCTTGATTTTGACGGTTTGAAAATTGATATTGACAGCCGTACGATTACCACAATTAACGGAACCTTTGAACTCCCCCCGAAAGAGTTTGATTTACTTTTATTTCTTGCGAAATATCAAGGGAAAATTTTAACGAAGCAAAGAATATACGAAGAAGTCTGGGGAGAAGAATACTGCTATGATGACAGCAACATTATGGCAATTATCAGCCGCCTGCGGAAGAAATTAGAAGAAAACCCTGGAACCCCGAAATACATTCAGACTATCAAGGGTATCGGTTACCGCTTTAATAAGGAGGTATGACCTTTTTATATGGAATTGGTCTTGTATATTTCAATCACAGCTGCCGTTATTTCTATTTTGACTTCATATCTGATTGTCAGGCGGGTAAGGAAACAGGTAACGGAAATGTCTGACATGCTGGCTGACATAAAGAATGGCAACGGGAACAGACGTATTTTATCGGAGGTACATGAAATTGCTGCTCCGCTTGCTTTTGAAATCAATGAGATTATTGTGTCCTATGAAAACAGGCTCTCTACGTTCCGTCAAGCAGAAGAAACCAACAAACAGCTTATGACAAGCCTTTCCCATGATGTAAGAACCCCCCTGACTACATTGATAGGGTATCTTGACGCCGCACATAAGGGGATTGTTACCGGGAAAGACAAAGAGGATTACATTGAAACTGCCCGCCGGAAAGCCCATGACCTGAAAGAATATATTGATGTCCTTTTCGACTGGTTTAAACTGAACTCAAATGAATTTGTCATGTCAATAGATACGGTTGAAGCCGTCGAGCTGACAAGAAATATCCTGATTGACTGGATACCGATTTTTGAGGATAAGCAGATAGAGTACCATATTGACATTCCCGAACAGCCTTTCCGGGTAAAACTTGACCCGGACGCATATATGAGAATATTGAATAATCTCATACAAAATGTGATTGCTCATAGCCATGCAGATAAAATAGAAATATCCTTATCAAGACAGAATAAAGCTATTAGAATTCTTGTGTCTGATAATGGGGTCGGAATTGGAAAAAAAGATTTGGAACGTATTTTTGAACGACTTTATAAATGTGATAAGGGGCGGTCTGAAAAAGGAAGCGGTCTTGGACTGTCCATTGCACATCAGCTTGTCGAAAAGATGAACGGCACAATAAGCGCAGAAAGTACACAGGGGGAAGGAACTACTTTTTCTTTACTCTTTCCTCTGGCTGATTAAGGCTCTCCCTCTCTATGGCGAGGGCTTTCTTTTTTGCACTTTTTTAAATATTCCAAAGCAAGGGTCTAAGTGCAAGGTTAATGCAAGGTTGCGGCAAGGTTAATGCAAGACTGGGGTGGTAAAATATTGTATGGAAGGAGGTCAAAATATGAGTGAGTACATCATTGAGACAAAACATCTTACAAAGCAATATGGCACACAAAAAAGTGTTGCAGACCTAAATATTCATGTGGAAAAAGGAAGGGTCTATGGTCTGCTTGGAAGAAATGGAGCCGGAAAAACAACTACTATGAAAATGCTCCTTGGCCTGACACAGCCGACTTCTGGAGAGATCAAGATATGGGGAAGCCCTTTGCAGGGTAATGAGAAGAAAGTCCTTCCCCGTATCGGCAGCCTGATTGAATCTCCCGGCTTTTATCCGAATCTGACTGCCACGGAAAATCTGCGTATTTTTGCTACTCTGCGAGGTGTGCCGAACCGTCATGCAATCAAGGACGCTCTGGACTTAGTGGGTCTGCCCTATAAAGATAAGAAGCTGTTTTCCCAGTTTTCTCTTGGAATGAAACAACGATTGGCGATTGCCCTTGCAGTTATGCACGACCCGGAGCTTTTAATTTTAGATGAACCTGTCAACGGACTTGACCCTATTGGAATTGCTGAAATGCGCTCCTTTATCCGTAAGCTATGTGATGCCAGAGGAAAAACGATTTTGATTTCCAGTCATATTCTTTCTGAAATTGAATTATTGGCTGACGATATTGGAATTATAGATCACGGCGCATTATTGGAAGAAGAAAGCCTTGCAGAATTAGAACAAAAAAGCGGTAAGCGTATTCTGTTTACGGTTTCTGACACAGCGCAGGCAGCAAGACTTTTGGAACGCATGTTTCATGAAAAGAATTTTTCTGTGCAGGATGACCACAATCTGCAGCTTTATAATCTTGATTTGCCTGTAGGCAAAATCATTACTGCCTTTGTTGAAAATGGATTGGAGGTATCAGAAGCCCATATTTGTGAAGAAAGTCTGGAAGATTATTTCAAACGGGTAACAGGAGGTGAGGGAATTGCTTAAACTGATTTGGTGCGAATTTTTCAAGTATAAGCGTAATAAAATAATTCCTGTTTTGACCGCTTTGTCAC
The DNA here is from genome assembly GCA_019114005.1 of Candidatus Acetatifactor stercoripullorum. GTDB lineage: Bacteria > Bacillota > Clostridia > Lachnospirales > Lachnospiraceae > Acetatifactor > Acetatifactor stercoripullorum. The sequence continues at coordinate 10,304 of DXGH01000021.1, forward strand.
TTCTTTTCCCTTTGGCATTAGTGGTTATCACAAAATCAGAAATAAGCAGTGCAACCACATTAACGGAATTTCATGCTTATTATGACAGCTTATATAATAATAATATGGTCTACAGCTCTATGCTGCTGTTACCTGGCTTGTTCGGCTGCATTAGCGCAATTCTTTTTTTTAGCGAACGGGATTATGATACATTTAAGAATCTGCGGACAATACCTGTAACCAGAAATGAGCTTATTTTTACGAAACTGATAGTGATGTATCTTTGGGCCGAGGTTTACTCTATATGTTCCGCAGTTTCAGTTACTCTGTTCTGTTTCCTTCTGGAGCCAGCTGCCGTCTATGATGTTCCGTTTAAAATTTTGTGCTGTATGCTCGCCGGCTTTACAATGGCAACCGTGTCTTTGCCGATTGTCGTAATTGTAATTTACATGAACCAAAGTTTTTTGCTGTCGCTCCTGCTGTCTTTTTTATATTCTGTTGTGAACTGGCTTCTTCTAATTATGTTTTCAACAAATGAGCCTTTTCTTCGTTGGCTGCCGTTGATGAATGGGCTTTTCCTGCCCTCTCGCTTTTGGGGCTGGCGAAAGGCTGTTTTAGGGCTTGATACTTTAGTGGCTTTACCATTTCAGGAATACATCCGCGCAGCATTGTATCTTGTGTGTATGTTTCTTATTTGTACCTTTTTGATTATTCGATTTTATAAAAAATGGTCGAAGTGATAGATTGAAAAATCACTCTGATGAGCTGATTTTTCAATCCCAAATTTGTGCCGGAGCGTCACAAATTTGTCTGATGGCAGATGAGAAACCGCCTGCGCGGATTTCTCATCGCCCCGTCGCGTAAAAACGC
>DXGH01000022.1 GCA_019114005.1 Candidatus Acetatifactor stercoripullorum
GAGTCTGGGCCGTGTCTCAGTCCCAATGTGGCCGTCCGCCCTCTCAGGCCGGCTACTGATCGTCGCCTTGGTGGGCCGCTGCCCCGCCAACAAGCTAATCAGACGCGGGCCCATCCCACACCGCCGCAGCTTTTCACACTGCTTCATGCGAAGCTGTGCGCTTATGCGGTATTAGCACCTATTTCTAAGTGTTATCCCCCTGTGTGGGGCAGGTTGCCCACGCGTTACTCACCCGTCCGCCACTAAGTTATTCATCACAAGGCAGTGCAAGCACCGCCTGGTTTCAGCATAACTCCGTTCGACTTGCATGTGTTAGGCACGCCGCCAGCGTTCATCCTGAGCCAGGATCAAACTCTCATGTTTGTTTCTCCTGCCAGTTCCTCTGGCTTCTTTGTTTCTGCAGGAGGCCTCCCTCCCGCCGGGGCTTCCCCCGTTTCCCGTTTCCGGGCGTCCTCTGAATGTCTTCCTTTTTGGAATTTTCAGGTCTGCATTACTGTTTATTTGTCAAAGTGCATCTGCCGTTTCCTCCGCGGCAGCCTGATCATAATACCACGCTTCCTCCGCTTTGTCAACTGCTTTTTTTATTTTTTTCATCTGGTTTTGTGAGATGAAATAAAGTAAATTCTTTGTTGCAATGAAATTTCCCTCAGCAACGAAAATGAGTATATCATCCTGTCATCCCGTTGTCAACACCAAATTTACTTTTTTTTACCCTTTTTTTACAAATTTTGTAACAGTTCAGCTATAAGCTGTATGGCAGGCAGCTTCATGCAAGCATGAGTTGCCTGCCATACAGCTTATAAGCGGAGCGCCCGATAATGAGCAAAGGCAGCTGCAAAGCAGCGAAAAAGCGCCTTGGCGCGGCTTTGCGAATGGCGCGGGCTGTACTGTTACAAAATTTTGTTACTGCAGCTGTATTGTGTAGCTTTCTGTCTCACTTCGCAGTCTGAGGGAAATGCTTGACACTGAGGAAAGCACTCCCTGATCCATTTCCGCTATCAGAACCACATCGGCGCTTTCACCCGCTGCGATGGTATCTCTGTAGGTAGACATATCATTCAGCAGCATGGTCATCAATGCGTTTCGTGTAGTGTCTCCGTTTACAGTTATCCTGTAAATAATATTTTCCTCCAGCAGATTCACCTCTACATCGCTTCCCGTCTGGTTTGCGATGGTAAATGCAAGCACAAGCAGGCTGTTGCCCTCCGAGGCCTCCAGCATAAAATATTCTGAGCCCTCGTTTTCATCCGGATAAACCTGGAAGGTATTGCATCCCTGATAGGTGACTGTCACTCCTTGCGGCAGTCCAAAAAACGCCTCCATACTGGCAGCCTCGTTGTTTTCCGGCACATTTGTTTCTGCGGCAGCCTCTGTTGTGGGTGTCTCTGCAGAAGAATCCGTCTCTGCGGCAGGAGCTTCTGTCTCCTGAGACTCTTCAGCAAGGGTCTCCGGCACCTCCACTGTGGACAAGTCTACCAGCCTGCTCCTGTTATTCGCGTCGTATTTCATCAGCGTTACCGCCGCATATTCCCCTATAGCCTCCTCCTGCTCAAGAGTCAGCTCCGGCATGCTGCTGCATCCGGTCAGCAAAAATATTACGGCGCCGGCCTGTGCAATTGCTCTTACGATTTTTTTTCTCATCATTTCTCCCGTCCGTCTCCTTTATTGAGGTATTTCCTCTTCCTTTTTTGGCGCATTTTGATCCAAAGCATTCTTTTTTTCCAGTATAATATAAATTCCTGAGATCACAAGCGCCATTACCCCCACTGAAAACAGCAGAATGGTTCTTTGCAGTGTGGGCGCTCCCATAAAATCATATAGGACAATTTTACCACAAACCAAAAGAGAAAGCACTAAGCCATATATCCTAACACTCTTTTTCTTTTCCACAAATCCTGCCGCCACGCCAACCAGCGCAATCAGCATCAATAAAATACTGTTTACCACTGAAGGCCCCAGTCTGACAATCAATGCCATATAAGTAAGAAACACCGCCGTTATCATGGACTTATTGCCAAAATTCATGCTGTATTTTTCATGGAAGGTAATTACAATGGTGGCAAGGCCAAACACAAGCATGCACAAATAGGTGACATAAGCATTTCGATACCCCGGCCAAAGAAGGCATAAAAAGCATACAATTTGTCCCGCAAGGGCAAGGGCATTAAACAAAATAATATTTTTCCCCCTCCATCTGCTTACATTGTTAAACAGCAGAATTCCACCAAAGAGCACTCCCACAAAAATAGGCAGCTTCAGCATGGCCGGCATCAAAAGCATCAAATAGAATGCCGTTGTATAGGTAGTCAATATCTGATAATAGGGGTGAAAGAAGCTGATGAATGGAACACTCACCAAAACTCCGGCCAGCAAAAGATTCCCGCACAGTAAATCCTCCGGGCCAGCAGGCATGGAGCGAAATGCCAGCGCCATGAGACTCACTGCCGTGGTCAGGATTACATCATTTACCTTCAGCAGGAAAACAGGCCGGAAGGCTGACAAAAGCTTTGCAATCACAAGCAGTGCAAGCCAGAATATCGGTCCCTGCACTCCCTCCAGAAACAAGGCCAGAATCATCAGCGTCAGATTTGCAAAGGTATAGATGCACCATTTTTCCTTATGTTTTAAAAGAAGCAGAAATCCTATCAGACATATAAGTGCAATTCCCAGCAAAACACCCCAGCAGAAAAACAGGCTCTCCCTGTCGTGCATTGCAATTTCAAAGCAGAAAATAGACAGATAAAGCACGCCGCTTATGCCGTAGGCTGCCTGCACTCCTTCCGTTTTCTGCCCGCGCCTTGCAGATGTCACAAGCAAAAGCTGCAGGACGAAAAGAGAGCTTAAAAGAAAGATAATCCTGGGCTCAGGCGCTATCTGGCACCACATGGCTCTCCAGATAAAAATCTGTGCAAAAACAGTGTTTGCCAGCATGTGCAGGATATTTACCCCCGTGCGGCAGTTATTTACGGGAAGGAACACACAAACGATGTTAGTAAGCAGGATCATACCGCAGACCACCAAAAACTCTGCATCCGTTATCCCCACTCCAATGGGAATAAAGCACAGATAGCAGGCAATCAGACCCAGTATCCTGTAAAATGCCGAATCCCGCTTTCTGCTCAAAAGCGCTACAAAAATCATAATTACAGCAGTAAGCAGCACGGCCATCCATCCCGGGAAATTATGCAGAACCAGATAGTTGAGCACCGTAGATAAAAACAGTCCGCTGATTCCCACCGCCGACAGCACACTGCCCAATATTTTCCACCTGCGGTAAATAAAAATTTCTGATATCAGCAAAAACAGAGCAGAAAAAGCGTACAGGCTCATTCCCCTCACAAATCCGTTCATATAATTGATTCCAGCCATCACAAGCGCCGCCAGAATAAAGGCTCCTCCCAGCACGCTCAAAAGCACTGCCCCGACGGCAAACTCTCCGCTTCCTCCAAGCATCTGTTTCTTTGGCTTTTCAATCTGCGCACTCTCCGGCACGGTATTGGCTGAAACATATTGATTGGATGGTACATATTGATTAGACGAGACATATTGATTGGCCGAAACATATGTATAGGAGCCAGACTTAGGCTGCTCCATTTTGTTTTGATACATCCGCAGGCTTCTCTCAAGTTCATCCAAAAGCAGGTCCGTTTGATATTTCTGCTGTATCACCCGCTGCATAAAATTTTGCAGATACGCTGTAAATTCCCGATCCTGAGACTGGGAAAGCAGCAGCCGGACCCGTTCCTCCAAGCTTTCCAGCTTTCCCCTTGCTTCATCCTTTTCCCTGATATCCATATTCCATCCTCATTCCTGTGTTTCTCTTTCTAAATAAACAAATTTGGGGAGACCTGCCTTCACAGGGCATAGCTTTCATATTTTGCCCGCTCCTGCCTGCTGCAGTTTACATGAAGCAAAATACCCCTTTCCGTATATTCCCGTTCCAAAACAGAAGTATTTTCCATTAAGCTGGAAACCACCGCTCCCTTATCGTACGGAATCAGAAACCTACAGTCCTGATTATCCGCATACACTCTGCTCTGTATCATTTCTGCCAGTTCTTCAATTCCCCTGTTCCCTTTTGCTGAAATATAAATCTGATCCCCTCTTATCTGTGGCAGCTCTGTCTCCAAACGGCATTTATCCACTTTATTATACACCAAAATCTGTGGAATGTCTCCTGCTTCCAGTTCCCTTAGCGTTTTTTGCGTCACTTCTATCTGCTGTTTGTAATTCTCATCAGAAAAATCCACCACCTGCACCAGAAGGTCCGCATTCCTCACCTCCTCCAGGGTAGACCGGAATGCCTTCACCAATCCATGGGGAAGCTTGTGAATAAACCCCACTGTGTCTGCCAGCAAAAAGGGCCTGCCGTCCACATCAATACTGCGTACGCTTGTCTCCAAAGTAGCAAACAGCATATCCTTTTCCATCACTGTTTTCTGCGGGCATTCCCCATATTTTTCTACCATTCGGTTTAATATGGTGGATTTTCCTGCATTGGTGTACCCCACCAGGGCAACCTGTGGAATTTGGGAGTCCTTACGCCGCTTTCTCTGGGTCTGTCTGGATCTTTCCACCAGCTCCAGTTCCTTTTTCAGCTCACTGATACGATGTTCAATTTTTCTGCGGTCCAGCTCCAGCTTTTTCTCGCCGGTTCCCTTGCTGCTCATGCTGCCGCTGGCGCCGCCTTGTCTGCTCAACGCTTCATGGAGCCCTACAAGCCTGGGAAGCATATACTCAAGCTTTGCCATCTCCACCTGCAGCTTTGCCTCCCTGGTCTGCGCTCTCAGAGCAAAAATATCCAAAATCAGGTTCGTCCTGTCCAAAACCGGCAGCTCCAGTATGTCGGTGAGATTTCTCACCTGGGAGGGCGAAAGGGCATTATCAAAAATCACTTCCTCTGCTTTGCATTCTCCGGCAAAGTCTTTTACCTCTACAGCTTTTCCGCTTCCGATGTACAACACCCTGTTTACGGTCAAAAGCCTTTGTGTGATGATTCCTGCCACCTCTTTGCAGGCGGCCTGGGCAAGATTTTTCAGTTCCTCCATGGAACGTTCAAAATCCTTCTCTTCTCCTGTGTCCACCCCCACTAAAAGCACCTTTTTCCAAGCTATGTCTCCTGTCTCTTCCCTCATAAACTTCCTTTCGTCTAATTTTCCTGCACCGTCTCAAGCTCAAACCAAAACAGTACGCCGTTTGTATAATTTTCAACGCCATACTTTTGGTTCATGGAATCCATTATTGCCTTCACAATGGAGAGTCCAACACCGCTCCCTCCATATTCCCGGGTTCTGGCCTTATCCACCTTATAAAATTTTTCCCATATGTGGTCAATGGAATCTTCCGGTATAGGCTCGCCGGTGTTAAAAACGGACACTCTCACCCGTCCATCCCCATTTTCCAGCTTAACGTCAATTATCTTATCTCCAGCACAGTGGTTTACCGCATTGGAAAAGTAATTCATGAACACTTCCTCTGTCTTATACTCGTCCGCCCATACATAGACGGGCGCATAGTCCTTCATGCGAACCTCTATCCCGTTCTGCTTCGTAAGAATTCCAGCCGACTGAATATAATTTTTTAAAAGTGCTACAATGTCAAAGCGCTCCATGCTTACCACATCATTGCCGAACTCCAGCTGGTTCAGTGTCAGCAGCTTCTTCACCATATGATTCATCTTGGCAGCTTCGTCCATGATGACCTCGCAATAAAAATTTCTGCTGTCAGGATCGTCATTGATCCCCTCCTTCAGTCCCTCCGCATAGCCCTGAATCAATGCAATCGGCGTTTTCAGCTCGTGGGACACATTGGAAAGAAATTCCTTGCGCATCTCGTCAATTTTTTCTTTTTTCTCAATATCCTTCTGTAATTCATTGTTGGCCGTCTTTAACTCCGAAATGGACTCCTCCAGGCTGGCCGACAGCTTATTGATATTTCCCCCCAGCATATCGATTTCATTATTTGCCTTATCATGGTACTTTGCTTCAAAATCAAGGTGAACCATGCGCTCGGATATGCGGTTTAATTCCAGTATGGGCTTTGTCATTTTCCTGCATACAAACCAGATAATGACGCCTCCTGCAATGGTTCCAAGACATCCCACATAAGCAAAAAAGCGGTTTGCAATCTTTGCGCTCTCCTGAATGCTTTCCATAGGCGTACTTAAAATAAAGGAAATCCCCGTATCCAGTCTGCCATACATCTCTAAAGACTGATTACCCGCCGGGCCTGTTTTCTGAATGGTATAATCCTTCCCCTCCTCCAAAATCTGCAGATCTGCAGGCTGAAAGCCGAAAATGTAGCCGATCAGCTTATTTTCCAGATAATCGCCTCCATTTTCGGAAAGATACCGGGTCTGGGAATTTACGTCGATAATCGCCACCGTTATACTGTACATTCGGCAGATATTGTCCAGTTCCTCCTGAAATACTTCAGAGCTGTAGGTATCGCTGCCTGTTACCTGGGCAATGGTGGTGTAAGCGTCATATATCACGTTTCGCTTTGTCCTGGTGTAATACTCTTCCAGGAAAATACTGTTAATGAGCCAGCACATCAATATGATGCCGGCCATTAATCCAATAAAAATCAATGCAAACTGTCTTCTGATCGATGGCCTCATAGCAGTATTATTCTTCCTCCAGCTTATAGCCCATTCCCCAGATAGTCTTTATCATATCGCCCTTTTCACCCATTTTGCTGCGCAGCTTTTTCACATGGGTATCAATCGTACGGGCATCGCCAAAATAGTCGTAATTCCAGACATTATTTAGAATTTTCTCTCTGGAAAGGGCAATTCCCTTGTTCTCGATAAAATAGGTCAAAAGCTCAAATTCCTTATAGCTTAATTCAACCGGCTTTCCATCTATTAACACCTGATGGGCAGCCTTGTCAATGGAAATGCCGCCGCAGCTTATAATTTCATCCCGGTTCAGCTGGTTTGTCCTGCGCAATATGGCCTCGATGCGGGCCACCAGTATTTTCGGGCTGAAGGGCTTTGAAATGTACTCATCCACGCCCAGCTGAAATCCCTGGAGTTCGTCCCGCTCGTCTGATTTAGCCGTCAGCATAATAATAGGTATCTTTGAGTAATTGCGGATTTCTCTGCACACCTGCCAGCCGTCCATCTTGGGCATCATCACATCCAGCACAATCAGCGCGATATCCTTCTGGTTAAAAAAAATCTCCACTGCCTCTTCGCCGTCTGCAGCCTCCAGCACTTCAAAATTACTTTTCACCAAAAAATCTCTCACCAGCTTACGCATTCTGCTTTCATCATCTACAACAAGAATTTTCAATCTATCTATTGCCATATCCGCTCCCGCCTTTCCAAAGCAGCAAATCTATTTCCGTTGTAAGTATCATACCGCAAATTTATGTCAAAAATGTGAAAACATCATTGCTCTTCTATCTCCAAGGCCCTTTCCCGCTCCCGCAGGGTCTGCTCCCTTTCCGTCAGCTCCTGTTCCCAGGACGCATACCGGTCTGTCAAAGCTCTTTCGTAATTCAGCACATTGGGATTGTCGCTGTCTAGTGTGATGGCAAACATCGCGATGACCGTAATCAAAAGAAGGATATTCAGAATCACAGATATGGGAAACGCAGCCTGCTTCTTCTTTTTGGGCTTGGGAATCCGCAGTCTGTTTCTGGCCGGATTCTGTTTCTCCCTCAGTTCTCTGTCATAGGTATGCAGCAAGGGAATAGGAGACAGGCTATCCTTTGGTATCTCCGGCTGTTCCATCAGATAATCCTGCACCTTTTTCAAATAAGAAAGACCTGTGGGCGTAATAAAAATACGTTCCTGCACTGCTTTTTCGTATATCTGCCATATTTTTTCCGGATTGGAATAATCCATTCTTTCCTCCAGATAAGCAATCTTTTTCCGCTCCGTCTCCGCCAATTCGGCATCTTTTTTGCTGCAAAACAAAAAGCCGCCCGAAATCAATTCCCTTTCCTCTAGTGTCCTTTTTTCGTCCATCCTTTCACTCCCGACATTTTCCTCATCATATGGGTTTAATATAACATTATCTTCGGCAGATTTCAACAGGCTCCTTGCCTGCAGCGGCTGCTTCTTTTCCTGTTTAATCCTCTTTTCGCACTGTATAACTCCACGGAAAAACGGTTACCCTATTATGGTCAAAACACATCAGAGATGGACTAGACATGTATTTAGATTCTGCAGAATACATTTTAGTATCAGAAAATAAAAAGAGGACATCATGAAAGAATTTTGGAAATCAGAGGGGCTTGGAATCCTATTTACTGCCGCTTTAGGCTCTTTTGGGCACTTTGCATATGACCTTTCAAAGGAAAACATTCTTGTGGCTTTATTCTGCCCCGTAAATGAATCCACCTGGGAGCATTTAAAGCTTCTGTTCTTTCCTTTTTTGCTTTTTTCATTGCTGCGCCTGTTTTTCTCTGAAAAAAAATCCCCTGTTTTTGCCACCTCCATATTTTCAGGTGTGGCCGCAGGCCTTCTTTTTATTCCCGAAGCTTTTTATGCCCTTCTGCTTATGTTTAGATTCCACTCTCTCCCCACAGATATCGCAATCTTTTTACTTTCCGTGGTTTTTTCCTTCGCCGTCTGCTATCTGGTGCAATTTCGGAAAGCCCCCGGCTTTAACGGCCTGAGCATCCTTTTCCTTCTGATCCTGACAGGCTTGTTTTTTATCTTCACCTTTGCGCCGCCTGACACACCGCTGTTTCAGGACCCGGTCACCAAAGGCTATGGCATCCAGGCGCTCTGATTTTTACTCCGGCAGCTTTGACCGCAGCTTCATCACTTCATTTTCTTCCTGCTCTATTTCATAAAGCTTCTTTGTGCAATGATTATATTGTGAAATCGCACGCAGTATTGCATTCAAATCCTCCGGTGAAAACATTCCCGCAGCTTTTGAAATATCACCGAAATTATTTACATTGACCCTTAAGCTGCCGCCGCTGGGAAGGCTGATTCTCAAAACCTCTTTTGGATCGTTCATATCTCCCAGGCAGATGGAATTTGTCCTGGGATCACACACAAAAACAACCCCGTTATACACAATCACCCCATTTTCTGCCAGGTATCCATAGGGACAATCTGTTTGTCTGTCCGCAAGTACTTTTGAAAAAGACGAATCTTCTTCGCTGTTTTCTGCTCTGCTTACAGCATTCTCCCGTCGTGCCGACTTTATTTCTTCTACATAAATCGGGTTCAATGCGTTATTCTTTATCATTATTGCTCCTTTCCGCAGTTGATCTGTAAACCACAGCTGCACTGCCTGCCATTACAGTTTCCAAATGTCATTTCAAGTCTTTATAGATACGATTGAATTTCTTAATCAGCTTCTTGCTGCCAGCAGCTCCGCCACCAATATAGGCATACTTTTTTTCAATCACAATATGTATATTATCCTTTACATCATCAGATGCTTTTTGGAATTTATGAAAGTCAATATCAAATACTGCGGGCGCCACTTCCAACGCCTTTTTCATTCTTTCTTCGCTTTGCTTGAAATAAACCTCCACATCCTTTGGCGATTCGCTCTTTAATTGAGGGGGCAAAGCGTACTCCCCCAGCAATTCCGGGGCATACTGGATAATGAAGGATGCCCTCATCTGATTGTACTCTTCTGCTGCTTCATCAGAAGCCTCAGCCACTTCCACAAACCCATATCTATTTACAATGTACTCCATCACTTCATCCATGCTGTGGCCTTCACATTTGAGCGTTTTCTCCACATAAAACCGCTTTGCCCTGTTTTTTAAGCGTCCCATTTTCTGTCTCAGCGTAAGCTTTGCATCCTTCTTAAGCACAAAAACTGATGTGGGGCCATCCGCTCCTCCTATAACCGAAACTGCACTCGCACTTTTTTTCATAGACATCCAAGCCCTTTCATTTTAAGTGAACTGCTCAACAGCAGTAAAATTGAATCTCTTCTCTCTTTCACATTATATGTGATTCTTTCCGAAGTTACAAGGAAGGAGTATTTAAATCAAGATGCCCCTCAGCTATACGTATGCTATTTCTGTTGGTTTCGTTTTCAAGTGTTAATTGTATGCTTTTACAGTCTCTGCAGAAATATCAAACGATGAGAAACTGATACCAGGTCTTAAAAATCCGGAAGCTCATGTAACCTATTGGCTTGCCTGCCTTGCTTCGGAGCAGAAGTCATACCGTTCTGTCTTTAATGCCATAAGAGGCAGGACAATTCAAAATAGGGGGAGCTGAGCATAAGCTCCCCCTGCGTTTTAGTGTGCCCGGCGGGTTTCATCCCACTCCTACATAAAATACTTACACTTTTCT
>DXGH01000023.1 GCA_019114005.1 Candidatus Acetatifactor stercoripullorum
GACTTCATGTAAGGAACCCCCTTTCGCCAAGATGTCTGACAATAGTGCTTTCTGTTATAAGTATACCTATTTTAAGCCGGAAACGCAACAAAAATAAGTGGAAGTATTGACATTTTCCAAAGCAGGCTATATGATAATAGCAACCGAAAAATGCCATGACGAAGACAGTAGCCGCATTTGGAAAGTCAAAGCGAGCCGGTGAGGGTGAAAGACCGGTACCAGTAGAAAGGCGGGGAAAATCACTTCCGAGCAGCTGAAACCAACGAAGGCAGTCCCAGGACAGCCGTGCCAGTAGTTTCAGACGGCATTCCTCCGTTACGGGAAGCCATATCACTTCCGTCTTTTTCGGGCGCAGGGCCTTGTGCTGTGAAAGGCCGGGCTTCCAAAACGGAAACGTATGATGTAACAGGTGGTCAGCGAAGATTCAGGCTTCGTCCTATTACAGGACGAAGCCTTTTTTACGCAGCGCAGCAGAGACAAAAAGCATTTCATTTATTAAGCAGGTAATTGCGGAACCCGTTTTTGGTTATTATGACCAGGTCTGTGGCTTTGAAAGCGAGTTTCGCAGGCGCCTGTCACTCATTAGGAAAGGAAAAACACAATGTACAGACAGGTATCTACCAATCTAAACTTCGTGGAGCGTGAAAAAAACGTAGAGAAATTTTGGGAAGAAAACAGGATTTTTGAAAAAAGCATGGAGACAAGAAAGGAAGGGCCCACCTACACCTTTTATGACGGCCCGCCTACCGCAAACGGGAAGCCCCATATCGGCCATGTGGAAACTCGTACCATAAAGGATATGATTCCCAGATACCGTACCATGAAGGGATATATGGTGCCCAGAAAAGCGGGATGGGATACCCACGGCCTTCCTGTGGAGCTGGAGGTAGAAAAGCAGCTGGGCCTGGACGGCAAGGAGCAGATTGAGGCATACGGACTGGCGCCTTTTATCGACAAATGCAAGGAGAGCGTGTGGAAATACAAGGGAATGTGGGAGGATTTCTCCCGCACGGTAGGCTTTTGGGCCGACATGGACAATCCCTATGTGACATATCACGACGATTATATTGAGTCCGAGTGGTGGGCTTTAAAGACAATATGGGATAAGGGGCTTCTTTACAAGGGCTTTAAGATTGTACCCTACTGTCCCCGCTGCGGTACGCCTCTGTCCAGCCACGAGGTGGCCCAGGGCTACAAAGCGGTTAAGGAGCGTTCGGCGGTAGTACGCTTTAAGGCAGTGGGAGAGGACGCTTATTTCCTGGCGTGGACTACAACGCCCTGGACGCTTCCTTCCAATGTGGCCTTGTGTGTGAACCCTGAGGAAACCTATGTAAAGGCCAAGGCGGCGGACGGTTATACCTACTACATGGCCCAGGCGCTTTTGGACAAAGTATTGGGGCCTCTTGCCAAGGAGGGAGAGGCGGCCTATGAGATTCTGGAAACCTACAGCGGGAAAGACCTGGAATACCGGGAATATGAGCCTCTCTTTGACTGTGCGGGAAAGGCTGCCGCAAAACAGAACAAAAAAGGGCATTATATCACCTGCGATACCTATGTAACCATGACGGACGGTACCGGCATTGTGCACACAGCGCCTGCCTTCGGCGAGGACGACGCGAGAGTGGGAAGAGCCTATGACCTGCCCTTTGTGCAGTTTGTGGATGGCAAGGGCGATATGACCCAGGAGACGCCCTACGCTGGAAAATTTGTAAAGGACGCAGACCCGGAGATCATAAAGGATTTGGACAAGGAAGGAAAGCTGTTTGCCGCTCCTAAATTTGAACACGATTATCCCTTCTGCTGGAGATGCGATACGCCGTTAATTTACTATGCAAGAGAGTCCTGGTTTATTAAAATGACTGCCGTCAGAGACGATCTGGTGCGCAACAACCAGACCATCAACTGGATTCCTGCATCCATCGGAGAGGGACGCTTTGGCAACTGGCTGGAGAATATCCAGGACTGGGGAATTTCCCGCAACCGTTACTGGGGCACACCCTTAAATATCTGGGAGTGTGAGTGCGGCCATATGCACTCCATCGGCAGCAGGCAGGAGCTGTGTGAGATGAGCGGAGATGAAAGGGCAAAGACCGTGGAATTCCATCGGCCATACATTGATGAAATCACTATCACCTGCCCTAAATGCGGAAAGCAGATGAAGCGTGTGCCGGAGGTGATTGACTGCTGGTTTGACTCCGGAGCCATGCCCTTTGCACAGCATCACTATCCCTTTGAGAATAAGGAGCTGTTCGAGAAACAGTTTCCCGCAGATTTTATTTCTGAGGCGGTGGACCAGACCAGAGGCTGGTTTTATTCCCTGCTGGCGGAGTCTACTCTGCTGTTTAACAAGGCGCCATACAAGAACGTTATTGTCATGGGGCATGTGCAGGATGAAAACGGTCAGAAAATGAGTAAATCCAAGGGCAATGCGGTAGACCCCTTTGAGGCGCTGGAGACCTACGGCGCAGACGCCATCCGCTGGTATTTCTATACAAGCTCGGCTCCCTGGCTGCCCAAGCGCTTTTCCGGCAAGGCAGTGCAGGAGGGGCAGCGCAAATTTATGGGCACCCTTTGGAATACCTACGCCTTCTTTGTGCTGTATGCCAATATTGACGGCTTTGACGCTTCCAAATATACGCTGGAATATGATAAGCTGACTGTGATGGATAAGTGGCTTTTGTCCAGACTTAACACTGTTGTAGGCCAGGTGGACAAAAACCTTGACCAGTACCGTATTCCCGAGGCCGGAAAGGCTCTGCAGGATTTTGTGGACGAAATGAGCAACTGGTATGTGAGAAGAAGCCGTGAAAGATTCTGGGCCAAGGGGATGGAGCAGGACAAGATCAATGCCTACATGACGCTGTACACTGCTCTGGTGACCATCTGTAAGGCGGCGGCGCCCATGATTCCCTTTATGACGGAGGAGATTTACCAGAATCTGGTGAGAAGCGTGGATCAGGACGCTCCGGAGAGTATCCATCTGTGCGATTTCCCGGCTGTGGAGGAAGCCTTTATCGACAGGAAGCTGGAAGAGAGCATGGAAGAGGTGCTGGATGCGGTGGTTATGGGAAGAGCCTGCAGAAATGAGGCCAATATCAAAAACCGCCAGCCTGTGAGCAAAATGTATGTGAAGGCGGACTTCACCCTCAGTGATTTTTACAAGGATATCATAGCGGATGAATTAAATGTAAAAGAGGTCATATTCACTGATGATGTGAGAGACTTTACCTCTTATACCTTTAAGCCCCAGCTGCGGACGGTGGGGCCCAAGTATGGCAGGCTGCTGGGCGGCATCCAGAAAACGCTGGCGGCTCTCTCCGGCAATGAGGCCATGGATGCGCTCAACAGGGACGGCAGGCTGTCCTTTGACATTGACGGTGCCGCTGTGGAGCTTTCCAAAGAGGACCTTCTGATCGATGTGTCCCAGAAGGAGGGCTATGTGTCTCAGGAGGATAACCGCATGACGGTGGTGTTAGACACCAATCTCACCGACGAGCTGGTGGAGGAAGGCTTTGTGTACGAGATCATCAGTAAAATACAGACCATGCGTAAGGATGCGGGATTTGAGGTGATGGATCATATCAGAGTATCCTTAAGCGGAAACGACAGGCTCTCAGCCATTGCCGAGAGAAACCGTGACGCTATCTGTACAAAGGTATTGGCGGATGGGTTTACAAAAGAGGCGGGCTATGCCGTTTCCAGGGAGTGGAATGTAAATGGAGAAAATGTGGTAATTTCCATAGAAAAGATTTAATTGGGAAACGCCCCTTGGGACAGCTTTCTGCGTAGAACTGCCACAAGGGGCGGCGTTTTTTAACAGGAAGGAAACGAATGAGGGAAAATGAACAAAAGAGATCATCTGCAGAACAATATTCTATATGAATGGCTGGCCTTTGGAGGCTTTGCCCTGCTCCTTTTACTGGCCCATGCTCTGATCCGTCCAGATTTTGGCGACGATGTGACCTACGCCGGGATATGGGGAAAACAGCCCCTTTTTGCATTTTTACAGGAGCGCTATTTGAAATGGTCCTCCCGGGTGGTGATTGAGGCCGTGATGCTGCCCCTTACTGCGGTTTCCCCCTGGGTGTGGCGTATTTTGGATGTGTTAATGCTCCTGCTTCTTGTGTGGATTACGGCAGATTTGTTTGGAACGGAAAAAAAGCTGCAGGCACAGATATTGTTTTTTGCCATGCTGTGGACGGTGCCCTTTTTTTCCTTAAGCAGCGCCGGATGGATCACTACTACTGTGAATTATCTGTGGACTCTGACCCTGGGGCTTGTGGCCCTGCGGCCCTTGAAGCATTGGCTGAAGGAGGAAAAATGTCCGCCTGTGGAATACATAATCTGCCCCTTGTGTGTGCTGTACGGGGCAAACATGGAGCAGATGGGGGCTGTTTTGCTGGGGGCTTATCTGGTAATAGGTCTGTATCTGCTTGCGGAAAAAAGGAAGCTTTCCCCTTTTTATTTCGTACAGCTTGGGCTTGTGGTGCTTTCCCTTCTCTTTATTCTGTGGGCACCGGGCAATGGCGAGCGGACAATCTCCGAGACGGAGCGTTTTTTTCCGGAGTTTGCCTCCTTTTCTGCATATGAAAAGCTCTGGATGGGCTTTCTTGAGACGGCCCATTACTATCTGGCTGCCGGACATGAGCAGGTAAGCTATCTATTCGGTCTTTTGGCGGGGGGATTGTTTCTGACGGTACTTGGGGCAGGGAAAAGCCTGACCGGGAAAAAAAAGAAACGGCTCCTGTTTTTCATAAGCCTGTGCCCTCTGGCCTTTTACTGGGGCGTGGGACATCTTGGAAATTTCCTGCTGGATTCCGGGATTCTTACAAGAGGCAGAAACGGCGTGGGGGTGCTTGCCCAGAACAGGCAGCTTCCGGGATTATCCTATTTTTCCACACAGCTTATTGTGTTTCAGACCCTTGTGTATCTGGCTGTGATGGCCTGTGTGGCCCTGACCATAGCCCTTCTTTACGGAAAGAGCAGGGAAACCGGATTCCAGCTTTTGATTCTGGGAGCAGGTCTTTTGTCCAGAGTGATTGTGGGCTTTTCTCCCACTCTTTACGCTTCCGGGGACAGAACGGCCATTTATTGTTCCGCAGCCATCTTAATTGTCACCCTGAGAAACCTGCAGTATTTTTTGGGGCTAAAGCCCGGAACTTTTCTGAAGGGAGCAGGGGCATGTTATCTGGGAATCTGCATTTTAGGAAATCTGTTGTAAAAAGAAGTTGGAAAGAAAGCGGAAATTTGTTATAATGAAAACGATTCTGAAAAGAATTGAGGGATTTTGGAAAGGAGACGGCATTTTGAGAGAGTTGATCACAAAAAGAAATCAGTTTGACAAGGAGCTTTTTAAGAAAAGCGTTCTGTACAACGTGAAAACACTTTACAGAAAAACGCTGGAGGAAGCCACCCCACAGCAGATTTTCCAGGCAGTGTCCTACGCCGTTAAGGACCAGATCGTGGAAAATTGGATGGAGACACAGAAGGCGTATGAGAAGGAAGACCCTAAAATGGTCTATTATATGTCCATGGAATTTCTCATGGGACGCGCTCTGGGCAATAATATGATCAATCTTCAGGAATATGGGCCTATCAAGGAGGCCATGGAGGAGCTTGGGCTGGATTTGAATTTCGTGGAGGATCAGGAGCCGGATGCGGCGCTGGGAAACGGCGGGCTGGGACGTCTGGCAGCCTGCTTTCTGGATTCCCTGGCTACCCTTGGGTATCCTGCCTACGGCTGCGGCATCCGCTACCGCTATGGTATGTTTAAGCAGGAAATTAGAGACGGTTATCAGGTGGAGGTGCCGGACAACTGGCTTGCGGACGGAAATCCTTTTGAGCTGCGCAGGCCGGAGTATGCAAAGATTGTAAAGTTTGGCGGCTATGTGGCTGTGCATACCGATGAAAGAGGGCGCAACGTGTTTACCCAGGAGGGCTATCAGTCTGTGAAGGCAATTCCCTATGATCTGCCTATCGTGGGCTATGGAAACGGTATTGTAAATACGCTTCGTATCTGGGACGCCCAGCCGGTAGAGTGCTTTCAGCTGGATTCCTTTGACAAGGGAGATTATCAGAAGGCGGTGGAGCAGGAAAACCTTGCAAGAAACATTGTGGAGGTTCTCTATCCCAACGATAATCATTATGCAGGAAAGGAGCTGCGCTTAAAGCAGCAGTATTTCTTTATTTCCGCATCCGTGCAGGAGGCTGTGGAAAAATACATGAGAAAGCATGATGATATCCGCAGATTCCATGAGAAGGTCACCTTCCAGCTCAACGACACCCACCCTACGGTGGCCATTGCGGAGCTGATGCGGGTGCTGATGGACGATTACTATCTTACCTGGGAGGAGGCCTGGGAGGTGACCACCAAGACCTGTGCCTACACCAACCACACTATTATGGCGGAGGCATTGGAAAAGTGGCCCATTGAGCTGTTCTCCAGACTGCTCCCCAGAATCTATCAGATCGTGGAGGAGATCAACCGCCGGTTCATTTTGGAAATCCAGCACAAATATGAAGGGGTTCCCGGTGTAAACGTGCAGGATAAAATCCGTAAGATGGCCATTATCTACGACGGACAGGTAAAGATGGCCCACATGGCTATTGTGGCAGGCTATTCCGTAAACGGCGTGGCCCGTCTGCACACGGAGATTCTAAAGACCCAGGAGCTTAAGGATTTCTATGAGATGTATCCTGAGCGCTTCAACAATAAGACCAATGGAATTACCCAGAGGAGATTTCTGCTCCATGCCAATCCGCTTTTGGCGGACTGGGTGACGGATCACGTGGGAAGAGAGTGGATCACAGACCTTCCCCAGATTGGACGGCTGAAAATTTATGCGGAGGATAAAAAGGCCCAGCAGGAATTTATGAATATCAAATACCAGAATAAGGTGCGTCTGGCCAGATATATCATGGAGCATAACGGGATCGAGGTAGACCCCAGATCCATCTTTGACGTGCAGGTGAAGCGTCTCCATGAGTACAAGAGACAGCTTTTAAATATCCTTCATGTGATGTATCTTTATAACGAGTTAAAGGAGCATCCGGAGATGGATTTCTTCCCCAGAACCTTCATTTTCGGGGCGAAGGCGGCGGCAGGCTACCGCAATGCCAAGCTGACCATTAAGCTGATCAATTCCGTAGCGGATGTGGTGAATAACGACGGCTCCATCAACGGCAAAATTAAGGTGGTATTCATCGAAAACTACAATGTGTCCAATGCGGAGATTATTTTTGCAGCGGCGGATGTATCGGAGCAGATTTCCACCGCAAGCAAGGAGGCGTCCGGCACCGGCAATATGAAGTTTATGTTAAACGGCGCGCTGACTCTTGGCACCATGGATGGGGCCAATGTGGAAATCGTGGAGGAGGTAGGCAAGGAGAACGCGTTTATCTTCGGCCTGTCCGCAGAAGAGGTCATAAATTATGAAAACCACGGGGGCTACAACCCCATGGAGATTTTCAACAATGACCAGGATATCAGAAAGGTGCTTATGCAGCTGATCAACGGCACCTATGCGCCCCAGGATCCGGAGCTGTTCCGCCCCTTGTACAACTCTCTGCTGAACACTCTTTCTACGTCAAAGGCGGACACCTATTTTATCTTAAAGGATTTCAAGCCCTACGCGGAGGCCCAGAAAAGAGTAGAGGCGGCCTACAGGGACGAAGCCGGCTGGGCAAAAAGCGCTATTTTGAATGTTGCCTGTGCCGGAAAATTCACCTCGGACAGGACAATCCAGCAGTATGTGGATGAAATCTGGCATCTGGATAAGGTTGTGCTGAAATCTTAAGCTTTCTTAAGAATCGAAAGTTTACGTGTCAGAAAAGGAAAAAGCTGATATACTAAGCCTGAAAAAGATGGCTCCGGCATCAGCCGGAGGATGAATTGGAAAGGGCGCAGGGCAGCATGAAAACAGAAAAAACGGGCAGGCGTCCAGCAAGGCGCCTGCTGTTTTTCTCTCTTGTGTGCGCCGTCTGCCTTACAGGCTGCGGCAAAGACAGCGGAGAATGGGAAAAAAGCGTTATAGAAGAACAGATTGTGATACAGGGGATTTCCGGAGAATACGATCTTTTGTTTCTCACAGACAGCCATGTGGTATCTCTGGGAGAAGCGGCGGAGAACGGGAGAGCACAGACGGAGAACGGGGAAGCGCAGGCTGGGACAGGAGCACAGGATGAGGAGAGCCGCCGGCAGGAGTATGCGGCTTCCAGATACGAGGGCTTTTGCGGCCAGGACGGAACCTCCTCCCAGGAAATGTTTGCACAGGCTATGGACTATGCCCGGGAAGAAGGAGTGGACGGGGTTCTCCTGGGAGGAGATATCATTGATTCGCCCTCCCAGGAAAATCTTACCTTTTTGTCAGAAGAGCTTTCCACACTTTCCATGCCCTATCTCTATACTCCCGGAAATCATGACTGGACTTATCCCTGGGAGTATATGACCAGCAAGGGAAAGCAGGAATACCTTCCCATGCTGTCCCCCTATATGGGAGGAAACACGGCCTTCCATACCTTGGATTTCGGGGAGTTTGTGGTGGCGGCAGTGGACAACAGCTCCGGACAGGTCAATCCTGAGGCATTGGAGGAATACGAGGAGGTGCTGGATCAGGGGAAGCCTGTGATTGTGCTGGCCCATGTGCCTTTTCTCACCCAGTCGGTGCTCACCAAGGCGAGAGAGGTGTGGAAAAGCGGCGTTGTCATTGGCGGAGGAAATTTCGGCGGAATCTATCCCGATGAGACCTCTCAGGAATTTCTGGAGATGACCACCGCTTCCGACAGCCCCGTGGTGGCGGTTTTGGCCGGACATGTGCACTTTTACGACAAGGATGTGATAGAAGGGGAGAAGGATGTGCCGCAGATTGTGGGAGATGCGCTCTTTCACGGCAGCGCCCTGAGGCTGCGCATTACGGGGAGGGGCTAGGAGATTCTTTCCGTTTCCGCCTTTCCTTTATCAAAAGAACCCCATACAGCGCCAGAGCGGCTTCAAAAATATGCGTCCCGGGGGACAATACTCCGTGCAGGCTTGGGGAAAGGACATACACTGTTCCCAGACACAGAAAAACCAGAAGCAGCCCGATGCCAAGAAATGCTGTAAATGTGAAATACGTGGTTTCCCGCACCAGAAAGTAATAAGCAAACAGTCCCAGCGTCACCATAAAGCACAGATTCCCTAAAATAAGCTCTGGGAAAGGGACACGGAAGGTTTTTGCGGCGTTTTCGCTGATTTTCTGATAAATCCACAGGCCTGACGCCAAAAACAGGGGATATGCCACGAGTAACAGACTGGTTCGTATTTTTTTCATCTCTATGTCCTTTCAATAATCATCAGATGATCTGAGGTCATTTTTCCATTGCATCCCACGATTTCATCCTTTATAATATTACATTATGACATGAAAAAGAGGAGGAAACAATAGCTATGATAGAATTATTTTCAGGCGGCGCATACCTGATAAACGGCAGTGAGCTTGTGGCTGATACGCCAGAGGCGGCCCAGGAGATAAAGCAGAAAACCGGAAAAGAGGTTACCAGTAGGGAAGCGGCAAAGGCCACTATGGCCTATGGCATTTTGGAAAGCCACAATACCTCCGGCAATATGGACAAGCTCAAAATCCGCTTTGACAAGCTTACCAGTCATGACATCACCTTTGTGGGCATCATTCAGACGGCAAGAGCTTCGGGACTGACCAGATTTCCTATGCCCTATGTGCTGACAAACTGTCACAATTCCTTGTGTGCAGTGGGCGGCACCATAAACGAGGATGACCACATGTTTGGTTTAAGCTGCGCGAAAAAATATGGCGGCGTTTACGTTCCTCCTCATCAGGCTGTAATTCATCAGTACGCCAGAGAGATGCTTGCAGGGGGCGGAAAGATGATTCTGGGTTCCGATTCCCATACCCGTTACGGAGCTCTTGGCACCATGGCCATGGGCGAGGGCGGACCGGAGCTGGTAAAGCAGCTGCTAAATCAGACCTATGATATCAACATGCCCCAGGTGGTGGGCGTTTACTTAAAGGGCGAGCCCGTAAAGGGGGTAGGCCCTCAGGATGTGGCCCTGGCAATTATCGGCGCCGTGTTCAAAAACGGATATGTAAAAAATAAGGTGATGGAGTTTGTGGGTCCTGGCGTTGCTTCCTTAAGCGCCGACTTCCGTATCGGCATCGACGTTATGACAACGGAAACCACCTGCCTGTCCTCCATCTGGGTAACGGATGAAACCATAGAGGAATTTTACGAGATTCACGGACGGAAGGAGGATTATACACAGCTGAGCCCCGGCGATGTAGCTTATTACGATGGCATGATCGTTGTGGATTTATCCGCCATCCGGCCCATGATCGCGATGCCCTTCCATCCCAGCAACACCTATACCATAGAGGAATTAAACGCAAACCTTCTGGATATTCTGGACGAGACGGAGAAACGCGCACAGGTAAGTTTGGACGGCGCAGTGGAATTTACCTTAAAGGATAAGGTAAAGGACGGAAAATTCCTGGTGGATCAGGGCATCATCGCAGGCTGCGCGGGCGGCGGCTTTGAAAATATCTGCGCGGCGGCAGATATTTTAAAGGGACGTTATATCGGCTCCGACGGATTTACACTGAGCGTTTATCCTGCATCCATGCCTGTTTACATGGAGCTGATTAAAAACGGCTGCGCGGCGACGCTGATGGAGACCGGCGCTGTGATGAAGACGGCCTTCTGCGGTCCCTGCTTCGGCGCGGGGGATACGCCTGCCAACAATGCCTTCAGTAT
This sequence comes from Candidatus Acetatifactor stercoripullorum, assembly GCA_019114005.1. Taxonomy (GTDB): domain Bacteria; phylum Bacillota; class Clostridia; order Lachnospirales; family Lachnospiraceae; genus Acetatifactor; species Acetatifactor stercoripullorum. The sequence goes on from DXGH01000023.1 coordinate 10,765, forward strand.
CCGGCATTCTACCAGAAATTTCCCCAACCGTGAGGGCTCCAAGCTCCAGAGCGGACAGATCGCCTCTGTGGCGCTTATGGACGCCCGTTCCATTGCGGCAACGGCTGCGAACCAGGGCATTCTTACCCCGGCTACGGATTTTGACGGTGAATTTGGCAGATACAAATATCATTTTGACAGCAAAATTTATGCAAACCGGGTATTTGATTCCAAGGGCGTGGCTGATCCTGACGTGGAGATTCACTTTGGGCCCAATATCAAGGACTGGCCTGCAATGGGAGAGCTTCCCGAGAATCTGGTGCTGCAGGTGGTCAGCGAGATTCATGACCCTGTGACCACAACGGATGAGCTGATTCCTTCCGGAGAAACCTCCTCCTACCGCTCCAATCCTCTGGGGCTTGCAGAATTTACCTTAAGCCGCAAGGACCCTGAGTATGTGGGACGTGCAAAGGCCATTCAGAAGGCGGAGAAGGCCCGTATGGAGGGAAAGCAGACCTGTGAGGCGCTGCCACAGCTTAAGGAGGTTATGGCGGTTATCAACGAAAGATTCCCTGAGGCTTATCAGGCCAACACAGGCTTTGGCTCCACTATTTTTGCGGTAAAGCCCGGGGACGGCTCTGCAAGAGAGCAGGCTGCCTCCTGCCAGAAGGTGCTGGGAGGCTGGGCGAATATTGCCAACGAATATGCCACCAAGCGTTACCGCTCCAACCTGATCAACTGGGGCATGCTTCCCTTCCTGATTGAGGAGGGAGAGCTTCCCTTCCGGAATCTGGACTATCTTTTCCTGCCGGATATCAAGAAGGCTGTGGAGGAGAAGGCGGAGGTCATTACGGCTTATGTGGTGACAAAGGAAGGACTGAAGGAATTTACGCTGCGCCTGGGAGATTTGACTGACGAGGAGCGCCAGATTATTTTGAAGGGCTGCTTGATTAACTATAACAGGGTATGAGGAGCAGAAACGCTTCGGAATGGAGGAAAAAATGGAATTTAACAAACCTGTATCCAATCCTATGCTGGTGGGGGCCATAGAGCTGATGAAGGCTGAGGATACGCCGGATCACAGAAATATGTTTTTAAATGAAATGATGAAGGCGTTTTTTCTGGCTCCGGCTATCGTAGAACCGGCTCCGGAGCCTGACGAGACGGGAAAGGTAAAGCTGGCTGCGGGCAGCAAGGTGCAGTTTCCCATGCTGACCACCAAGGACGGAAAACGGTTTTTCATGGCCTTTACAGACTGGATGGAGTTAAAAAAGTGGAAGGACGAGGAAAACCAGCAGACCTTTGCCTTAAAATTTGAGGATTATGCTGCCATGCTGCTTCGAAAGGACGCTCAGGGCAATACAAGCCCGGCGCTGGGCTTTGTCATTAATCCCTATGGTGGAAATATTGTAATCTCTAAGGAGATGGCTGCGGGGCTTATGGCGGCCAGACTGGCCAAGGCAAAGGGGAAAAATCCAGAGGAAAAATAAGCTAAAGTTTTTAACAGTAAGGTCGATATACTTATTACAAAAGGCTGCCGGGCCAGCAGGCCTTTGAGTAATAAGAAATGACACCACGGATGGTAATTATGCGGGAGAAGGGATTCTCCCCATAGCTGCCATCCTTTTTTATGAGGGACAGGATGTTGGTCATAAAAAAAGTTCTATAAGGCTTCGCCGGTCTGCCAGGGAAGGCTGGGCGGCGCGGCGGTGTAGAATGGGTGCTCATCAAAGGAGCGTGAAAGGAGTTGAGAATTGATTACAGTACCATAAACATGGGATCTGCCAGAAGCTATCAGGCTTCTGAGGTAACAGTGGGACGTTACAGGGTTACGGACTATCTGACCGGGGTGACCCTAAGCGGTACGTCGGTGGGGACTATGGTCAGCCGGGAGAAGGAAGATACTTATGGGGAAGACCAGACCTCATTGAAAGAAAGCGTCTCGGACATATGGGAGTGGAACAACCGTTTCAGCACAGCGTCATACAGAGTGACCTGGCGCAGTGAAAACAGCCGGACCATGATGGAGCTGAAAGAGTTGACCGTGCGCTATATTTTTGAGCTGCTTTTTGGCTCGCCAAAAGAGAGACGAAACAGACAGCTGTCCCAGGAAGCCCGGCAGACTGCAGCCGATACCCAGTTTGTGTCCAATGCAAAAATGATAGACTATCGGCGGGAAACCTGGAGGACGGAGTGGGAGAGTACTTCATTTTCCACGGTGGGAACCGTAAAAACCTCCGACGGAAGGGAAATCCATTTTAATGTGGAGGTGGGAATGAGCCGTGCGTTTCAGGAATATTTCAGCACGGAGCTGAATCTGGCCGCCTTTCAGATGTGTGATCCTCTGGTGATCAATCTGGACACGGACGCAGCCGATTTTTCCGACCAGAAATTCTTTTTTGACATTGACGGGGACGGAGCTGAAGATCAGGTATCCATGCTGGAACAGGGCAGCGGCTATCTTGCCCTTGACAAAAATGGAGACGGTGTGATCAATGACGGAAAGGAGCTGTTTGGCACCGCAAGCGGAGACGGCTTCCGTGATCTTGCACAGTATGACGAGGATGGGAACGGGTGGATAGACGAAAATGACGCCGTGTGGTCCAGGCTGCAGATATGGTGCAAGGATGAAAACGGACAGGATGTGCTTTACCGTCTGGCAGATAAGGGAGTAGGCGCCATCTGCCTGCAGAATGTCTCCACCGATTTTACCCTGAAGGGACAGGACGGGATAAGCGGCAGGGTCCGCAGCACGGGCATTTTTCTATACGAGAACGGAAGTGCTGGAACCATTCAGCATGTGGATGTGGCAAAATATGAAGGGGAGGCATAGAATAAAAAGAGAATAGTATTTAGCGGGAATTGTTATCATAAAAAAGTCAAAACAAGTTTTGGTTCTAATCAGTTTCATTTTTCTACTGCCCTACATTTTTTCCATGCTCTGGTCCGGGAGACATGACACAGGCCTGAAAGGAGAGACCCAACAGTCCTTACAAGAGGATATTGTCCTTTGTCTGGAGGATGAGAGGGGAAAGCTTACCATGACAATGGAAGAGTATCTCTGCGGCTATCTGCCCTTAGTAATTCCGGTTCAGTATGAACAGGAGTGCCTTCGGGCCCAGGCTGTCCTTCTCAGGACCCAGGTGATCGGAGCGTTTGCCAGGCAGGTCGCAGAGGGAAAGCAGGAATTTATTCTGGAGGCGGATACCTATCTTTCCCATGAGCAGCTGGAGGAAATGTGGGGCGAAAATAATACGGAATATCAGGAAAAAATCAGACAGGCCGTGAGCAGCACCAGGGGAATTTATCTCACCTTTGAGGGGCTGCCCATCGAAGCCTGTTTTTTTCGTGTGAGCGCCGGGCGCACACGATCTGCAGGAACCTTTCTGGGACAGGGATACGAATATCTGGCCGCGGTGGATTGTCCCAAGGACTATCTCTCCCAGGACTACCTCACCCAGGAAAAGTACAGCCGCACCAAGCTGGAAAAGCTTCTGGGAGGAACCATTGCACAGCTTTCCTATGATGACTCCGGCTATGTGGAGTGGGTGACCATAGTTTCTTCGGATAGTGGGGAAAGCCGGGAATACACCGGTGAGTGGCTCAGGAAAAAGCTTAAGCTTTCCAGCGCCCACATCACCATGGAGGAACAACAGGACAAGGTTTTTTTTCAGGTAAAAGGCGCAGGCCACGGCTTTGGAATGAGCCAGTTTGCGGCGAACGAGATGGCTGCCCAGGGAGCTGATTATCAAACCATTCTTTCCTATTTTTTTCAAAATATTACATTTGACAAATACCTTCAGCCCTGAATAAATGCGTCTGTTTCGGCAAGACTAACAGAGAAGAAAAAAACCGTGCATATGGCGCGTTCACTGTATTTGGAAGGAAGGAATGGAAAATGAAGAGAAACAGGAAAAACAGCATAAGAAAAGAGCGGATTATCATGATCGCTTCTTCCGCATTTGTCTTGACGGCACTTACCCTGACAGGAATCTATATGAAGGAAGGAAACGTGGAGTCCAAGGATGACGGTTATACCATAGATTTTACAGCTCTGGATGAGCAGGAAAACATTACGGATATCGCCCAAAATAACCAGTCCACAGAGTCCGGCCACAGCCTGCAGGAGAATATGGAAGGAAACGGGCAGAGCGCCCTGGCCGGGGAAGAAGGTCTGGACGCACAGGATAACATCCTGCAGGATGACCAGGTCCTGGAAGACGACCTGGATTATATGCCCATGGAGGCGGGCTCCAGTCTGGTGGAAATTCCCGGGCTTACCGATGGCAGCGCTCTGACCCAGAACGAAGAGGAGCTTTTGGCGCAGGAGTCTGGCCAGGAGGATGGGGAAACGGGCAGTGAGGCGGACAGCGCACAGACGGATGCCAAGGAGAGTGCAGTGATCTTAAAGGAGCTGAGCTTTTCTGAGAGTGAGGGACTGGTCAGACCGGTAAGCGGCCAGGTGCTTTTACCCTACAGCATGGATGCCAGTGTTTATTTTGCCACCCTGGATCAATATAAATACAATCCGGCTGTCATTTTTTCCGCAGAGGAGGGCGCTTCAGTTGCGGCGTGCGCAGAGGGCCGGGTAGTAAATATTTTTGAAAACGAGGAAATCGGACATGCTGTGACGCTGGATTTGGGAAGCGGATATCAGGCTACCTACGGACAGCTTGGAGAGATACAGGTGACCCTTGACAGCTATGTGAATGCGGGCGATATCATTGCAACGGTTGCGGCGCCCACGAAATATTTCAGTGTGGAGGGGAGCAACCTCTATTTTGAGCTGACAAAGGACGGAGCCTGCGTGAATCCGGAAAGCTTGTTTTAGGGAGCGGAGGACATGTATATTGTAGGCGGCAGAATCAAGACCATGGCGGGAAAAGAAATACCGGAGGGCGTGATTCACATTACAGACGGTAAAATAGCGCAGATTGGGAGAAAAGGGGAGGTCGCCATTTCCCCTAAGGAAAAAGAGCATGTCCTTGTGGTAAAGGAAGGACTTATTCTGCCGGGACTGCTGGAAGCCCACTGCCATATGGGCATTACTGAGGAAAAAAAGGGCATGGAGGGAGATGACTGTAACGAGACCGTAAACCCGGTTACACCCTACCTAAGAGCCATTGACGGCATCAATCCCATGGACGCAGCCTTTGACGACGCCGTCCGGGCCGGCATCACCGCCGCCATGATAGGCCCGGGAAGCTCCAATGTGGTGGGAGGCCAGTTTGTTCTTCTAAAGACCTGGGGAAGAAGGGTGGATAAGCTGATCGTTAAGGCGCCTGCAGCCATGAAGATAGCCTTCGGGGAAAATCCAAAGGTAAATTATTCGGGGCAGAACAAAAGTCCCTGTACCCGTATGGCCATTGCTTCACTGCTTCGAGAGGAGCTGTTTTCTGCCCTGGAATACAAAGAGAAGAAGGAAAGCGCAGAAAAGAGAGGGGAATCCCTTCCAAAGGATTTTAAAAAGGAATGCTGGCTGCCTGTGCTGCGCGGAGAAATTCCATTAAAGGCTCATGTGCACAGAGCCGATGATATTTTTACTGCCATCCGCATTGCGGAGGAATTCGGCTTGAAGCTGACGCTGGATCATTGCTCGGAGGGGCATTTGATCGCCAGAGAGATCGCAGAGAGTGGATTTCCTGCTATTGTAGGGCCGGATCTCACCAGCCGCAATAAAATAGAGGTTCAGAATATGGCCTTTAAAACGGCGGGAGTGCTGAATCAGGCGGGGGTGATGACGGCCATCACAACCGATCATCCGGTGTCTTTGATTCAAACACTTCCCCTTTGCGTGGGTCTTGCGGTAAAAGCGGGACTTCCTCTGGAGGAAGGCTATAAGGCCATGACCATTTATCCGGCAATCATCTGCGGCGTTTCCCACCGCTTGGGGAGCCTGGAGGTGGGAAAGGATGCGGATATCGCCATTTATGATGGAAATCCCATGGAGATTTTTACAAAAACCCTTTACACCATAATCGACGGTGAAGTTGTGTACGACGCTTACAGGGACGAAAAAAGGACGTTGCTTTCTCAAAAAATAGTGATAAAATGAATTCATGCCGGGCCCCGTGTAAGGGGTGCCCGGAAACACAGGAGGAAAGTTTTGAAAAGATACATGGGGATTGGCCCGGCGGTCTGTGTGGGGCTGGCGGCACTGCTTCTTGGCGGCTGCACAGGGACGGACACCCAGGGAGCTTCCCAGGGGCTGTCCCGGGGAACGGTCCTGAGCATGGAGAGCACGCCGGTGATAGATTACACCCTTCCTCACTTGACGCCCAATATTTTGGTGGACAGCATCGGATATGAGGCGGGAAGGGAAAAGGAGGCTGCCGTAAAGGGGAAGGAGCTTCCGGAGACCTTTTGGCTGTATGATGCGGAGACGGGAGAGGTAGTCTACCGGGGAACCATTGAAGAGGAAAGCTGCGACCAGGAGCTTGGGCTGTACATGGGATACGCGGACTTTAGCGAATACACCGGAGAGGGGACCTATTATCTGGAATGCCAGGGCATTGGAAGGTCCTATTCCTTTTCCATACAGAAGAACTTGTACGGACAGCTTTACGAAGAGCTGTCACAGGAAATATTGGCAAGGTGCACGGAAAATACGGCCCAGGTATGGGAGGTTATGGAGCTTTTGACCGCCTGCGAGTGGTATCCCCAGCTTTTGACAGATGCAGATGAGAATCAGATACCGGATACGTTAGAGGAAATCGGACTGTGGATACAGACTGTGGAGGAAGCGGAGGCTTTTGAGGAAAATGATGCGCTCTATGCCGCGCTTCTGGCAAAATTCAGCTACGTTTACCAGAAATATGACCGTACCTTTGCAACCCAGTGCCTGCAGAAGGCCAGCCAGGTGTTTGAAAAGGCACAGAGCACGCTGCAGAAGGATACGGAAATTTTTTTTGCGCTGACAGAGCTTTTCAGGGCTACGGGGCTTTCTACATACGGAAAACAGATTCGGGATTACAGGACTTATTTTGAGAACAACACAAGCTATCTGGAGGAAGAAGAATATCTTTACGGAAGCATGACGTATCTTTCCACCAGGCAGAAGGTGGACAGAGAGCTGTGCAGCATTTTTATGGAAAAGCTTATGGACCGTGGCGAGGAGATATCGGTGCGCTGTGAGGAAATCATTCATCCGCTGGAGGCCAGAAACAATGGAGCAGGACAGCTGCTAAATCAGGCCGGACAGTTGTCATGCGCAAACTATGTGCTGAATAATTATCAGTATACAAGTGTAATAGAGAAATTCCTTCATTATCTGATGGGAGAAAATTTAGAGTCCGTCTGCTTTTATTCCCCCAAGGAGGCTCAGAGCGGCTATCTGCTTTTGTTCGCACAGCTTGCGGCTACAGCGGATATCACAGAAGGACAGACGATAGATGAATAGCGCGGATAAACGCAGAAAAGAGGATTGATTATGAAAGTAGTGGTTTTGGCCGGAGGAACAAGCACGGAGCGGGATGTATCCCTAAGCTCCGGCAGCATGATTTACAGAGCATTGAAAAAAAACGGACACCAGGCCATATTGCTGGACGTATATCTGGGATATGAAGGAAATGTGGACGGCATTTTTGAGCGGGATGAGGACTGGGCGGCCCAGGTGGGGGCCATCTCAGAGAAAAACCCGGATTTGGACGTCATCAGAGCCATGAGGCCGGACGGAGATAAAAATTTTTTCGGCCCCAATGTCCTTTCTCTGTGCAAAAGCGCGGACGCCGTATTTATGGCGCTGCACGGTGCAAACGGAGAGGATGGAAAGATACAGGCCTGCTTTGAGCTTATGGGAATTACCTATACGGGAACAGATTTTGTAAGCTCGGCCATTGCTATGGACAAGGGAATCACAAAGGACATTTTCCGGGCATATGGTATTCCCACACCAGCGGGCCTGCGGCTTAAAAAGGGGGAGAGGGAGCGGGAGAAAGTGCCCTATCCCTGCATTGTAAAGGCCTGCTGCGGAGGCTCCAGCGTTGGCGTCTCTATTGCCAGAAACGAAGGAGAGTATGAGAATGCCAAGGAGGAGGCCTTTTTGTATGACAATGAGGTGATTGTGGAGCAGTACATAGAGGGAAGAGAATTTTCTGTGGGAGTTATGGACGGGAAAGCGCTGCCGGTCATAGAAATCGCGCCAAAGCAGGGATTTTATGATTATAAAAATAAGTATCAGGCGGGAAGCACTGTGGAAACCTGTCCTGCCAGGCTTTCCAGGGAAGAGACAGAGAAAATTCAGAGGCTGGCGGAGCTTGCCTATGAGGCGCTGCGCATGAAAAGCTATGCCCGCATGGATTTTATGAAAAATGACCAGGGAGAATTTTTCTGTCTGGAGGCCAACACCCTTCCGGGCATGACTCCCACCTCCCTGCTGCCCCAGGAGGCTGCGGCTGTGGGAATGAGCTTTGAGGAGCTGTGTGAGAAAATCCTGCAGTACGCCGTAACAGATAAATGAGAGGTATGGATATGGAGCTTACCATAGAACAGATTGCAGAGGCCTGTAAGGGCAGACTGGTATGGAAGGGAAATCCCAAAGACCGCCTAAGAACCGTTTCGTGTGTGACGCTGGACTCACGGCAGATTGCGGAAAACGGAGTGTTTGTGGCCACTGTGGGACAGAGAGTGGACGGCCACAAATTTGTTTCCCAGGTGTTCGAGAAGGGGGCCTGTCTGGCCATTGTGGAAAAAACCCAGGCGCAGGTGGAAAAAGAGCAGGGAGGCCCTGTGAAAGAGTGGGGCAGCTATCTATTGGTGGAGGACAGCTTTCAGGCGCTGAAGGATTTGGCGGAATTTTACAGAAGCACGCTGTCCATTCCCATTGTGGGTATCACAGGCAGCGTGGGAAAAACCAGCACCAAGGAATTTATTGCAGGAGTGCTGTCTCAAAAGTATTGTGTGCTTAAGACGGAGGGAAACTTTAATAATGAGGTGGGAGTGCCTCTGACATTGCTGCGCATCCGAAAGGAGCATCAGGCGGCAGTGGTGGAGATGGGCATCAGCGATTTTGGGGAAATGCACCGGTTGAGCAAGATGGTAAGGCCCAATGTATGCGTGATTACCAATATCGGCCAGTGCCACCTGGAAAATCTGGGAAGCCGTGACGGCATTTTAAAAGCAAAGTCGGAAATTTTTGATTTTATGGCCGAGGATGCGGCGGTGTGCTTAAACGGAGAGGATGACAAGCTGAGAGCCATTGCGCAGGTAAAGGGAAAAAAACCGCATTTCTTTGGCCTGGGTAATGAGCCGGGCCAGGAGGTTTATGCGTCTGACATTGTGAGCAGGGGACTTTGGGGCAGTGATGCCATTTTGTATTTTGCGCAAGGCGCCGCACGATGCGGGGAAGAAAACGGGGAAGGAGAGGCAGTGGTTTCTTCAATCCCGATACACATTCCTCTGCCGGGAAGGCATATGGTGCTGAACGCTGCGGCAGCAGCCTGTGTGGGACGTATTTTAGGACTGACGCCAGAGCAGATTGCCAGGGGCATAGAAACGGTGAAGGCAGTCACAGGCAGAAACCATCTCATACGCCTTTCCCATTACACTCTGATTGATGACTGCTATAATGCAAATCCTGTATCCATGAAGGCGGCTATTGATCTGCTTGCAATGGCGGATACGGAAAAGACAGCGATTCTGGGAGATATGTTTGAACTGGGTGAGGATTCCGACGCCTTGCACCGCCAGGTGGGAAGCCAGGCGGCAAGGGCAGGAATCCACAGGATTTTCTGCGTGGGAGAAAATGCCAGACATATGTATGAAGGGGCCCTTGGGGCAGCGGATGAAAAACAGACAGTGCTTTACTTTGCTGCCAGACAGGACCTGGAAAGGGCGCTTATGGAAAGCGGAGAAAAAAACGGAGAACCCTTGATCCCCTGGGGGGATACGGTGCTGGTGAAGGCCTCTCACGGCATGGAATTTTCAGAGCTGATCAGAAAATGCTTTCTTGTTGATGAAGTACCGCTCTGAGATAATGCCGCTTACGTAGGAGCCAAGCTTTTTCCGGGTTTCCTTGTCCAGCTCATTGATATAGATGGGCCTGCAGTATTCGATGATGACTGTGGCAGGCTTTATCTTTGGCATATGATCCTCGAAAATGGCCGCAGAATTTACGATGGACATGGGAACCACGGGAACGTTTCCCTTTTCTGCGATCTTAAAGCTTCCCTCGTGAAAGGGCAGAAAGGTGTCGGGAACCTTGTTGCGGGTGCCTTCCGGAAAAATGCAGATGGAAATCCCGTTTTTTACCTTTTCCACTCCTGCCAGTATGGTCTTTAACCCTTGCTTGATATCGTCCCGGTCCAGAAACAGACAGTGGAGATTACGCATCCAGTTTGTCAGAAGGGGCCATTTGAGCATTTCCTTTTTGGCGATGTAGCCTGTGGGCCGGGGAACCCGTACATAGGTCATCACAATATCAAAGTAGCTTCTGTGATTGCCCACGTATAAGACGGCCGTGTCCTTGGGCACATTTTCCTCGCCCAGAACAATCACCCTGGTGCCGGCCAGGCGCAGAACCTGACGGAAGGCCCAGTTTACGATAGCCAGAGAGCTTTTGTCCTTGAGAGCCGGGTTAAACCTGCCAATGATCCATTCCGCAATCAGAAGAGGAATGGAGAGAATTAAAAACAGAATGACAAACAGTGCCACTATCAGAAATCGTATCATAAAAGTACCTTGCCTTTTCCAGTTTCGTTTCCTCCCGAGTATATCATAAAATCCCCGTTCTGTACATAGAATAGAGAAAAACCCAAAAGCAGGGAATTTGAGAGAATGAGACGGATTTTTTTGGGGCTTTTGATTGCCCTGAACGTGTTGTGCCTGTGTGGATGCACTCTTATGAGCCAGGAGAGAGTCAAACTGAGAGACTTGGATTTTACAGTTTTAAGTGAGGAAAAAATACCCCAGGAGCTTGCAGAGATTTTGGAGGAGAAAAAAAGCGAGGCCTTTCAGCTGACCTACAAGGATGGGGAAGCTCTTTACATATGTATCGGATACGGCCCGCAGGAGACGGGAGGCTACAGCATTGCGGTAAATGATCTGTACCTGACAGATACGGCCATCTATGTAAACACCAGTCTGCTGGGCCCGCAGCCGGAGGAAAAGAGCAATAAGACCGTTTCCTATCCTTATATTGTGATTAAGACGGAGTACCTGGACCAGACCGTAATGTTTGAGTAAGCTTTCCCTGATTGCCTATTTCCGGAAAACGTGATAAACTTAGGTGAAATGTGGCAAGGGAGGCACGGATGATGCTGATCAAAAACGGATATGTGATAGACCCAAAATCAGGTTTAGAGGGCAATTATGACATCCTTACGGAGGGAGACGTCATTGTAAAAATTGCAAAGGAGATTGAGGCGCCCAAAAAGGGCTGCAGGGTGATAGACGCGGAGGGGCTTTTGGTGGCTCCGGGACTGGTGGATGTGCATGTGCATTTCAGGGAACCTGGCTTTACCCAGAAGGAGGATATTTCCACCGGAGCCGCTGCAGCCGCCAGAGGCGGTTTTACTACGGTAGTGCTGATGGCAAATACAAAGCCGACGGTAGATAATGTGGATACCCTGGAGTATGTGCTGGAAAAGGGAAAAAGGACAGGCATCCATGTCCTGACCTGCGCCAATGTGACTATGGGAATGCAGGGAAAGGAGCTGGTTCCCATGGAGGAGCTGGCAGGGAGGGGCGCAGCAGGCTTTACGGACGACGGCATGCCTCTTTTGGATGAAGGGCTGGTGCGCCGGGCTATGGAGGAAGCTGCAAGGCTGGATCTGCCTATAAGCTTTCATGAGGAGGACCCGGGCTATATTGTGAACAATGGCATCAATCAGGGGAAGGTCAGCGCCAATCTGGGGGTGGAGGGCTCTCCCAGAGAGGCGGAAATTACTATGGTGGAGCGGGACCTTAAGCTGGCTCTGGAAACGAAAGCTGACATCAATATCCAGCATATCAGCACCAAAGAGGCGGTAGAGCTGGTGCGCCAGGCCAAAAGGAAAGGCTCTCATATCCACGCGGAGGCTGCGCCTCATCATTTTTCCCTGACGGAGGAGGCGGTTTTGGAGTATGGGGCTTTGGCCAAAATGAATCCTCCTTTGCGGGAGGAGGAGGACAGGCAGGCTATTATCCGGGGGCTGGCAGACGGCACCATTGATCTGATTGCCACGGATCATGCTCCGCACACTGCCTCGGAAAAGGCAAAACCCATCACGGAGGCCCCAAGCGGCATCATCGGGCTGGAAACGGCGCTGCCTCTGGGCATTACAAAGCTTGTGGACGAAGGATACCTTACCATGAAGCAGCTTCTTGCCAAAATGACCTGTAATCCAGCGGCCTTGTATCATTTGCGGGCGGGATATCTGGCAGAAGGCGGACCTGCGGACTTGGTTCTCATCGACACGGCTGCGGAAACAGTTTTTGAAAAATACGCATCCAAAGCCTCAAACACCCCCTTTACCGGCTGGCGGCTTAAGGGAAGAGTAAAGGCTACGATCTGCGCAGGCCGGGTGGTGTATGAAGAAAAGGAAAGGAAGGATAGCATATGAGGCAAAAGCAGAAGGCGGCAGTGCTCTCTCAGAGACAGACAGCGCCGGAAATTTACGATATGTGGATTGAGACGGATCTTGCAGGGGAGGCGGGACCGGGGCAGTTTATCTGCATTTACCCCAAAAGTGAGAGCACACTGCTTCCAAGGCCCATCAGCATCTGCCAGGTGAACGAGCAAAAGACGGCTATCCGCATTGTTTACCGGATTGCAGGCAAGGGAACCAGAGAATTTTCCTCCTATAAAGCCGGAGAGGAAATCTTTATACTGGGCCCTCTGGGAAATGGCTTTCCCCTTCAGAAAGGGGAGGGCAAAAGGGTGCTGCTCATGGGAGGCGGTATCGGAATTCCTCCCATTTTACAGCTGGCCCAGGAGATAAAAGGGGACAAGCAGATTGTTCTTGGGTATCGGGATAACCATTTGTTTTTAAAGGAGGATATGGAAAAACTGGGAGCGGTGCAGATTGCCACAGAGGACGGAAGTGTGGGAGTGCAGGGAAATGTTATGGATGCAGTCAGACAAAAGGGTCTGGAGGCGGATGTGATTTTTGCCTGCGGGCCCATGCCTATGCTGCGGGCCATAAAGGCATATGCCCAGGAGAAGAACATTCCCGCCTATATTTCTCTGGAAGAGCACATGGCCTGCGGCGTGGGCGCCTGTCTGGGCTGTGTGGTGAAAACAAAGGAGATCGACCACCACTCCCATGTGCACAACGCCAGAATCTGTACAGACGGTCCGGTTTTTGAAGCAGAGGAGGTGGAAATCTGATGAAGCTTGAGACAGTGATTGCGGGAGTGACCTTTCAGAATCCTGTTATGACAGCCTCTGGAACCTTTGGCTCCGGCATGGAATACTCGGAATTTGTGGATTTAAACCGCCTGGGAGCAGTGGTGACCAAGGGGGTGGCAAATGTTCCCTGGCCAGGGAATCCTACGCCAAGAGTGGCTGAGGTGTACGGAGGAATGCTGAACGCCATAGGGCTGCAGAATCCCGGCATAGATGTGTTTATGCAAAGGGATATTCCTTTTTTAAAGCAGTATGACACGAAGATCATTGTGAATGTCTGTGGAAAAACCGTGGAGGATTATGTAGAGGTAGTGGAGAGACTGGGTGAGGAAAGCGCTGTGGCTATGCTGGAAATCAATGTATCCTGCCCCAACGTAAAGGAGGGAGCCATCGCCTTTGGACAAAATGCGGACGCTCTGTATCATATTACCTCCGAGATCAAAAGACATGCAAAGCAGCCTGTGATGATGAAGCTCAGTCCCAATGTGACGGATATCACGGAGATGGCAAAAGCCGCAGAGGCCGCTGGAGCGGACGCTCTTTCCTTGATCAATACCATAACCGGCATGAAGATAGATGTGCACAGCCGCAAATTTGCCATTGCCAACAAGACAGGGGGCATGAGCGGACCGGCCATCAAGCCCATTGCCGTGCGCATGGTATATCAGACGGCAAAGGCCGTGAAGATTCCTATCGTAGGAATGGGAGGCATCGCAAACGGTGAGGACGCCGTAGAATTTCTGCTGGCCGGTGCAAGCGCCGTAAGCGTGGGAGCCATGAATTTTGTGAATCCCAGTGCAACCATGGAGGTGCTTGAGGGAATTGAAAGCTATATGAAACAGTATCATGTGGAAAACGTGACGGAGCTCATCGGGGCAGTGAAGGAATAGTCATAAATAGAAAAAGGCCTTCATATGTATATTTATAGAAGTATACATATGGAGGTATTTTTGTGGAGCTTTTAAAGAGGAATATACATATGGACCGCATCCGGGCGGAAGCGCTCACCCAGATTACCCTGGAGGATGACGTGAATATCCCTGAAAGCAAGCCGGACGTAGGCAGCCTGAATCTGGAAAAGGGTGTCCTGGTTATAGATGAGATTAAGCCGGGAACGGATGTGGTGAATGTCAGGGGAAGATTGCTTTTTTATGCTTTATATCACACTTCGGAGGAAGGAAAGAGCCTGACTCTTTTGGAGGGAAAAATACCCTTTGAGGAGAAAATCAATCTCCAGGGAGCACTTCCCGGCGACTGCGTAGCTGTGGAGGGGGAGGTGGAGGACCTCACTGTAAGCACCATAAATTCCAGAAAGCTGAATGTACAGTCGGTTGTCACCCTGCACGCTGTGGTGGATGAGCTTTATGATGAGGAGGTGCCCATCGGCATACATGGGGAGGAGACAGTGCAGTACCGCAAAATGCCTGTTACCGTAGCACAGATTGCCATAAGTAAAAATGATATTTTCCGCATAAAGGAAGAAGTTTCCCTGCCATCCAATTATCCCAATATTTTTCAGATTCTTTGGAATCATGTTTCCCTGGGGGACGTGGAATTTAAGGTTTTGGAGGAAAAGCTGACGCTTCAGGGGGACATCCACTTTTTCATCCTGTATGAGGGGGAGGGGGAAGAGCATCCCATCCGCTCCTTTGAGACGGTGCTTCCTTTCAGCGGTGTTTTGGAATGTCATGGATGCCGGGACGGAATGGTGCCGGATATCCGCTACAGCCTGGGGCAGCAGGAGCTTGTCATCCGGCCGGATTTTGACGGAGAAGAGCGAAACGTGGGGCTTGAGCTGGTGCTGGATATTTCCATACGTGTCTATGAGGAAGAAAGGACGGAGATGGTAACCGATGTTTATGGGGTTACCAGGGAGGTGGAGGCAGAAAGCCGTCCTGCCAGTCTGCGCAGACTGCTTTCTAAAGTGACGGGAAAGACAAAGGTGACGGATCACATCCGGGTGCCGGGGGCAGGTTCGCCCATTCTGCAGCTGCTTCACAGTGAGGGATGCGTTTCCCTGGATCAGCAGGAGGTGACGGAAAACGGCATACTCCTTAAGGGAAGTCTTTCCGTGAGGGTGATGTACATAACAGGGGATGACGAGAACCCTTACGGAAGCGCAAAGGCCCAGATTCCCTATCAATATACGCTGGAGGTGCCGGACATTGCCCCGGAGGACTTAAGCAGAGTGCATACCGAGGTAGAGCAGCTTCAGGTGACTATGCTGGATGGAGAGGAAATGGACGTAAAGGCGGTGCTTGTCTTTGCTACCACCGTTTTCAAAAATGTGCCTGTGGAGCTGATTGGCCAGGTGAAGGTAAGCGATTTGGACAGCGCCAAGATGAGCACCCTGCCGGGTATGGTCATCTATATGGTGAAGGAAGGCGACAATCTGTGGAATATCGGAAAAAAATATTATGTGCCTGTGGATGCCCTGCGGGAATGGAACAGCCTGGCAAGTGATGAATTGAAGCCGGGACAGAAGCTTTTGATCGTAAAATAGAAAAATCAGGAAGAACCGGGAAACCGGATTTCTTCCTGATTTTTTATTTCAGGGGATGGCTAGGCCTCTGTGGAGGAAATGCCCGCCTCTGCCGCCAGCTGGTCAAATTTTTCCATCACGGCATCATAGGTGCGCTGGGAAATCTCCGGCAGGGAGCCTCCCCATTTTTTCTCGGCTGAATCATAGCCCTTTTGAAAAGCAGCCCGCATCTCTTCAATTTTGTCGGGGTCTCCGCCTGTCAGTGCCGTTGCAAACTGGATAATCCGGTCGGAGGTCTGGTTTACGCCCCAGTATCCGTCCTCGGCGATGTCAGCCTGGGCCTGTGCCTTGGTGGCGGGATCTACCGTGTAATTGCCGCTTCTTAAAAACTGCCAGATATCGTTGGCCTGTCCGTAGGCGGTGCCCTGCTTTAAGAGCATCTGCTCTACCAGGCTGCGAAGCTGTGCTGTTCTGGCCTCTGCGTCTGCCTTCAGCTTGTTGATCAGATTGGTGTCGGGAGTATAGATTTTCTTTGCAGAGTCTGTCTGCTGTTCCTTGGAGGGTTCATATACTGCGCCCGCCTCTTCGGTATTGGGAACCGAAGTGTTTGTGGAGGCCTGTTTTTCTTTTGTGTTTACGCTTGATGTATAGTCGTAGGCCGCCTGCGTAGATGTAATTCCATTTACATTCATATTTACCTCTTTTCCGGCGCGCTGCGCCATAAACATAATTTTAGAAGGTGCATCATCCTTGATTTTGTAATTTATATCGGCATGGGAGAGGGAAAAGCTTAGGGGCGGCGTTGACGAAAATCCAATTTTTGTATATAATAAAATACAATCTATGTATACAAAATACATTTTGGAGGAAGATTGGAAGGAGCATGAATGAATATCTGATGAAGGCATATGCCAAGATCAATCTTGGTTTGGATGTGATAGGAAAACTGGAAAACGGGTACCATGAAGTGAAAATGGTAATGCAGACTGTTGGCATTTATGATGAGCTTTTTCTGGAAAAGACGGAGGAAGGAATCCTTCTGACCACGGACAGTGAAAGCCTGACCTCAGGGCAGGATAATCTTGTATGGAAGGCTGCAAGGCTGATGAAGGAGCATTATGGAATTTCCCAGGGGCTTCGCATTCATCTGAAGAAAAATATACCGATAGCGGCGGGAATGGCCGGGGGCAGCACGGATGCAGCCGCTGTCATGAAGGGCATTAACCGGATGTTTGATTTGGGCTGTACTTTGAAGGAGCTTATGGAGCTTGGGGTTGCCATCGGGGCGGATGTTCCCTATTGTGTGATGGGAGGCACTGCGCTGGCAGAGGGAATCGGAGAGAAGCTGACGGCTCTTCCCCCGGCGCCGGACTGCTATGTGCTGGTGGCAAAGCCGGATATCAGTGTGTCCACCAAATACGTATATGAGCATCTGGACCTTGGGAAAATCCAAAGCCATCCGGACATTGACGGCATGGTGGAGGCTATTGAGGAGGGAAGCCTCCAGGGAATTTTAGACCGCATGGAAAATGTGCTGGAGCAGGTGACGGTGCCGGCGTATCCTGTGATTGGGGAAATTAAAAACCGGATGAAGGAGCTTGGAGCCGTCAACAGTCTGATGAGTGGAAGCGGCCCCACGGTATTTGGAATTTTTACGGAAGAGGAACGGGCAAAAAGAGCAGGGGAACAGATTCGGCGCAGACAGCTGGCAAAACAGATTTTTGTGACGGAATTTTGCTGACGGACATGGGATATACGGAAGAATGGAGGGAAGCTATGCAGGATAATTTACAGGTAAAGATGGATGAGTTTCTGCCTCTTAGGGATGTGGTGTTTAACACACTGCGTCAGGCTATCCTGACAGGAGAGCTCAAACCCGGGGAGCGGCTTATGGAGATTCATCTGGCAAACAGGCTGGGAGTCAGCCGGACTCCCATCCGTGAGGCCATCCGCAAGCTGGAGCTGGAGGGATTGGTGACCATGATCCCCAGGAGAGGGGCTGAGGTGGCTCAAATCACGGAAAAGAGCATGAACGACGTTCTGGAGGTCAGGCGCGCTTTGGACGCGCTGTGCGTGGAGCTGGCCTGCGACCGGATTACGAAGGAGGAGCTGGAAAGCCTAAAGCAGGCCTGCGACAACTTTGAGCTTGCGGTGAAAACCAAGGACGTGAAAAAGATTGCACAGGCGGATGTTGCGCTGCACGATATTATTGTACAGGCCACCGGCAACAGCCGGCTGATTCAGCTGGTCAACAATCTTTCCGAACAGATGTACCGCTATCGTTTTGAGTATATTAAGGATATCAGCCAGCATGAAAGGCTGGTGGAGGAGCATAGAATTATTTATCAGGGAATTGTGGATCAGGATAAGGAGACGGCCTCTTTGGCAGCCAAGCTTCACATAGATAATCAGAAGAAGGCCATTATCAGGCAGATACGCCTGGAAAGAGAAAAAAATAAGTAGAGTGCGGAAAATCCGGTATAAGAAAAGAAAAAGCGGCAATCATCCTCATAGGGAGAGTTTTCCCGGAAAGCTGAGGAGATTGAATGAAGAAAAAATGGACTGGAATCAAGCTTGTAATGGGAATCTGCGCAGCTCTTGGCTGGTGGGGCGTTTTGTATCCGGAGTTTGCCATGACGCCGGACACCTACGTGGTGACAGGCACAGAGGAAGGAAAGCCCTCAGAAACACAAAAATGGAGCTTTGACAGTGAAATTTACTGGGAAATTCTGAATGCAGATTCTGACCAGATCAGTTTTAAAAGCAGACTCTTTGAGGAGCTTTACCATAGATTGCCGCAGAAAAAATAAAGCAAGGAAGGACTTAGGCAGATGAAGCGGGAAAACGGGGCGCCAATCGGCGTGTTTGACTCCGGCGTGGGCGGATTGACCGTAGCGCGGGAGATCATGAGGCAGATACCAAATGAAAAAATCATATACTTTGGAGACACGGCCAGGGTCCCTTACGGAAGCAAATCCAAGGAGACGGTCACCCGCTTTTCCAGGCAGATCGTAAGATTCCTTCAAAGCTTTCAGGTAAAGACCATTGTGGTGGCCTGTAATACGGCCAGCGCCTATGCGCTGGATGAGCTGGAGAAGGAGACGGATATTCCCATTATCGGTGTGGTGAAGCCGGGGGCAAAGACGGCGGTTCAGGTAACCCGCAACGGGAAAATCGGCGTTATCGCTACGGAGGCTACCATTGGAAGCCGGATTTATTCCAAGTACATACAAGAATTGAATGAGAATGTGACCATATACGGAAAGGCCTGTCCCCTTTTTGTCCCTCTGGTGGAGGAGGGGCTGTGGCAGGACCCGGTCACAGATGAGATCGCCAAGAGATATTTGACGGAGCTGATCGACATTGACATTGACACTCTCATATTGGGATGTACCCACTATCCTTTGATCCGCTCCACCCTGGGAAGAATCATGGGAGAAAAGGTGACCTTGGTAAATCCGGCCTATGAGACCGCCAGGGAGCTTAGGGAGCTTTTGGACAAAAAGGGTATATTGAATGAAGAGCCCCCGGAGCTGGGGGACAATCAATACCAGTTTTATGTAAGCGACGGGGCTGAAAAATTTAAGCAATTTGCAAATTCCATTATAAAATATGGAATTCTGTCTACAAAAACGGTAAATATTGAGCAGTATTGAGGCTCATTGGAGGATCCGGGGCAAAAATGAAAAAAGAGGTAGAGCTTTTGATAAACGGCCTGCACAGCAGTGTGGGAGAGGAAGGCGAGCCGGTGGAACAGGCTGTTTCCGCCGTGTATTATGAAAGAGAGGGAAGCCGTTATCTGCTTTATGAGGAGACGGAGGAGGAAACCGGGGAACGGTCCAAAAGCAGAATCAAAATCGGGAAGGACAGGATGGAGCTTGTAAGAGGGGGGAAAAACCGTACCCATATGGTTTTTGAGGAGAAGAAAAGGCATCCTGCGGATTATGTGACGCCCTACGGCAGATTTGCCCTGGAAATTGACACAAAAGAGGTCAGGGTGGAGGAAGGGCCTTGGGGAATACAGGTGGTGATAAAATATGGCTTGTGGCACGGAGAGCAAAGCCTTTCGGAGAGCTGCCTGCGTATCAGCGTCAGGGAAAAGTGACGGCCCATGGAGAAAAAGGTGCGCCCTGCAGCGCACCTTTTTCTTTATTTCACCGGCTTGGCTCCGGCTTTTTCCTGAAGCTTTTCCATGGTGCGCTTGAAAAATCCCTTTTTCTTTTGCGGCATGGTATTTTGCTTTCCATGAAGCCCCTTTACATCCAGAACATACAGGCCGCTGACTACAGCCTTTACTTCCTTCTTTACGGGGACGGAGTCAAATATCTTCTCATCGCTGATCAGGGAAAGAATCTGTGGACCAACCTTAGCCTTGATGATGGGAAGCTTGGAACCCCGCATAAGCTTGGGAGTCTGGTCGATCACCATCTGGGGAAGGCCGGCTTCCTTAAGCTTCATCCGTTTCTTGTCAATAATCAGCATAGAGACTGTCTGCTTGTTGGCCTCTAAAAGCTCCTGCTGTTCGGCCTGCTTTTTCTGGGCCTTTTTTCCAAGAAAATACAGCACTACGATGGCGATGACAAGCACCACCAATATAACTAACAATGTGATTGTCACTGGACTCATTGCATTGAGACCTCCTTATAAATAGATAGGAATATATAGGACATTGTAACATAGGTATGCTGGGATAGGCAATAAAACATTTTACAGAAAACTACAGTTTTTTTGGAAACTGTGGTATACTTGTAAGGACTTGCCACATATGGCTGACAGGACGGCTTCGGGACGAAAAAGAGGGGCGGGAGGTGCGCAGGATGGAAAATTTGTGGGAATTTGCAGGGACGGCGCTGGAATTTTTATTCGGACATCTCTTTTGGTGGAACATAATTTTTGCCGTTATCATCGTGTTTTTTCAGAGAAAAGACCCAAAAAGCGTATGGGCCTGGCTGCTTTTGCTGTTCTTTATTCCTTTTTTGGGGTTTGTGTTTTACCTTGTGCTGGGAGTGGACATGCACAAGCGGAAAATGTTTCAAATAAAAGAGCTGGAGGATCATGTAAACGAAGCCATCAGAAGGCAGGAATCCCGCCTAAAGAGCAGAAAACCGGGGGAAGACAGCGGGGAGCTTGGAGAGTACATGGACCTTGTGATGTATAATCTGGAAACCTCCGACGCTGTGCTTTCTGATGACAATGACATAGATATCTTTACGGAAGGAAATGGAAAATTTGAGGCGCTGATAGAGGATTTAAAGAAGGCCAGACATTTCATCCACATTCAGTATTATATTATCAAAAACGATGTGCTGTTTAACCGCATCAAGGATGTGCTCATAGAGAAGGCGGCCCAGGGCGTAGAGGTAAGAGTGCTGTACGACGGCATGGGGTGCAGGTCGGTAAGCTCCCGGTATTGGAAGAAGCTGAGAGCCCAGGGAATTATGACAGCGGAATTTTTTCCCCCGGGGCTTGGCAGGCTGCATCTGCGCATCAATTACCGCAACCACAGGAAAATTGTGGTCATAGACAATCAAATCGGCTATGTGGGAGGCTTTAACATTGGAAAGGAATATATCGGCTTAAGCGAGAGATTCGGACATTGGAGAGATACCCATCTTCGTATTCGCGGAAGCGGCGTGATGGGGCTGCAGTTAAGGTTTATTCTGGACTGGAATTATGCTACCAGAGAAAATCTGCTGCAGCGGCCGGCTCTTCTGATAAATCCCACACCGGGAAGCAGGGATGGCTGTAAAATGCAGATTATTACCAGCGGACCTGACAATACCATAGACCAGATCCGGGATAATTATATGCGGCTGATTACCAAGGCTAAGGAGAGGATTTATATTCAAACCCCTTATTTTATTCCGGATGAGGCGGTGCTGCAGGCCCTTTTGATCGCCGTGCGCTCAGGAATAGAGGTAAATATTATGATTCCCTGCAAACCGGATCATCCCTTTGTGTATTGGGCCACCTACTCCTATATTGGCGATCTGGTCATGGCAGGAGCCAACTGTTACACCTATGAGAATGGTTTCCTGCATGGAAAGGGAGTGATGGCGGATGCAGAGGTATTCTGCTATGGCACCGCCAATATGGATATCCGCAGTTTTTCTTTGAATTTTGAGGTCAATGCAGTGGTTTACAGCAAAAAGAAGGCACAGGAGATGGAGCGGATTTTCAAAGAGGATTTAAAGTGCTGCAGACAGATTACAAAGGACGTATATGCGTCCAGACCGCTGATCATCCGCTTAAAGGAACAGGTGTGCCGGCTGCTCTCTCCTCTGCTGTAGAAAGGGGCTTTTAATGGAGAGGCTTTTGTGGTAAGATGTTCGTTAAGGATTCTGGCCGAAAGCGGCCGGAAATGAAAACAAAAATCAGAAATGGAGAAAAAGATGAACAGGAAAGTAATGGCAGGGATGGCGGCTGTGCTTGCGGCAGGCATTCTGGGAGGCTGCGGCAGTGACACAGAGGTGCCCCTTAAGGATATGGATGTGGACAGTTACGTGACCCTCGGGGAATACAAGGGAATTGAGGTGGACATTGACCCCATCACAGTGGACGAGACCGAGCTGGAAAATCTGGTGAGAGAGGTCTACAACAACAATGTGACGCTGGAAAACGGGGGAATCACGGACCGGGCTGTGGAAAACGGAGACACGGTAAACATTGACTATGAAGGAAAGAGGGACGGCGTAGCCTTTGACGGAGGCACCGCACAGGGAAGCCTTCTGACTATCGGCTCAGGAAGGTTTATCGATGGCTTTGAGGAGGGACTGATCGGGGTGACACCGGGCGAAACGGTGGATTTGAATCTGACCTTCCCGGAAAATTATAGTTCTGCAGATTTAGCGGGACAGGATGTGGTGTTTACGGTTACTGTGAATTTCATCCTTCCCCAGGAGATGGAGGATGCAGTGGCTGCTTCTGTGGGCATTGAGGGAGTGGGCACTGTGGAGGAGCTGCGTCAGTATGCCTATGACTATCTGTACGCCAATGCGGAAAACAGCTATAACACAGAGCTGCAGAATGCAGTGCTGGATGCCTTTATGCAAAACTGCGTGTTTGAAGAGGTGCCGCAGTACATGGTGGAGGAGTATGAGACTGTAACGCGGGAAAGCCTTGAGACCCAGGCGGAAAGCTACGGCATGGATGCGGATACCATGACCTCCTATTTCTACGGCATGGACGTGGATACCTTTGTGAGCACCTACTCGGAGGAGGCTGTCAGGCAGGATATCGCCATGCAGGCGGTGGCAAACAGAGAGGGACTTAACATTGATGACGAGGAGCTGAACACTACTTTGCTGGAATACGCAAACAATGCAGGCTACGACACGGTGGAGGAATACGTTGGGGACACCTCTCTGGAGGATTACAGGGATTATCTGATGTACGAGAAGGTGCTTGCGTTTCTTACGGAAAACGCGGTGGTAAACCAAAGCACAGGTCAATGACGCAGATCAGGGGCGAAGACTGGCGATAGAAATAGAAATGGAAGGAACAGGAAAGGACAGGTTAAAAATGAATTTAACGGATATCAGAGATTTGTATCGTAAGAGAGAGCAGTTTGCGGGCAAGGAAGTCACTGTGGGCGGCTGGGTGAGAAATAACCGGGATTCTAAAAATTTTGGCTTTCTGGTGATCAACGACGGCACCTTCTTTGAACCGCTGCAGGTGGTGTATGGAGACAGTCTTTCCAATTTTGACGACATCCGCAAAATCAATGTAGGAGCTGCGCTGGTTGTAAAGGGAACCATTGTAGAGACCCCAAACGCAAAGCAGCCCTTTGAGATGCAGGCAAAAGAGGTTTCGGTGGAGGGGCCCTCGGGGGCGGATTATCCGCTGCAGAAAAAGCGCCACAGCTTTGAATATCTCAGAACCATTTCCCATCTGCGCCCCAGAACCAATACCTTTCAGGCGGTATTTCGGGTCAGGTCTCTGATCGCTTATGCCATCCACACCTTTTTTATGGAGAGAGGATTTGTGTATGTGCATACGCCCCTGATTACCGGAAGCGACTGCGAGGGCGCCGGGGAAATGTTCCAGGTGACAACGCTGCCTCTTGACAAGGTTCCCAAAACCCAGGATGGGAAGGTGGATTTTACCCAGGACTTTTTTGGAAAGCCCACCAATCTCACCGTAAGCGGGCAGCTCAATGTGGAGACCTATGCCTTTGCCTTTAAAAACGTGTACACCTTCGGACCTACCTTCCGGGCGGAAAATTCCAATACCACCAGACATGCGGCGGAGTTTTGGATGATTGAGCCGGAGATGGCCTTTGCAGACCTGACGGACGATATGGAGCTGGCGGAAAGCATGTTAAAGTACGTGATCCGTTATGTGCTGGAGCATGCGCCGGAGGAGATGGCTTTCTTCAACCAGTTTGTGGATAAGGGACTGATTGAAAGGCTTGAGCATGTGGCAAATTCTGATTTCGCTCATGTGACCTACACCCAGGCCATCGAAATTTTGGAAAAGCACAACGAGGAATTTGAGTATCAGGTGTCCTGGGGCTGCGACCTGCAGACGGAGCATGAGAGATTCCTGACGGAGAAGGAATTTAAGCGGCCTGTGTTTGTGACAGATTACCCTAAGGAGATCAAGGCTTTTTACATGAAGCTCAACGAGGATGGAAAGACGGTGGCGGCCATGGACTGCCTGGTGCCCGGCATCGGAGAGATCATTGGCGGAAGCCAGCGTGAGGATAAGCTGGAGCTTTTGGAGCGCAGGATGGAGGAGCTTGGACTGAACAAGGCGGACTATGATTTCTACCTTGACCTGCGCCGGTACGGCTCCGTGCGTCATGCGGGCTTTGGCCTTGGCTTTGAGAGATGCGTGATGTACCTCACAGGCATGAGCAATATCCGGGATGTGATTCCCTTCCCCCGTACCGTAAACAACTGTGATTTGTAAGGGAACTGTATGAGAAAAAAAACCATTAAAATAATGAATTTTATATTGATTGCAGGACTTACCGCCGCAGCGGTGCAGACGGCGGCACCACAGCCCCTTGTTGCGGAGGCCACATCCATAACGGATATCCAGAACCAGATTAAGGACACGCAGAATCAGCTGGACGGCATCAATGACAAGATCAGCTCTCTTACGGATGAGCAGGATCTGGTGGAGGAAAAAATAGCCGACCTGAATTCAGAGATCATCAATACCATGACAAGCATTGGGATGAAGGAGGACGAAATCGCATCCAAGGAGACGGAGATTTCTGACAAGCAGGTGCAGATTGACGAAACCCAGCTGGAGTATGAGGCAGCCGTGGAGCGGGAGAAAAAACAGCAGGAGGATATGGCTGTGCGCACCCGTCTGATGTACGAAAACAGCAAATCCACCTATCTGAGCATTTTTCTCCAGGGCGAGGGTCTGGCGGACATGCTAAACCGCATGGACTACATTGAAAAAATCTATGAGTATGACAAGGAGAAGCTGGAGGAATACATAGAGACAAAGAATCAGGTTCACGATCTCTGGGATCAGCTGGAGGCAGAAAAAGCGCAGCTTGAGACAGACAAAAGCCAGCTGGAAGCAGACCGGACTGCGTTAGAGTCTCAGAAGGCCAACCTGGATACTCTGCTGGCCAAGAAAAAACAGGAATCCGCCAATTTTGAGGCGGAGATCAAGAGAGCCCAGCAGGAGGCGGCTGTTTTCAAGACCCAGCTGCAGCAGGAGCAGGCCCAGTTAAAGAAGCTGCAGGCTCAGCAAAACCAGGGAAGCAGCTCTTCCGCTGCCAACGGAACCTACACACCCACCTCCTATACCTCCACCATTGAGAATGCGTCAGGAAGCGATCTGGGGAAAAAGATAGCAAAATACGCCTGCCAGTACATTGGCAATCCCTATGTGGCGGGAGGCACCAGCCTCACAAACGGAGCGGACTGCTCCGGCTTTACCTACCGGGTTTACAAGGATTTCGGATATAGCCTGCCCAGAACTTCCTACGAGCAGAGAAGCGCGGGTGCAGGAGTCAGCTATGACGAGGCGCAGCCGGGAGATCTGATCTGCTACGACGGACATGTGGCCCTCTACATCGGCGGGGGGCTGATCGTGCACGCCAGCACGCAGCGGACGGGCATTAAGGTGAGCAATGCCAACTATAGAACCATTCTGGCGGTAAGGAGAATTATTTGATGCTGCGGATAGGATGCCATTTATCGTCATCTAAGGGATTTTTGGCCATGGCCCGGACGGCGG
Organism: Candidatus Acetatifactor stercoripullorum; assembly: GCA_019114005.1. Lineage (GTDB taxonomy): Bacteria > Bacillota > Clostridia > Lachnospirales > Lachnospiraceae > Acetatifactor > Acetatifactor stercoripullorum. The sequence goes on from DXGH01000023.1 coordinate 36,756, forward strand.
AAGATATCGGAGCCAATACCTTTCAGTTTTTTACCAGGAATCCCAGAGGAGGGGCGGCAAAGGAATGGAAGAAACAGGATGTGGAGGCCATGCTTGCCTTTTGTGAAAAAAAGGGAATCGGCTGCTTGCTGGCCCATGCCCCCTATACCTTGAATGCCTGTGCAAAGGACGAGGGCATACGCAGGTTTGCCTTGGAGACCCTGGAGGATGATCTGCGGCGTCTTTCGCTTCTGCCCGGATGTATGTACAATTTCCATCCGGGAAGTCATGTGCAGCAAGGAGCGCAGAAGGGAATAGAGCTCATTGCGGATACCCTGAATCAGGTTTTGACCAGGGAACAGACCACCACCGTGCTTTTGGAAACCATGGCGGGCAAGGGAAGCGAGGTGGGGCGCAGTTTTGAAGAGCTTTCCCGTATTCTGGAGCGGGTAGAGCTTTCTGATAAGCTGGGAGTGTGTCTGGATACCTGCCATGTATGGGACGGCGGCTATGATATTGCAGGAAAGCTGGATCAGGTTTTAGAGGAATTCGACAGAATCCTGGGATTAGAGCGGCTGAAAGCAGTTCATTTGAACGATTCCTTAAACGGTCTTGGCAGCCATAAGGATCGGCATGCCAAAATAGGCCAGGGAGAAATCGGACTTGCGGCCTTTGGCAGGATCATCAATCATCCAAGACTGAGAGACCTGCCCTTTTATCTGGAGACGCCAAACGAGTTGGAGGGGTATCAGGCTGAGATCGCTTTGCTCAGGGGGCTTTATGAGTAAAGGGGAAAAGCTTGCGGTTTTAAAGAAATATTTTGGCTATGACAGCTTCCGGGAGGGACAGGAAGCGCTGATAGACAGTCTGCTAAGCGGCAGAGATGTGCTGGGTATCATGCCCACGGGGGCGGGGAAATCCCTCTGCTATCAGGTTCCGGCGCTGATGCTTCCGGGAATTACGCTGGTGGTTTCTCCGCTGATCTCTCTGATGAAGGATCAGGTGGCGGCATTGAACCAGGCAGGAGTGCATGCGGCCTATTTAAACAGCTCTCTCACCTATGGACAATACCGCAAGGCTCTCTGGTATGCAGCACAGGGAAGATATTCCATTATCTATGTGGCCCCTGAGCGGCTTGAGACAGAGGAATTTCTTGACTTTGCCGGGAATGCGGTCATTTCCATGGTAGCGGTGGATGAAGCTCACTGCGTGTCACAGTGGGGACAGGATTTTCGGCCAAGCTATTTAAAAATCGCGGAATTTATCCAAAAGCTTCCCGCCAGGCCTGTGGTGGGAGCCTTTACAGCCACTGCCACAAAAGAGGTGAGGCAGGATGTGATCTCTCTTTTGAAGCTGCAGGAGCCTTTTGTGGTGACCACCGGATATGACAGACCCAATCTGTATCTGGGAGTATACAGTCCGAAAGATAAGTACGCGGCTGCCCGCAGCTTTATTGAAAGACATCCGGGACAGTGCGGGATTGTGTACTGTGCCACCAGAAGGCTGGTGGAGGAGGTGTGCGAAAGGCTGCAGGAGGAGGGATTTTCCGCTACCCGGTATCACGCGGGACTTTCCGACGAGGAGCGCAGAATCAGTCAGGAGGATTTTACCTATGACAGAAAGCTTATTATGGTTGCCACCAATGCCTTTGGCATGGGGATTGATAAATCCAATGTAAGATACGTGGTGCACTACAATATGCCCAAGAATCTGGAGTCCTACTATCAGGAGGCAGGCCGCTGTGCCAGAGACGGGGAGCCGGGAGAATGTATTTTGCTCTACGGCGGACAGGATGTGGTCACTAACCAGTTTTTGATTGAAAACAGTCAGGAAAACGAAGAGCTGGAGGAAGAAGTCAGGGCGGTGGTTCAGGCAAAGGACAGAGAACGTCTCAAAAAAATGACATGGTACTGCTTTACCCACCATTGCCTGAGAGACTATATTTTAAAATATTTTGGAGAGCAAGGTACTCATGACTGCGGAAACTGCAGCAACTGCCTTTCCTCCTTTGAGACGGTGGAGGTGACAAGGATAGCCGGTGCACTGGTGGGCTGTGTCTCGGCCTGCAGACAGCGTTTTGGAATCTCCGTGATTCTGGATACGGTGCGGGGAGCAGATACGGCCAGAATCAGAAAATACCGCATGAATTACAACCTATATTACGGAGCACTGGCGGGCACACCGGAACAGATTCTTCGGAGTGTGCTAAACGACCTGCTGTGTCAGGGATATCTGGCATCCACGGATGACCAGTATGCCGTCCTGAAGCTCACAGACAAATCGGACCGGATTTCTCAAAAGGGAGAGCGTATATTTGCAAAGCTTCCCAAAGAAGAAAAAGAGCTGTGGCAAAGGGAGACTTTTGCAGAAGAAAAGAGGAGAGCAGATTTTCGGGGAAAAGGACGCAACGCTTCCCTGCAAAGACCTATGTTTGACCGGCTGAAGGCATTGCGCAGTGAGATTGCCAGGGAAGAAAAGGTGCCTCCATATCTGATTTTTTCCGATAAGACCCTGGAGCATATGGGGGTGTTAAAGCCAAAAAGCAAAGAGGAGATGCTTCAGGTAACAGGAGTGGGACAATATAAATTTGAGAAATACGGCAGAAGATTTCTTGCAATTTTTCTGGACAAAGACCAGGTGTTGTGATAGTCTTAGGACAAGAGCTTTCTGAGGGCTCTTGTCTTTTCTCATTCAGGATGGCGCACAGAGAATGTGCTGTCACACCTGTTTTCAACGGCTTTTCGCCGATTGTACCCATTTTATACTATAAAATTTTTGTGAAAAGGAGAAGGATTATGACCTATGAAGAATTTAAGAAGGAACTGTACCGCAATGCTTTGAACCAAGCCCGGCTGTGGGGAAAAACGGCAAGGCTTGTGGAAAAGGGAACAGTGTGCCGGGAGCCGCAGGTCATGGGGGCTATCGCAGCCATGAATCAAAATGCTCCGTCTGCAAAGGACGCTGTCGTCAAGGAGGATATGCTGCTTGTGCTGCTTCAGTATGCTCCTGCGGAAAATGCTTTGCAGGCAAATACTCTGCCGGAGTGCAAAGAGGAAGGAAGGGCGCCTGCATATTCCGGAATCCTTTGCTGGAAGGTGCGCACCTTGTATGAGCGCTTTCTGCGGGAGGGCTGGCAGAGCGTTCTGCCGGAAATTGCCATGAAGCTTCAGGGCAGCAAGGGACAGGAACCCCAGGCGTCCCTGTGGGAGAAGGGTTATGAGCAAAACTGCGGCAGGCTCATTTTGAGGCCCCTTAATATATGGGAAAACAGAGAGGAGCTGGAGCACTGTGTTTATTGGAGTTATGGAGAAATCGGTCTGGTGCTGTATGCTTTGCTTTATGATCTGGAAGAGGATTTTATGACCATGAAGGTTACCAGGGGCATGGTGGAAAGATGGGGTGTATCTTTTGAGGAAGCTCTCACGGGAGCCCTTCTGAATACCTTTGCCCAGATGCCGCCCAGGCTTTATCATGGCATGGATATCCGCTCCTCCTATGACTGGAAGGATGGAATTTTTATGGAGGAGGAAGGGAAAATCAGCATAGAAATCCATCCCCAGTCTCAGGAGGAGGGAATGTGCGGATACCGGCTTACCACGGTGAGATGGTTAAACGGAGCCGTTGCATTCTTCTATCCCGGTGTAAGGCAGCGTCTGGCAGAGCTTTTGGATGGGGACTTTTATGTGGGATTTACCAGCATACACGAGGCGGTAATTCATCCGGTACAGCACAAAATTCTGGGAGAGATGAAGGCGGCCATCCAGCATACCAATGCTGTATTTGACCGCCGGGAAATGCTCACCGACAAGGTGTACCGCTATTGCCGGGCGAGAAATGAGCTCATAGAGGTTTAGGGTGCTAATCATAGGTTCTGCCAGGTTCCAAGATGCGGAAATGACCATTTTTCAGTGAAATTTGTGACACTGCACAGTTTTTCAGCGAAAAATGCCAGAAATCCTCCAGGGGAATCTGCGCTATGGTGTTTAGGATGCTTCTGTTTAAAGCGCCGTGTCCTGCAAGCAGGACAGTTTCACAGACCCCTTCCAGAGGGAGAATTTTCTCCTTCAGAAAAGATGCACTTCTTTGATACAGACTGTGGAAGGATTCCCCATTTTGACCGGGTACATATTGCTTGGGCCTTTTCCAGAAATCATAGAGAGGATTGGAGTCCCCCTCCTTCATCTGGGGCGGCACTACGGTGCCCTCCCAGACACCAAAGCTGATTTCTTTGAGCCGGTCGTCTGTGGACAGGGGAATCTGGCGGTCTCCGATTATGATTCTTGCAGTTTCCAGAGCCCGGCACAGGGGAGAGCTGAAGGCCATTTCAAAGGGAACTGTTCTTAAGGCTTCTGCGGTTTTTTTGGCAAGGGCAATGCCGGAGGCGTTCAGAGGGATATCGGACTGCCCCTGGAAGCGGAAGGCCTTGTTCCAGTCGGTTTCTCCGTGGCGTATCAGGTAAATGATCATAGGTGTGCTCCTTTCAGAGGAAAACAGTTTTTTTTGTCTATTTCCTCAGCAGCTTCTATCATAGCATCTTCCGGACAAAATGAAAATAGCGTCTATGCAGGGGCTCGACAAAAGGCGGCAAAGAAGGTAAAATTTGATAAAACGGTATTGACTGTCAAAAAAGGAAAGGAAGCGCGGGAAGGTATGGAAAGGGATTATATTACACTTACGATCGGCAAGCAGAAAAACATTGCTTTGATTGCCCATGACGGCAAAAAACAGGAAATGATAAAGTGGTGTCAGGACAATGAGGAAATTCTGAGACGGCATTTTTTGTGTGGAACAGGCACTACGGCAAGGATGATCACGGAAAAGACAGGGCTGCCCGTAAAGGGCTACAACAGCGGCCCCTTGGGCGGGGATCAGCAGATTGGAGCAAAGATTGTAGAGGGGAAAATAGATTTCGTGGTATTTTTTTCCGACCCCCTGACGGCTGCGCCCCATGACCCTGACGTAAAGGCCCTTCTGCGCATTGCCCAGGTGTATGATATTCCCATTGCCAACAATAAGGCCACGGCAGATTTTCTGGTGCACTCCAGCCTGATGAATGAATGCTATGACCATGATGTGATTAATTTCAACAAGAATATTGCATTGCGGGCACAGAGCATGCAGGAGGCATAAAGGAGAGAATATGCAGCGGCTTAACATAGCAGACTTTGGAGCTGTGCCGGACGGGGGCATGGTGTGCACGAAGGCGATACAAAGGGCCATAGATCTTTGCGGCCGAGGCGGCATTGTGTATGTTCCTAAGGGGGAATTTGTCACCGGCGCCCTGTTTTTAAAAAGTGATATGACGCTGCTTCTGGAAGAGGGCGCAAGGCTTAAGGGCAGCGGAGACATCCGGGATTTTCCGGTTGTGGGCTGTCCCTTTGAGGGGCTTATGCAGCTTTGTTATGCGAGCCTGATCAACACAAACGGAGCCCCCTGTGAAAATATTACAATAGAGGGAAAGGGCGTTCTTGACGCCAACGGTGTGGAGCTGTTTGCCCTGGAAATGGAGGAAAATAAGGGGAAACGGGGGCGTGCCGTCTGCATCTGGAATGCCAAAAATGTTACCCTGAGGGATGTGACCATACGCCAGTCGCCGGCGTGGTGCCTGCATTTAATCTACTGTAACAATGTGCTGCTGGATGGGATTTCCGTGCACAGTAAATACGATGAAAACGGGGAAAAGTATCAGGGGATTTTCAATGGAGACGGCATCGATGTGGATTCCTGCCGGGATGTGCTGATCCGAAATTCCCTGATTGCCAGCCAGGATGACTGTATTGCGGTGAAATCGGGAAGAGATGCGGAGGGCAGGCGTATAGGACTCCCCTCCATCAATGTTACTGTGGAGAACTGCGTTTTTAAAAGCGGCTTCGGCGTGGCGGTGGGAAGCGAAATGTCCGGGGGCGTCCGGGATGTTTTTGTGCGAAACTGTACCTTTGAAAATACCTTCAGCCTTGCCAGCATTAAGGCGGTGCGGGGAAGAGGCGGCTACATCAGAAATATTCATTTTGAAAACTGTACGCTGGTCAACGCAGACAAAGAGGTAAAGGCCACAAAATGGTTCCGGGGAGCCATTTATGCGGATGGATTTTACGGGGAGGAAGAATTTGACTGGGATGCACCCGTAAAGGTGGATGAGACGACCCCTGAGGTGGACGGTATTTATTTTAAGAATATTACGGTGGATACACAAGAGGGCTATGGGGTGTATCTCTGTGGGCTTCCCGAAATGCCCTATAGGAATATTTTCCTCGAAAATGTGAAGGCTTCGGGAGAATATGGCATGGAGACGAAAAACATTCAAAATCTGCAGTCTGTGGACACACAGGTGTCAGGCAGGAAAAGTCAAGGGGAAAATGCTGTGAAATAGCCAAAAGGAAAAGGAGTGATCTGTGTGACGCTTTGGAAGGGAGAACGATAATGGAAAAGAAACTGGAAAGGAAGGCAGCCTGGGAGCTGCTTACGGAATACACGAAAACGCCTGCGCTGTTAAGTCATGCTCAGGCTGTGGAGGCCATTATGCGGCATTTTGCAAGGCTTAACGGGGAGGATGAGGAGGTCTGGGGCGTGGCCGGGCTGCTGCATGATCTGGACTATGAGAAGTATCCCCAGGAGCATTGCAAAAAGGCAGAGGAGATTATGCGGGAGCGCGGCATCGATGAGGTCTACATCCGCGCCATGAGCTGCCACGGCTATGGGCTGTGCACGGATGTAAAGCCTGAGAGCCCAATGGAAAAGACCCTTTATACCGTGGACGAGCTGGCAGGACTGATCAATGCGGCCTGTCTGGTGCGCCCTTCCAGGAGCGTGCTGGATTTAGAGGTGAAATCCCTGAAAAAGAAGTTTAAGGATAAGGCTTTTGCCGCCGGGGTAAACAGAGAGGTCATAAAAAAGGGCTGCGAGATGCTGGGCATGGATATGGATGACGTGATGCGGGAGGCTATTGAGGGCATGAAGGAACGGGCCGATGAGATCGGCCTCAGGGGGACGCTGTAGAAGGCTTTGAGGGAAACCGATTGAGAAAAGCCATATAAAGGGAAGGATAATCCATTATGCTAAAGGTGGCGTTACTGCAGATTCTCCCGGGAGCTTCCCGGGAGGAAAATCACAAAATTGGAATGGAATGGTGCCGCAAGGCCAAGAAACAGGGTGCAGATATCGCACTGTTTCCCGAAATGTGGAGCAGCGGCTATCAGATTTCAGAGGATGTGGAGAAACTCAGGCAGGAGGCTGTTTCGGCGGACGGCGAGTTTGTTATGTCCTTTGGCCGTCTGGCAAAGGAGCTTGATATGGCTATAGCAGTAACCTTTTTGGAGCGTCACGAGCCGCTTCCCAGAAACACGATGGCGCTATTTGACCGCCATGGGAAAAAGGTCCTGGAATATGCCAAGGTGCATACCTGTGATTTTGGGGAGGAATGCAGGCTCACTGCAGGAGATGATTTTTATGTGACGGATCTGGATACAGCGGAGGGAATGGTAAAGATCGGCGCCATGATCTGCTTTGACAGGGAATTTCCCGAGAGCGCCAGAATCCTTATGCTGAAGGGGGCGGAAATCGTGCTTGTGCCCAATGCCTGTCCTATGGAGATCAACCGTCTTTCCCAGCTGCGGGGCAGAGCCTACGAAAATATGATGGGAATTGCCACCTGTAATTATCCTGAAGGCTGGCCGGACTGCAACGGGCATTCCTCCGCCTTTGACGGCGTCGCCTATCTGCCGGAGCTTGCTGATTCCAGGGACACCTGCATTTTGGAGGCTGGGGAGGAGGAAGGGATTTACTGTGCGGAATTTGATCTGGATATGCTGCGAAGGTACCGCCGCGAGGAGGTTCACGGCAATGCTTACCGGCATCCTGAAAAATATCAGCTATTGATCTCTCAGGAGGTCACAGAACCCTTTGTGAGGGAAAAAAGGTTTTGAGAGGAAATGGAAATGCGCACTGTAGTGTATGACGCTTTGCCGGAAGAGGCAAGAAAAATCAGAGAAATGGTTTTTATGCAGGAGCAGGGATTTGAAGAGGAATTTGATACAATCGATGATTATGCAAAGCATTTGATTTTATTTGACGGCGAAGTGGCGGCCGGAACCTGCCGCTTCTTTTTGGACCGGGAGCGGAAGCAATATGTCATTGGCCGGATAGCGGTGCTTAGGCAGTATAGAGGACAGCATTTGGGCGCAGAGCTGTTGGAACAGGCTGAGATACAGATAAAGAGAGCCGGGGGCGAGACCGTGATTTTGCATGCACAGAAACAGGCAGAGCCCTTTTATGAAAAACAGGGCTATGCGGAATACGGCGCTCCTGATTTTGAGGAGGGCTGCCCTCATGTGTGGATGTTTAAAAAGCTGAACTGATTTTCCCCTCTGTTAAAACTTTTGCTGGTATTGGGTTCCCCACTCCACCATGGCGTCAAGAATGGGCTTCAGACTGTAGCCGGTTTCCGTCAGTGTGTATTCCACCCGGGGTGGCACTTCGGCATATACCTTGCGGGTGAGAAGTCCGCTTTCCTCCATGGAACGGAGATTCGCGGTCAAGACCTTCTGGGATATGTTTCCCACAGACCGCTTTAATTCCCCGAAACGCTTTGTGCCCTCCAGCAAATCGCGGATGATCAGTACCTTCCAGCGGTCGCTGATGAGCATAAGAGTGGTTTCCACAGGGCATGCAGGCAATGTTTTTTCCATAGACAGACCTCCAATTTCTATTTGTTTCCAAAAGGCAAGTACTATAACAAAATGCTTTTAATTTCTTTTTTGACTTTATGAACACATTATAATTCTATATGCAAAAGAAAACAAGAAGCAGAACCGGCAGCCGCCGGTTTTTTTAATGGCTTTGGGGAAAAGGATATAAAAGGGTTACCTTTGTGGGGAGTAAGTTACCAAAAAGTGCGTACTTAACAGGGGCGAAAATACGGTCTATAATCATTTTACAGATGGGAAGCTAAGAAAGGAAAGAGGTGCACGATCATGACACATGACCAGAAACGGATTTATCTGATCCGCCAACTGCTGGCAGAGAAACCGGAATATGAAAAAATTCCTATTCCGGCACAGGAGAAAGAGCAAAAGGACCTGCTGCGCAGTCTGATGAATGTGCGTATGCCAAAGCCGGTCAGCCAGGAGTTTTTAAAAATACAGGACGAATATTTGCACAGGGAATGTGAGCTTCGGGGCGTTGTTGACAGTGCCCTTTTGTCTCCTGTCCCTTCAGATCACAGGCTTATTTTATGGCAGGGGGATATTACCACCTTAAAGGCCGACGCCATTGTCAATGCCGCCAACAGTGCGCTGCTTGGCTGCTTTCATCCCCTCCATTCCTGTATTGATAACATCATCCATTCCCGAAGCGGTATCCAGCTGAGGCTCTTATGCAATGAGATCATGAAAAAACAGGGACATGAGGAGCCCACAGGGAAGGCCAAAATCACGCCTGCCTTCAATCTGCCTGCAAAATATATTCTGCACACGGTGGGGCCTATTATTTACGGCGGTGTAACGAAACGGGACTGTGAATTGCTTGCGTCCTGCTATCGCTCCTGTCTGGAGCTGGCAGTGGAAAAGGACTGCAGAAGCATTGCCTTCTGCTGTATTTCTACGGGAGAGTTTCACTTTCCCAATGAGCAGGCGGCTGAACTTGCAGTGGAGACAGTAAAATCCTTTTTGGATGCAGGTGATTATAATATTCGCGTCATATTCAATGTATTTAAGGATATGGACAGGGAAATCTATGAAAGAATTCTGGGGGTGGACAGATGTTAAAGCGTGAAAGTGGAATGAGAGGTGCCATAGGGCAGCTTCGGGAAGCGCTTGACCATGCGGACGCCGTTTTAATCGGCGCAGGCGCCGGGCTTTCTACCTCGGCTGGCTTTGTGTACAGCGGAGAAAGATTTCATCAGTACTTTGGGGACTTTGCAGAAAAGTATGGCTTTCACGATATGTATTCCGGGGGCTTTTACCCTTATGACACCCTGGAAGAGTACTGGGCTTACTGGAGCCGGTATATTTTTATCAACCGCTATCAGGACGCGCCAAAGCCGGTGTACCAGGACTTGTATCAGCTGATAGAGGATAAGGATTATTTTGTCCTTACCACCAATGTGGACCACTGCTTCCAAAAGGCCGGATTTGATAAGAAGCGGCTGTTTTATACCCAGGGGGACTACGGACTGTGGCAGTGCTCCAAACCCTGTCACGACAAGACCTATGACAACGAGGAAACAGTCCGAAGGATGATGGAGCGGCAGAGGGATATGCGTGTACCCACAGATTTGATCCCTCATTGCCCGGTCTGCGGCGAGCCTATGACCATGAATCTGCGGGCGGACAATTCCTTTGTCCAGGACCAGGGCTGGTATCAGGCTTCGGAAAGGTATAGTGATTTTGTCAGAAGGCATGAAAATATGCGAGTGCTTTATCTGGAACTGGGAGTAGGCATGAATACCCCGGGCATAGTGAAATTTTCCTTCTGGAGAATGACAGCGGAGAATCCCAAGGCGGTTTATGCCTGCGTCAACCTGGGAGAAGCCGGCGCGCCAAAAGAAATTGCCAGTCGCTCGATCTGCATTGACGGGGATATTGGCGAAGTATTAAAAAAATTAAAATGAAAAGAAGCAGGTTCAGTTTCTGCTATGGACGCTGTGTATTGATGAAAGAAATATAAAAGAGCCAAATAGCCGAAAAAGTAACTGCCAAAATGCCGAAAATGTATTTGCCA
>DXGH01000024.1 GCA_019114005.1 Candidatus Acetatifactor stercoripullorum
CTATAATCCCAATATTGCTAATGGATTTTTCCGGGCAGGATATGTGGAAACATGGGGACGCGGGATAGAAAAAATATGTGAAGCCTGTAAAAAACATGGTGTTCCAATGCCGGAATATACGCTTCATTTAGAAGATATTATGGTAAAATTTACACCTCTAATGGGCGCTAAAGTTCCAAAGGGACAAAATGGCACTTTGGATGGCACATTAAATGGCACTTTGGAAGAAAAAATATTATTTATAATAAAGAAAAATTCTCATATAACGCAGTCACAGATTGCCCTAATGCTTGATTGTTCCGAACGAAAAGTAAAACGACTTATGAAAATGATGCAGGAAGATGGAATGATTGAACGCGTCGGTGGTCGTAGATCAGGACAATGGATTGTAAAATAGGTTTTTACTTAGAGAAAAGATATGAAGAAAAAACTTCCGCTTGATCAGGAAATCTATCTGCCGGAATATCTCAGCGGTACTGCTGCCAAATCTTTTGAGAAAGACTCAGACCAGAGAAAACTGTACTGGGATTTTAGAAAAACTCTTGATGAAAAACGAAAGATGCAGGTAGGATTACTTCTGAACGAAATTGTAAAACCAATAAAAAATCGAGAGGAGAGACGAAACAGGTACTTGCTTCCGCTCAAGTGCCTGTTTTGCTATGCTGAAAAAAGTGGATTGAAAGATATTATGAAAATGGAGAAAGCTCAGGAACAGGAATACTCTTTCATGCTTAAGCGGGAATATGGCATTACTGTTCAGAGTTATAATAATAAGCTACAGGTCATTTCAGCATTTTTACATTATCTGCAAGTGACACCCTTAAATCCGCCCAAGCTGAAAATGTTTAAAATTGAGAGGAAATATTCGGAAGACTGTCGGCATAGCCGTGAAGATGCTTTCCACAAAGCGGTAAAATGGATATCGGAAGTGAAGTAAATCGAGTATTGTTAATATCCAGCGGGAAACCCCTTATGAGGTCTCCTGCTTTTTCTTTCCCCAAAACAAAAAGAATAGTTATAACCCATGAGTATACACTGCAAAACTTATTGAGACTTCTGCGTTTTAGGAGCAAGGCTTATAATACAGATAAGCTAAAAAGTCCAGCTGCCTGTTTTTACAGGCCCGGCTGGACAGGCTGAACTTACCAAAAGGAGACGCTCCCTATGAAGCGAATATTACCTGTTTTTCTCACAGCAGCGCTTTCTCTTGGACTGACTGCGTGCAGTGGGGAAAGAGACAGGCTTTCCCTAAAGGAGACCGAAGCTGCTTTCAACGAGTCGGACAATACCAATTCCGTGGAGCAAAACGAGTCTAATATTCTGATTGCCTATGTTCCCGCAAAGGACAGTACGGCTGTGGAAGAGGCTGCGGTTATCCTGAGAGATGCCCTGGGCGGCAGTCTGGAGGAGATTTCCCAGGACACCGCTGTGGATACCATTGCTTACGAGTTTATTCTGCTTGGCTTTGAAGCGCAAAACAGCACTTTGCCGCAGGCCCTCCAGGCTTTTCTGGAAAACAGCGATTTTGGGGCCCGGACCATTTATCCCTTTGTATTGGGTGAGGGCAACGATGGGGCCGCCGTGTTATCCGCTATTTCCCAGCTTCAGCCAGGCGCATTGCTGGGAGACAGCGCTCTGCTGTTTTCCGAAAATACACAGGAACAGGAAATGATTGACTGGGCGGAGGGTCTGGGGCTTTCTGATAATACCCTGCTGCCGGAGACGGCAGATGGCAATACGGCAGCCACCGCCCAGGTAACGCCTCAGAAGCAGCAGGTTCTTTACCTCTGGGAGGAGGGCAATGCTCCCGCCGTAACCGAATATACCGTCAACGACAGGGGTTATTTTGACGCCCCGGATTTCCGGCCCTATATCACCAGCTTTCCGGTGCCCCAGGGCACAGATATCAAAGGTGCGGTGCTCATCTGCCCCGGCGGCGCGTTTCAATTCCGCAGCGATCAGCCGGAGGGCATAGATGTGGCCGAGGCGCTGAGCGCACTGGGTTATCAGTGCTTTGTGGTAGACTACCGCCTGCGCCCCTATACTCAGCAGGAGGGCGCCCTGGATTTGGCCCGGGCAGTGCGGTTTGTGCGGGCCCATGCTCAAGAATACGGTATTGACGAAAACGATATCGCCGTAATGGGCTTTTCCGCAGGAGGAATCTTAAGCGGCGAAATGCTTTTAAATTTCGACGGCCAGGTGACCGGAGCGGCTCTGGATCCGGATTATGTGCCGGATTGGCTGGACGAGGTTTCCGCCGACGCGGCCGCCTGTGGCATGATTTATTCCTTCTACGGCCGGCTGAGCCTGGGAACCACCGACGTGGAGCTTCTGCGCAGCGGCAATCTGCCCCCTACCTTCTACTGCTACGGCACCCGCGACCCCTTCTACAGCCAATTTCTGGCAAATGCTGAGGCGGTCAGGCAGGCGGATGTATCCGTAACGGAGCTGGAGCTGGAGAATATGCCCCACGGCTTCGGAGCGGACGGAGGCTGGATTTCCGCGTATGACGACTGGCTCACAGAAATATTTTCCGACAGCAATATTGGAAAGGAGTAAGACAAAATGCAGACAAGAATTTTAGGAAAGGATCTGACCATATCTGCCGTGGGTCTGGGCTGTATGGGATTTTCCCACGCCTATGGAGCGCCCACCGAACAAAAGGAGACTGTCAGACTGCTGCGCCGGGCGGCAGAAATGGGCTATACCTTTTTCGACACAGCGGAGGTATACGGCACTCCCGAGGATCCTCACATCAACGAATGCCTGGTGGGAGAAGCGCTGGCTCCTTATGGTGATCAGACCGTCATCTCCACCAAATTCGGGCTTCGGTTTGGTTTTGAAAGTGGGAAAGTCCCCCTTCCCCTGGTTCCCGACTCAAGGCCTGAAACCATTCGAAAATCTGTGGAGGGTTCCCTTAAACGCCTGAAGAGAGATCACATTGACCTGTACTTTCAGCACCGTATAGACCCTGGGGTTTCCCCGGAGGAGGTAGCAGGCGTGATGGCCGATCTCATAAAGGAAGGAAAAATCACCCATTGGGGGATTTCCGAAGCAAACGAGGAATACCTGCGCCGCGCCCACGCTGTCTGTCCTGTAACCGCAGTGCAGAACCGCTACTCTATGATGGCAAGGCATTATGAAACACTGTTTCCGGTTCTGGAAGAGCTGGGCGTAGGGCTGGTTGCCTTTTCTCCCATGGCCAACGGCTTTCTCACCGGAAAATACGGAAAAGGCGAACACTTTGACGCAAAATATGATTACCGGGCCTCCATGCCTCAGTTTACCGATGAGGCCGTGGACAAAAACCAGAGGCTCCTTTCTCTCCTGAATAGTATGGCAGAGGAAAAGAATGCCACTGCTGCTCAAATTTCCATGGCCTGGATGCTTTGCAAAAAGCCCTGGATCGTGCCTATTCCAGGCACCCGCAAAGAGGAACGGATGCAGGAAAACGCCGGAGCTGCAGATATAAAGCTTTCCCAAAAGGAGGTAAAAGCTCTGGACGACGCTCTGGACACTATGGAGATGTCTGCGGTTTTCGGAGTCGCCGCAAAATAACCTTATAAATTATAAAGCCAAAAGGCAAAGCTATAAAATAAAAAAGAAAGAAGAGGATAATTGTATGGAATTTGCAACCTTGAACAATGGAGTAAAAATGCCCATGGCAGGCATCGGCACCTTCCTGCTGACCCCGGACGAGGCGGAGACCTCTGCTTTAAGCGCACTTCAGTGCGGCTATCGCCTGATCGACACCGCAAATGCTTATGTAAACGAGAAGGCCGTGGGACGCGCCATGAAAAAATCAGGTCTGAAGCGCGAGGAAATCTTTCTGGAGACCAAGCTCTGGCCCAGCTTTTACGAGCAGGCTGACGCCGTAGAAAAGACCCTGGAGCGTCTGGATACGGACTACATCGATCTGCTTCTCATCCACCAGCCCGCCGGAAATTATATGGCCGGGTACAGGCTCATGGAAAAGGCATACAAGGAGGGCAAGGTGAAGGCCATCGGCCTGTCCAACTTTACAGTGGAGCAGATTCAGGAAATCCTGGCTTCCTGTGAGGTAAAGCCCGCCGTGCTGCAGACCGAGGTACATCCCTACTCCCAGGAAAAGGAGCTGAAGGAGTTTTTGGATCAAGAGGGCATCGTCATCCAGGCCTGGTATCCTCTGGGCCACGGCGATAAGGCTTTGATCGAGGAGCCGCTGTTTGACCGGCTGGGAAAGAAATACGGCAAGAGCAACGCCCAGATCATCCTGCGCTGGCACATCCAAGACGGCAATATCGTGATCCCCGGTTCCAAAAATCCCGCCCATATCAAGGACAATTTTGATTTGTTTGACTTCACACTCACCCAAGAGGAAATGGAAGAGATCGCAGCCATGGATCAGAAGAAACGCTACTACACCAGCACCCCTGAAATGCTGAAGACATACGCGGAGATGGTGCCTCCGGTGGACGAACAAAAATAAAGAAAAAATATTCAATTTGGAGAGGAGCATTTTGCCATGCGTAAAAATTTCGGAACAAAATCCTGGTTTTATCCACTGCCGGTACTGATTATCGGCACCTACGGCGAGGACGGCACACCGGACGCCATGAACGCCGCCTGGGGCGGACTCTATGACGCAGATAAGGTAGTGCTCTGCTTAAGCTCGGGCCATAAAACCACTGAAAACATCAAGAAAAGAGGCGCTTTCACCATCAGCTTTGCGGACGCCGCTCATGTGATCCCTTCGGATTATGTGGGCATCGTCTCCGCCAATACGGAGCCAGACAAGCTGGAAAAATCCGGCTTTCATCCAGTAAAAAGCCAGTTTGTGGACGCACCTCTCATAGAAGAGCTGCCTGTAGCCCTGGAATGCAGATTTTTAAAGGAAAATGGAATATGTAACACTCAACAACGGAGTGCAGATGCCAAAGCTGGGCTATGGGGTATATCAGGTGTCCAACGAAGAATGTGAACGTTGTGTGCTGGACGCCGTTTCTGCAGGCTACCGCTCCATCGATACCGCTCAATCCTATGGAAACGAAGAAGCCGTGGGCAGCGCCGTTGAAAAATGCGGCGTCCCCAGACAACAGCTTTTCCTCACCACTAAAATATGGATTTCAAATGCAGGCTATGAGAATGCAAAGGCGTCTATTGAGCGTTCCCTGAAAAAGCTGAAAACCGATTATATCGACCTGCTTTTGATCCACCAGCCCTTCGGCGATTACTACGGCGCTTACAGAGCCATGGAGGAAGCCTATAAGGACGGGAAGCTCCGTGCCATCGGCGTCAGCAATTTTTATCCCGACAGGCTTATCGACCTGTGTCAGTTTGCCGAGGTAACGCCTGCCGTGAATCAGGTGGAGACCCATGTGTTCCACCAACAGAAAACGGCTCATGAATATATGAAGAAATATGGTGTGCAGCACGAGTCCTGGGGACCCTTTGCCGAAGGACGAAAGGATTTCTTCTCAAATCCCGTGCTCACTAAAATCGGTGCCAAGTACGGCAAGTCCTCCGCCCAGACGGCCCTTCGCTTCCTTCTGCAGAGCGACGTGGTGGTGATTCCCAAATCCACTCACAAAGAGCGCATGGAGCAGAATCTGGATGTATTCGACTTTTCCTTAGAGGAAGAGGACATGGAGGCAATCCGGGCGCTGGATGAGGGCGAGAGCCTGTTCTTTAACCACTATGACCCCGCAACTGTAGAAATGCTGACCAATATGGGCAAAACCAGAAAGGTGTGACCACAAATGAAATTCTATCAGAAAAAAACGCTTGGCATCCTGCTTAGCGCCGCATTATCCCTTTCCCTTGCGGCCTGCGGAAATTCCGCTCCCGGGGACAGCTCTATATTGATCGCCTATTTTACTGCGGCGGAAAACAGCGGTGTGGACGCCGTTGCCTCCGCCAGCTACTCCACCATAGACGGAGAAGCGGTAGGCCGCGTCCGGGCCGTGGCAGACATGATCCAGGCAAACACAGGCGGAGACCTGTTTTCCATTCAGACATCCGTAATCTACCCTGCGGACGGAGGAGAGCTCATAGACTACGCCGCCATCGAGCAGGATGAAAACGCCCGCCCGGAGCTTACCACCCACATTGAAAATCTGGAACAGTATGACACTGTTTTTATTGGCTATCCTAACTGGTGGGCAGACCTTCCCATG
Source organism: Candidatus Acetatifactor stercoripullorum (assembly GCA_019114005.1). GTDB lineage: Bacteria > Bacillota > Clostridia > Lachnospirales > Lachnospiraceae > Acetatifactor > Acetatifactor stercoripullorum. The sequence continues at coordinate 6,156 of DXGH01000024.1, forward strand.
GCAGTTTACAGCTTTTTTGACGAATACGACTTCTCGGGCAAGACCATCATTCCCTTTAATGTCCATAACGGCAGCCGGTTCTCCCGCACCATTCAGACTATTGAGGAGTTAGAGCCAGACGCTGCTGTGATTGAGGACGGCTTTACCGTAAACGAGCGTGATGTGCCCGACGCCGCAGAGGATGTGGCGGCCTGGCTGGAGGAATTAGGTTATGGACTTCAGACCGGACTCGTCACAAATCAGATTCTGGACGGGGCAGAGGGCGAAATTCATTACAGCTATTACCTTCCCGATGGCTATAGCGAAAGCCGGGAATACCCTCTTATGATGGCAATGCCCGGCTATGACATGATGTGGTTTGGCGAGGACTCCGCCGGCTCCAATGTGGGCTGGCGGGGCTTCCTTTGTTGGACCGAACTGGATGAGGACATGATCGTGGTGTCCGCCCAGCTCACAGACTGGGGTGAAAAATCTGCAAGACAGGCCCTGGAGCTGACGGAATATTTTGTGGAAAACTTTTCCGTAGATTCCAGCCGGGTTTATGCCGCCGGTTATTCCGCCGGAGGAGAGACCATGTCCCAGGCGGTATCCATGCGGCCCGACCTATATGCCGCCTATCTCCATGGGGCTTCCCAATGGGACGGAGATTTTGTCTCTGTTCCCGAAGAAGGAACCGCCGTCTACATCTTTATGGCAGAAAACGACGAATACTACGGCTCCGAAAGGGCCAGGGACGCCTATGAGGGGCTGTATGAGGCTTATGAAAGCCTGGGATGGACCCCGGAGGAAATCGACGGCGTATTACAGGTTGAGATTCCTGACAATGCCTATTTTCATCAGAGAGGCATCACCGGCAATTACCACGGCGGCGGCAACGTGCTGTTCGAAGACTCCTCCATTCTAAGCTGGATTGTCTCCCACCATAAATAACCAGACAGCCCTTTACCTTCCTTCGTCCCCCTGTCCGGAAAGCACGCGGACGGTTTCCGCTCTGCCCTGGTTCAAGGTAAAGGACGATGCAATTCCTTCCGTTAAGAGGATTTCATTCTCATCGGTGATAAGCAGCATCTCAAAACCGCCATTCTTCCGCCAGTATTCCTCCGCTTTTTCCGGCCCCATCACAAACAGAGCCGTAGAGAGCGCATCGCACATTCTCCCCTGAGCCCCAATAATGGTGACGGACTGTAATCCGCTGTCCGCCGGATACCCTGTTGCCGGGTCTAAGATATGCCAGTAAATATTCCCCTCATCATCCGTAAAATAATTCTCATACCCCCCGGAGGTCACTACCGCTGCATCGGTTACCTCCAGCACGCCTAAGGTGCCCTCCTCCCAGGGCGCACGGATTCCGATTCTCCAGGAGCTTCCGTCGGGCCTTGCGCCAATGGCCTGCACGTTTCCACCCAGACTGATCACTGCGGATTCCACCCCATGACGATTAAGCGCTTCCGCCACCAAATCTGCAGTATAGCCCTTTGCCACAGCACCCATATCCAGACACATTCCCTCGGGAACCGTCAGCTCCTCTCCCTCCAGCAAAATCCGGTCATAGCCAACTCTTCCAAGCAGCTCTTCTATCTCCTCCTTGGACGGAACCTGCTTGCTGTCCGTGGTAAAGCCCCAGGCGGTAAGCACCGGATAAATGGTGGGCTCCAGGGCCCCGTCTGTTTTTTGTGCCATCTCCAGGGCAAAGGAAATCAGGTCCGCCGTCTGGGGGCTTACCGTTACAGTGCGTCCTTCGCTGTGGTTTGCCTGATAAATCTCACTTCCCTCATCGGTGACGGACCAGAGCGACTCTGCATTTAAAACAACCGCCTCCGCCTCCTCCAGGGCCGCCTGGGCATTTTCCCCGTAGACAGTAAAGGTCATATAGGTATTCATGGCAAACAAAGAGCCCTCCGCCTCCGTAAGCTGCGGTCTGAGGCTGCAGCCGCACAAAAGGGCGGACAGTAGTGCTCCAGCTAAAGCAATTTTCCCTGGTCTTAAAAAGTTATGCTTCAAGAAATTTTCTCCCTTCCAGCAAAGACCGCCCAAAAGAAATTCTTCCAAAAAGGCAGTCTTTGCATGCAGCATTTTGTCAATAGAATACTACATTTTAGAATTTCTGTCTAACCTTTTCGCCGATTCATCTCTTTCTATTTCCGGTCTGCTATTCTCCAATACTTGCAAGTATAACTTCGCAGAAATCGGCCATAATAAAACCATCAAGAATATGTACAATCTTGATACCGTATGTTATAATAGTGTCAAGTTGTGACAAGAGAGGTGATGTTATGACCGATTTAGATTCTTTGAAAAAACTTGTCAGAGAAAATGGCTATCTATACACGAAAGACGTAACCAGCGCGGGGATTCGCCGGGAACAGCTCAAAAAATATCTGGATGAAGGCGGTCTGATCCGGGAAAGCCGGGGGATCTATTCCTTTGCGGACAGTATCAATGACGAATTTGTATTGCTGCAGAGCAGATGTAAAAAAGGGATTTTCTCTTATGGAACAGCATTATATTTTCATGGCCTGTCTGACCGTTTCCCACAGATGGTTTCCATGACAGTGCCAAAGACTTATAATGTATTTTATCTAAAGGAAGAATTATTTCATGTAGAGTTCCACCGGATCAAGCCGTCCTTATGGAACATTGGAATAATAGAAATGGTCTCTCCGCAAGGCGGAAAAATCATGGTTTATGACAGAGAACGGTGTATCTGTGATATG
>DXGH01000025.1 GCA_019114005.1 Candidatus Acetatifactor stercoripullorum
TTACACCCAGAATAAACATCATAAGCGCGGCGCCGGAGCCCTTGCCTGTTCCAAAGCAGGCTTTTAAAATGGATACATCACCATATATGCGCATAAATGGCTCACACACATTATCTACCATAAAACCGCCAATAAACAATCCTATGGGAATGGTGAAAAACTGAAACGTATTGCGGCAGGCATAAACACGTCCCTGCAGCTCCACGGGAATGGAGGTTCTAAGAATCACATCCATGTTGGCGCTCATAATCGGCACAAGAATCCACCCAATCACCTGGCCTATGCACCACAATACAGGTTCTCGGGAAAATGCCAGCAAAAAATTTTCAGTACTTAACGAAAAAAGCATCGTCAGGTAAATAATCCGTACTCTATCCTTCGGTTTTGGCAAAATTGAAACTAACAGACTGCCTAAGATCATCGCAATACCGGCGCAGGATGTAACAATCCCAAGAACGGAGGAGCCTCCTTTGGGATTGGGAAGAACATAACCGGGCAAGGCTGCATCAAAGGCAGATGCCACGAAATTAACGCCGGACATGAAAAGAATCAGCGCCATAAGAAGCGGATTTTCCTTCAAAAACACCAGTCCGCCCTTTGCAAGATAAAGTATATTTTCCTCCTTTGCGCTTCCGCTTTCCGGGATTTTGATAAAAAACAATAATGCCGCAAAGGCAACTGCAAAACTCCCCATATCAACTGCTATGACAGCATTCAGTCCTGCTAATGCGTACAATGACGTGGCAATTAAAGGATTCAATATGGATATCAGCGATCTTGACAAAGAACGCAGGCCGCTTGTCTTCTGATAATACTTTTCCGGTATGACAAGCGTCATTGCAACCTCAGAAGCAGGCTGCTGCACTGTATTCATTAACCCGGAAACCCCATTTAAAACATATAGATGCCATACCGCCAAACAATTTGTCCGAAATAATACAAATACAATGATTGTACATATTGCTGCAAACACATCACAGCTAAGCATCGTCTTCTTTTTGTCAAATCGGTCTGTCAGCGCTCCGGCAAATATGCTCATAATTACATATGGTGCATAAGAACATATTGTAAGCGCAGCCGTACTTAAAGAAGAGCCTGTCTTTTCATATAACCACAATGTCAATGCAAATGCGGTAATGCTGCTGCCAAGCTGAGAAATGCTTTGGGTGCTCCAAAGAACCCAAAAATCTCTTAATTCCGATCTATGATTTTTCTTGATTAATTTCATATCTTTGCTCCTTTTATTTATGATTCATCCATAAAGCAGAAGCAAAGTCTGAGGATATCAGCAAAACGCCGTTCCTCCATGCAGCCTCCTCAGACTCTGCACGGAGCTGATGCAATACAAAGTATCATATTGTCTTCCTTCCTGCATTTTACTCTTCCCTAAATCATCCCACCCATTTTTACTTCTTCAAACTCCTTTTGTATCTCATCCGACGGAGCAGGCGTCAGAAGGGACACCGTCACGATACAAAGTGCAGAAAACAAAAATGCAGGAAGCAGTTCATAGATGTCCCACACACCGCCCAAAGGGCGCACCAAAAGGTTCCAGACAAATACCATGCCTGCGCCTCCCAGCATCCCGGCAATGGCCCCCGCCCGGGTCGTCCGCTTCCAAAACAGGCTAAAGAGCATCAACGGTCCGAAGGTGGCTCCAAATCCTGCCCAGGCGAAGCTGACAATGGTAAAAATAACACTGTTCTCATCCAGAGCAATCACAATCGCCGCAATGGCAATCACAAAAAGGGTGATTCTTGAAATATGCAGTACCTCTTTGTCTGAAGCCTTTCTTCGGAACAGTCCCTGATAAATATTCTTGGCAAATGCAGATGCCGCAATCAAAAGATAGGAGTCGGAGGAGCTGATGGTGGCCGCAAGAATTCCCGCCATGACAAACCCCGCCATCAGTGGCGGAAGCAGACTCGTAGCTAAGAGGATAAATATGTTCTCGGCATCAGAAGACGTGAGCAATGCCGCAGGATACAAGGCACGGCCCACCACACCGATAAACACGGCAATGGCTAGGGAAATCACCACCCACACCGTTGCGATTCTTCTGGATCTTGTGAGCTCCTTTTCATTTCGGATGGCCATAAATCTGAGAAGCACCTGCGGAACACCAAAATAGCCAAGTCCCCATGCCATAGTGGATACCACGGAAAGAATACTGTAAGATCCCTCCACGCCAAATACCGGCTGTCCCGATGCCACCTGCTGCACGCCGTCCACTGTCTCAGGCGTGGCAATTCCGAAAAATTCAAGGAACCCCGGTATGGAGTCTACATTGTCTATGACAGCGTCCAGTCCGCCCGCTGCCGCAGTTCCCACACACACGATCACTCCCAGCGCAACGATCATTACGATGGCCTGCATAAAATCAGAAGCGCTTTCCGCAAGAAATCCGCCAATCAGGGTATAGATCAAAACAAATACAGCGCCCACAATCATCATGGGAATATACGGCATGCCAAACAGCGTGGAAAACAGCTTGCCACAGGTCACCAGACAGCTGGCGGCGTAAACAGTAAAGAAAATCAGAATGAACAACGCGGATATGGTCATAATGACCTTGTTCTTTTCCTGAAATCTGTTAGAAAAATATTCCGGCAGTGTGATTGCGTTGCCCGCTTTCACACTGTAACGGCGGAGACGCTTGGATACGATCAGCCAATTCACGTATGTACCCACAGCCAGACCGATGGCTGTCCACGCTGCGTCTGCAATTCCGCACCAGTAGGCAACGCCCGGCAGCCCCATGAGCAGCCAACCGGACATATCCGAAGCCTCAGCGCTCATGGCTGTAACCCACGGCCCAAGACTTCTTCCTCCAAGAAAATAAGCATCCGAATTGGCGTTTGCCCTTTTTGCAAAGGTTGCTCCAAGTATGATAACCGCCGCCATGTAAATGATCATCGCAATTAGTATTTGTACTGTGTCTCCCATTTTTTGCCCTCTTTCTCATTTTTGTCAGTTAAATCTTTCTTGTGCATAGACTTAATTATAATGAAAAAATAACAATTCGGCAACTTTATTTTCCTGTTTACCAGCCCAGCTCCATAAGCCAGTTATTCAACATTCTTTCCCTGTCCTTTTCCTGTATTTCTCCTTCCAAGGGATTGTTATATTCGCCCTTTATATTCCCGTCCACAATATAAAGAACCCGGGAGCATTTTACCGCAACCTTGGCATCATGGGTAACCAGCATAATTGTAGTGCCTTCTTGATTCAGCTTCACCAATTCTTCCATTACTTCATTGGATGCAGCCCTGTTTAATGCACCGGTAGGCTCGTCTGCAAATAGAACCTTAGGTTTATTGATCAGACTTCTGCAGATACAGGCTCTCTGCAGCTGACCCCCGGATACTTCATTGATGTCATTGTCCGCCACTTCAATAATACCCAGCTTCCGCATCAGCTCTTCCCCGCGCATGATCTTTTCCTTTTTACTCTCCGGGGTCTTTTTACTTTCCATTGCAGGCAGAACAATATTGTCCAAAATCGTTAGATTCTTCATCATATACATCTGCTGAAAAATAAATCCCATCTCATTCAGACGAAGCGCAGTAAGCTCCTTTGCCTTTAGCCTTGTGATGTCCCTGCCTCCAAACAGCACAGTTCCGCCCGTAGCGCCGTCCATACCGGATACGGTATACAAAAGCGTAGATTTGCCGGAGCCGGAGGGTCCCATAATCGCCACCATTTCACCGCTCTCCACAAAGAAATTCACATTTTTCAACACATTATTCTGTCTTTTATTTACCACATATGTTTTGCATAAATCCTTTACTTCCAGTAATGCTGTCATTTGCCTTTCCTCCATTTCTTATTCAATATTCGCCGTATCACTGCTCTTAATCACCCTGGTACAAAGAGCCGTCATCCAGGAGACAAGGATTGTGACAACAGACACAATGCCCGGATACCAAACGAATATCTGCAGCGGGTCAATATAATAGTCAATTTCCGCCGCGCCCATCATTTTAAAAATCGGCGTAATACAAAGCTTTGTCATGGGAATAGACAAGGCCGCCGCCAAGGCTGCCGCAGTCAGCGCAGCCAGTCCAAAACGATATACATGCCATTTGATAACTGCCCTGTCCTGAAAACCCATTGCCTTTAAAACTGCGATCTGGCACTTTTCATCCGCAATAAAGCTTCTTTCTGTCAGAATCGTCACCAGAATTACTACCACAAGGGTGATTCCAAGAAGCAGAAATTGCACGGTCTCCAAGGTATCTGCCACCGCCGTGCAGTCCTTGCAGTATTCTGCAGCATTCATCACCTTGTCATTATTGTATAATTTCTTAATCCGCTCTTTTCGGAGTTCAATTTCTTCCTGTGACGGGCTGTCCGTAAAGTCAATCTGATAGGACATTGCACCGGAAATATATTCAAAATCCGTGGGCGCGTTTTCATGAAGTCGCATCACCTCTCCAAGCAGATTCATGGTCTGAAAATATGCCGTCACCATACATTCCCTATCTCCCCCGCCGTAATGAATGGTCATCGTGTCGCCGATTTTTGCCCCTGTCAGTTCCGAAATTTGCGGCGTGATGGCAATTTCATTTTCATTCTGCGGCGCCACGCCCTCAAGATACGCATATTCTGTGATCTTTGTATTAAGTCCCTGCTGACAGGTAAGAACATACCTGTTCCCGTTAAATGTAATCGGATACTTATACTGTAATTCCAGGCTCAGCCTGGCTGGCATTCCCTCCCCTCTAAGCTCCTGTTCCATCTCGCCCAGCCTCTTTCGCACACCCTCCTTAGAACTATTGTTCATATAGCTCATAACATCCGCAACGTCCGTCACATAAAGCTGACTTTCTGTTCCAAACATATGAATCAGATTCGGACTTTTCAAGGTTGCCGTGGTGTTTACCAGCAGCAATACAAATAAGGTACAAAGCCCAAAGGAAATTATAATGGTCAGAAATCGCCTGGGATTGCTTAAAATGTCATTTGCCGCCATATAAAAGGCATTTCCCCCAGGGCATTTATGAATCCGCAGAACACTTTTCCTATGATATCTCTCACCTGTCTGACCGCTGCGGATGGCATCCAGAGGAGATGATTTTTTTACCCTTCCCGTGTAAATCCATGCAAAAAGAACGATGACACACACCACCAAAACAGAACCCAGCAAATTCATCAGGGTCCCATGGTCGCTGCCAAGCAGCATTTTCCTGCTGACGGAATCCAGCAATAACTCACCAAACGGAATGCTGGCAAAAAAACCCACGGCAGCGCCCACGATAGCCAGCATCAGATATTTTACAACATATAAGCTTCTGATTTTCCTGTTGGAAAGGCCGATGGCCTTCATCACGCCAATTTCCCGAAATTCCTCCGCAATTGTAAAAGTAATGGAAAATTTTAATACCACAAAGGATACCATCATCAGACAGACACTTAAAATGAGCATGATAAACGCTATAATCATGTCCATTACATAGCTCATTTTAATCGTAGAACGTGATCCGTCAAATACCACGTTTGAAACATCTGCCATTGCAGCTTTCATCGCCTGGACATCCTCTGTATCAATATAACAGATTTCACCTCTGTAATGATCGTAAAGGGTTTCATTATCGAGAAGCTTCTGCATATCCTCCTGGCTTAACAGGAATCTTGTATTTCCCATAAAATCAGAGCCAAGCAGCGCGTCCTTGATGGTACCGTTCAGGACAAAGGACATTTCCAGCTCCTGCGCACCGCTGTGTTGAAAACGGATCCTGTCGCCCTTCTCAAAGCCATTCTCTGCCATAAAGCTGCCTGACACATAAATATGTCCCGGTTCAACATCTGTCACCAGCTCATTTTCCATGTCAAAAAAGGCAATTGCAGAGGTCTCTATGGATTGATAAATTGTAGTATTTTTACATTTTACAAAAGAGCCGTCCTCTGCCCTGATGTCATCCTGTGCACCAAATACTACATACTCTATACGATAGTCCTGTACTGCCGTTTCCGTTTCCAGCATTTGATCCAGAGCGCCCACCGCATTGTCACCCATAGTAACAATCACATAGTCGCCTACGCCCGCCTTATCCAGATAATAATCCGTTCCGTTCATAACCGTTACCACATTATTGATACCGCTGGCCACAAACATGGCCGCCAGTATGATGAACAGAAACAGTATGATATTCATTGTTTTTTTTCGTTTCAGGTCATTTTTCAATATATGAAATAACATTTTCAGATCCCTCCCTTTCTGATGAGCCCATCATACCGGAGAAATTATTAAATAGTCCTTAAATACAAAAAGAACTGCCGCAAAGCAGCCTTACTTCGGCTGTTTTGCAACAGTGTCTTTGGCTTTACGCCTTCCGCAGCACTACCGTCACCCTGAAATTTTCATCCCTGGTCTGGGCAAAAACCTCGCCGTCCATTTTTTGCATCAAAGTTTTACAGATATACAATCCCAGTCCGTTTCCTTTTACACCATGGCTGTTGCTTCCCCGATAAAAGGAATCAAAAAGATTGGGTAATTCCTCCTCCTTCAGACTGCTGCCGGAATTCTCTATATGTACTAATTTGCAGTCCTCTTCCTCCTCTCCATACATTTGAATGCTTTTACCGTCTCCATACTTAACAGCATTCTCCATAATATTCTGCATTACCTGGATGAGACGGACTTTATCACCCTTAATCAGGCAGTCAGGAAAATGACCCACCTTAAACTCCGTATGAATGATGGACAGCTTGTCCCTGTAATAGGTTTCCGTCTCTTTGATGATCTCACTTAAGTAGCATTCGCCCTGCTTTACTTCCAGATTCAGGAAATCCTCTCTGGATGCGGCGGCAATTTCGTTTACAAATTTTTTGATTTCTTTCGCATTCCTTCTGATGCCCTGCAATGCTTGCTCCCTTTTATCCTGCGTATCATACAAATCCTCCTCCAGGGCTTTGGCGTACAGCGCAATGGAAGACAACGGTGTTTTGATATCATGGGACAAAGAAAGAATCAACGTCTTTCTATCCTTTTGGAATTCCAGTTCCCTCTCCCTGTTTTCCTCCAGCTTCTCCCGCAGCATATCCATCCCCCAAAGAAAGCGTCCAAACAGCTTGCTTTTCTCTTCTTTGACGGGAATGGACAAATTTCCCTTTGCCAGTTCGTAGGAAAGATTGCTTATGACACGAAAGGGCTTTAAAATCTTTTGTTCAATATAAAATAATACAATTCCTGTCACGATCATCATGCCAAGCAAAGCGCTGTTCATTAAAAAGATCGTATCACCGCTTTGATTTGCGCAATATTCTATGCGATAGAGTTTTCCTCCTATTTCTTCCACCACATAATCGTTATTGCAAACTTCGCCAGCATCAAATCTGCTGATTCTCACAAGGGTTTCATACTCCGACAAATCCATTGCGGCAATCTCCTCTTGGGTCAGATCCTGCTCCTCTATGTCCCTGGCAGCACGTTTTGCCTCAACGCGGTATAATCTGCCTGCGCTGTTGTTGCGAAGCAGATACAGACCGTTGCAGAAAAACAGCAAAACAACTTCCGTAACCAGAATAAAACAAACAAAGCCTTTATACCTATTCAAATCTGTATCCTACTCCCCACTCCGTAATAATGTGCGCCGGTGTTTTCGGTTCTTCTTCAATCTTATCCCGAAGCCTCTTGATATGTACCGTCAGAGTCTGCAACTCCGAATCGCTGTCGCTTCCCCATATGGCACGAAAAAGATATTCTTTTTTTAAAGTAACGTTTTTATTCTCGATCAATAGCTTCAGAAGTTCAAATTCCTTCTCAGTCACGCTGACTTGCGCATCATTCACATATAAAATCTGCTTCACTGTATTAAGTCTGAGATTCCCTTCCACCATCTCTTCCAGCGCATACCTGCGCTTAAAAATTCCCTTGATTTTGGCAATTAAAATGTCAATATCATAAGGCTTCTCAATGTAATCATCTGCCCCCAGATTTAAGCCTTTCAATTTATCATTCTTTTCCGTCCTGGCACTCGCTATCAGAATATGCGCATTGGAATTTTCTCTGACTTTGGAACAGACCGCAAATCCATCCACATGGGGAAGCATAATATCAAGTATAATTAATTTAGCGCCGTATTTTTCAAATATGTCGATTGCTTTTTCTCCTGTATCTGCAGCACTCACTATGTAGTTTTCTTTTCTCAGAAAATCACATAACAAAGCAGAGATCTCTGTGTTATCTTCTACAATCAAAATGTCCAGCATATATTGGAATCCCCCGTATCCGCTGCCTTACCTGTACGCTTCTTTTTTTACCGGAGCATCTCCGTCTTTTCTATATTCAGTATCCTATCATGAAACCGAAGTTTGAACAAGCAGCCAAACAAATTTGATATTAAAATAACAAATTTGGTATTTTATATTTCCGCTGCATGGTACCATTCTCTAAGAAGTATCTAAACAAAACGGAGGAATCAGGATGAAAAAATTAGATGGATTTATGCATGGAATTAATCTAGGAGGCTGGTTATCACAATGCGTTCACACCAAAGAGCATTATGACAGCTTTATCACAGAAGCAGATATCCGGCGGATAGCATCTTGGGGCTTGGATCATGTACGCGTACCGGTAGATTATGAATTGATAGAAACCAAAGACGGTGACCCAATAGAAGCCGGTTACGTCTATATTGAGACCTGTATCGCATGGTGCAGAAACCACGGTCTGAATATGATATTGGATCTGCATAAGACAGCCGGTTATGTCTTTGACGACCAGAGAGCATCCAAGGATTTTTTTGATACACCCGAATTGACAGAACGATTTACAAACCTTTGGCTCCGGCTTGCACAACGGTTCGCCAGGGATAAAGATATCCTGATTTTTGAACTATTAAACGAAATCGTGGATCCTGATGTATATGCGCAATGGAACCGATTGGCCCAAGAGACCATTGATGCAATCCGCAGCATTGATCCGGACATACGCATTATGTATGGCGGCATATGCTATAACAGTGTATCCAGCGTAAAATTGCTGGAGAAACCCAAATATGATAATATTATTTTCACTTTCCACTGTTATGAACCCATTATCTTTACTCATCAGGGTGCTCATTGGACGGAAGGAATGCCTTTAGATTATCGTACGCAGTATCCTGCACAGATACAGAGTTATGTTGCCGACACCATAGCTTATCTGAATTCGATGATGGTTCATAACTTTGGAGCAGCAGCAGATCTCAATATGGAATGCAGCAAGCAATTTTTTCTTGCGTTGTTCAAAGAAGCTGTGGATATTGCAGAACAGTATCAGGTTCCGCTATATTGCGGAGAGTATGGTGTCATCGACCGGGCTGATGCACAAAGTACATACAACTGGTATAGGGATATTACGCAGGCGTTTGATTCAGCCGGCATTGGAAGAGCCGCCTGGTCATATAAACAAATGGATTTCGGTTTGATTGACAAACATTATGATTCCATCCGGGAGGAAATCATAGCAGTGCTGTAGCTTAATTCCAGTTGTGGCGAAAGAACCGATTTCGGTATTCCCTTGGCGTATAACCGGTTTCTGACTTAAATATCTTAATAAAATGACTGTGTGAGCTGAAGCACAGATAATTACTGATATCAGTGGCAGAGAAATCAGAGTACTTTAAAAGATTCTCTGCCATTTTTATGCGTTTCTTTCGGATATATGCAGAGACGGGAACGCCGGTTTCCTTTTTGAATAATATGGAAAGATAATTGGGGTTTAATTGAATTGCATCTGCAATGGCTGCTACAGTAAGGGGCTCCTGTAAATGTGTGTAAATATAATCTAAGGTCAGAACAACCTGCCTGGAATAGGTATGTTCTTTTACAAGCTCACGCATTTGACGGGTATAATCAAAAGTCATATCACAATGAAGCTGCTGAATCCCCTCTGCAGTATCAGTCAAATCTGCTTTCTGAATATAGAGATCACTTAAGGTATAAGCATATTCCGGCGACAGCCCGTTTTCGATACAGAATCGGGTGATCATGGCCACAGAAATAATAAAATGGTAGCGCAGATTCCGCACCGGGTTCTGGGAAAGGGTTCCCATATGGCGGCTGCCCAGGGGAGTCAGCCTGCGCTTTACAGTATCCAGATCTCCTTCCTGCACAGCACGATAAAAGGCAAACTCTGACTCGTAATCCACATGATGGTCTTCATTCTCCCTCTGCTGAAAAATAGTATTCGTTAGAGTTTTAATCCATTCAGACAATATTGGTAACAGCTCCTCTCCAAATGATATTGTCATTCTTAGGAGTTGGGAGTTCCTCGTATATTGCTTTCAGCAGCTCACCAAGAAACTTCTTGTTCTCCACATCGTCAACAAGCTGCATTTGTTTTACACCATCATACGCAAGCTCCCTATTCCCATTCGGCATCCTGGCCACAGCGGTCTTTGCAGGCTTCACCAGAAAACGGTTTTGCTTCATAAGGGCTGTACCTATGCCACGGCCACGGTAATCCTTGTCCACACTGCGCCAGCCGTTTTTGCGCCGGAAGCAGCTACCAAACAATGATATTGGTTGGAGGCAGATGGATGCCTTCCGGGAGGAATATGGCTTCATACAGGAAATCTTTTAATAAACCGGTGCTGCGCCTTCCTGCCGTCAGAAGCCCTCAGGTCAGCGATTACATGAAGCCCCAGTACCCGTCGATAAAATCATTTGGCCTTTTCCATATCCTTTACCACCGGCAAAGAATTTTTACCTTATGGTTTTGTCCTCCCAACAATCATACTTCTTTTAAGTTTTGCACTCTTTCTCGAATCGATTTCTCAAATGCTTCCTCCAAAAGCTGTGGATCGCGCGTTGCTTTCCAAATGGCGCAGGGCAGCTCCTCACATCCAGCACAGGCAACATACCGGTGTTTCTGCACGGCACAGGCATAAATGGGGCAGGCTTTTCCTTTTGGTGCATGAAACACTTTGCCCTGACACTCATTGCAGCCAGCACATTTCTTTTGATAAAAGCCACAGGTCTCACATTCCGTACCGCAGCAGCTGAGCTTCAGAATTTCTCGCTGCCGCTGTTCTGGCTCCTAAGCCCCGCTAAAACCGCCTGCATATGGGGGAAGGTTTTTTCTTCGCTGATGTAATTACACAAAGCCTTCCAAAAGCCGCGCCTTTTTGCTCATGACCTGCAAATCTTTATCGCTGGATATGGCCCAGCAGATATGTCCCATGGCTATATTCTCTGCTGTCACCTGAATCCGTTCCATATGATCAACTCCGCATCAATAGTATAATAAACAATCAAACACGACAACAGTCCGTCATGTTTGCACATGAAAGCCTTGTTTTTATGGTTTTTTTATGCAAACACCATAGCGAAGCGTCTTGTAGATTGTCATACCTATCTCGAACAGGGTAATGGCAATTATAAAGGAAAGAAGTCCATTGGATACCATATCTGCGTTCCAATAGGTGAGAAATTTTGCTGCCGACTCCGCTTGATCACCCAATGCCAGTTGAAGCTCAACCACAAAATCCGGATTCCAGATCGGAAGAACCTTCAGCACAACGGCACTTAACACAATTTGAATTGCTCCGCACACGATATTGCTGATCATCACCAGTTTACAGTAACATCCTACTACCAGACGCAGTATTTCATCCACAAGACCAATCAGCAGACTGAGCACAAAAATCGGAAGAATCATTCCCCATTTCTCCAGATGAAAGACAGGTACTGCCGTCACTGTTTCACCTTCGGTGAAAATTGCCGCAAAGAAATGAGGGGCAAAAACCAGCAATACGCTGAAGATTACGATAAACACAATGCCTGCCATGCTGTCGCCCCGGCTGATGATCGCCTTTTTATCCGGCACCGGTTCCAAAAACTTCGGTGTCCATCTGGAAGCATCCGTTTTTTTGTCTTCCTCCAGCTTCTCCACTGACCATGTTTCTGCTTTTTTCATCTCGAATTGATTCTTTTTCCGCTCCATGATGGCAAAAGTCAAGGTCACCGCACCGAAAGAGGATATGCAGGACAGCAAGGCATTGGTAATTCCTGCGGTCAGACCGTCCACAATTGCCCGGATGACGACAGGGGCGGCATTCTGGGAAGTAACCATCGGCATTTCGCTTATGGCATTTACAAGAGAAATAACCAGAATCGGTACGGCAGCGCAGATCAAAACCACCTTAACAAACCACAGATAGGTTTCAAAATATTCCGGTCCGATCAGATATTGCCGGTTGTTCTGATACTGCTTAGAAAATTCAGCAGGATCACCAAGCTGCGTCAGCACCTTTTCCATGGAGCCTTTATCCGCATACATATCGCTGATGAGCTCCTCCAGCTCCATGCGCACTTCATCCCGCTGCGCTTTGGGCAGACGGCGTATCACCTGATAGATATATCGATCCATATAATCTTTTTCATTGGGTGTCATGCTTCTTCCTCCCTTAACAACCGTTCCATTCCGGCAGATAAATTCTCCCAGTATGCCTTAAGCTGTTCATAGATCCCAGTCCCATACGCTGTCCGCTGATAATACTTTCTAGGCTTTGCACCTCCGGTTTCCCACCTGCTTTCCAAAAGTCCCTGGTTCTCCAGCCGGCGAAGCAGCGGATACAATGTGTTGGGATCGATGGCGACGCCCTTTTCTTCCAGACTCTGCACCAAAGCGTACCCGTACTTTGGCTCTTTCATCTGACTGAGTACACTGATTGTCAGCGATCCTCTTCGAAGCTCTAAAAGCAAAGTAGACAATATATCCTTTTCTTCTCCCATCCGCGTCTCCTCCTGATGCCATTATACTGTATGACATACTGTATTGTCAATAATAAGATAAAGTACTTTTAAAAGCACGCAGTCAGGAGGAAGCAGCCCAACAGATCTTGCTTTCCCGTCAGGCTGTGGCCAAATGGGAAAAAGAAGTTTCCCATACTTAAGGATATTACACCACAAATCCATGCTTACAGTACTTCCAGAACATCAAATTTTGGAGGTAAGGCCTATGACTACGCCTAAGGATTATAGAAAAAGACGGTTGCATTGAACTGCACCCGTCTTTTTTATATTGTGATATCTTAGGATGATCCCATTGATCCGAGGTTGCCGCCAGGTGCGTAAGCATCACAATTGAAAAAGATTCCTTCCCGTGTACGGCCATGAACAAGGTGTTAAAGATAAAGTTCGCATTCCTTTCGCCTGGAACAAGCCTTTTTCAACATGGAATTGGCCGCAGCCAGCATCACGCCGTTTACATTCCGCGCAGAATAAGGGCAGACAGATACGCAGCGCATACAGGAAATGCAGGCTTTGTGGTCCACCTTTTTGGGGTTCTCCCGGTCGATGGCCTGCACCGGGCATTTCTCAGCGCACAAACCACATTTTACACATTCTCTGGTGGGCTTCGGCACCATACCGGCTCCGCTGTTCTTTTTGTAAGGACGATTGCCCGGAATCTGCGGTTCTGAAAAATCCCCTTCGTTCAGCTTCGTCTGTATCTTTTGGGCAAATTGGCGCAGCTGTACCCCGTCCTGTTCATCCGGACGATGGGACGCAAACTGGCGGGCGATGGAATGCTCTGCAACGGCGGCAACTGCACAGACCACCCGAAACCCCGCCTGTTTGGCGATATCCTGCAATTCAACCAGGGTATCCTCATAGGCACGGTTGCCGTAAACGCAGACAAGAATCCCTTTGGCACCATTTGCCCGAATCCGGGAAAGACGCTGTGCCGCAGGACCCGGTACACGGCCGCCGTAAGAGGGAACCCCAAGCACCGCAACATCATTTTCTCCCAGAGAAAAGGCGGAGAAATCTTCCTTGCTGTCTGTCAGGTCAACGGGGCAGATGTCTTGTGACAATGCCTCGGTCAGGATATCTGCCACTTTTTGGGTTCCACCGGTGGGACTGAAACATATTTCATACAATTTCATGGTAAGCTTGCCTCCATTTCTTTATTGGGATTTCCATAAAACGAAATACCATGTTTTTCCGAAATGTGCACACCGTCCTGGCCCAGCCCTATGGCGGCCACATACAGAATCAGGGTTTCCAATGGATATCCGGCAGCCAGTAGAGCGTTCTCCTGTTTGGGTACCGAAATCCCAAGGAAAGTACCGGCCCCTCTGGTCACACCCTAGGTACCCAGTTTTTCGACGCCCCCATCCACTTCTTTGTCCACGATGTGGATGTGCACATTCATCCCAGGGGATTGGACATTCCCTGCAATACCCGGTGAGTTTTTCGCGATCCGCCAGGGAGAGTTTTCTACCTTCAAACGTCCGCACGCTTCGCCGCTTTTGAATGGCGTCCACAATGGAAGCGGGGAGTTTCTCCGCCATCTTTTCTTTCCCTTCTAATTACAACTGAATGAGTACCTTGCCGTCCGTGGGACCGTTTTTCACCAGTGCAAGGGCATCCCGGGCGGTCTCCAATGTAAAGGTACGAGGATCGGTTTTCGGAACAATGTGATTGCGTTCCACCATTTTGGTAATTTCCCGCAGTTGTACCCCATCGGAGTGTACAAAGATAAAGCGGTATTCTTTTCCCTGCTTTTTGGCCGCCCGGTCATATTTGGCCCCCGCTGCCGCAAACAGGGCCCGTTTCGCAAACCCGAAATGATTGCGCACCGCGAATCTTTTATTCGGGCCAGTGCGCAGACTCAGCAGCCGCCCGCCCGGCTTCAATACCGAGAGCTCCCGCTGAAATTCGCCGGCACCCAGCGTGTCGATCACATAGTCCAGACCGGACAGGACTTCCCAATAGTTGTCCTTCTTGTAATCCAGATATTGGTCGGCGCCGGCGGCCAAAATGGACGCTTTGGCCCGGTCATTTCCCGTCACAATTACGCGAAGACCCAAAGCTTTGGCAATGGGGACCGCCATCTGGCCAAAGCTGCCGGAACCACCGGGAATCAGCAAGGTTTTCCCGCATTTGGCTTCCAGTTCTTCCGTGATGCCCTGCCAGGCAGTCAGGCCCGTCAGAGGGATCGCCGCGGCGGTGGCAAAGTCATACCCCGCCGGCATTATTGCAAGCGCGGCCTGATCCACCGCCACATATTCCGCAAAGGCACCGATTTTGGACAGCGGCAAACGGGTATAGACCCTGTCACCCACCTGAAAGTCCGCCACCTTCTGCCCCACCGCTTCTACGACGCCGGAACATTCGTTGCCCAGCGTCAGGGGCATGGAGTAGTCCTGTATTAGCTTTACGCTGCCCGTCAGGATCAGAAGCTCCAACGGGTTCACCGCCGCCGCCTTGACCTTGAGCAGCACTTCCGTTGGGCCAATTTCCGGTACCGGGATGTCCCGCAGGATCGTGTGGATTTTTTTCGAGTATCTGTCAATTTGAACTGCCTTCATAGCAAGACCTCCCTGTACGATCTTTTGGGGTTTGGCAGAGAGAAATGCTTCGCTTTCCCTTGCAATTTTATGGAAAAACATATAAAATAATAGATGTAAATGCAAACCTTACATCAATAGGCAGTATATCACAGGCTTGATGTAATGTCAACATTTACATATTGCTTCCACTAACTTTTTTGAAAGGATTCCATGATGCAGATCAGTATGAAATGTTCGGTGGCAGTGCATTGCCTGCTCTTTATATGGGAGGCCCGGGGCAAAGCCCGTGTCACAAGCACGCTGCTGGCCCAGAGCACTGGGTGCAATCCTGTCGTCATCCGCAACACCCTCAGCGCCCTGAAAAAGGCCGGGCTGATCACGGTACACCGGGGTCAGGGCGGTGCGGAACTTTGCCGGGAGCCGGCGCAGATCACACTGCATGAAATTTATGCCGCCCTGGAGCCGAAGGGGCTTTCCTCCCTTATCGGCATCCACTCCTGTGAGGGCAGGGCCTGCCCGGTGGCGCAAAACATCCGCCGCGTTCTGCGGCGCCCCTATCGCCAGATCGAGGAAGCCATTGCCGCCGCTATGGACGACATCACCCTGGCCTCGATGATTGAAGACCTGGAAGCCGGTCTGACCCCGCCGCCCGCCTCCGAATAACAAACCATCCTCACCGGAACAAAATCCGGCGGGGATGGTTTCATTCAGGGGCTGATAGGGGTCGCAGACTGAGCCGATAAACAGGTCCTTGCCCTCGTACCGTCCGGGATTTTTGATGTCCGGCCAGTACTTTATATTTACAAAACTGCCCAGGGTTCCGGGTGATTGGTAAACCGCTTCATGAAGGAGGCATAGCAGTATTTGCATCCGTGGGTACAGCCGGTGTAAGGGTTGACGGAGTAGTCCGCCACCGGCAGGTTGGATTTGGTCAGCACGCTTTTTACTTCCACGTCTTTTACAATGGTTTCCATTATATTTCAACTCCCTCTTGTTTCTTCCGGTATTTTGCCGCCTGCCAGTTTCATCAAATCCGGCAGATCATCAAAGCCCATCTTCTGATACAGGGGCCTTCCCGCCTTTGAGTTCTTCAGATCGGTTTTGGGTATACTGCATCCCAATGGCAGGATGCCCGATGGGGTAAGTCACATCCTCCAGAACCATGCCTCCGCTGCAGAGTGTGTCTTTTCTGAGTTCCTTGTCGAATCACTGTATAGAAATTATGCCATATCCGAAATGCAAATCAAGTACGCAGAAGATGACGTATAATAAGTTTCGCAAAAATAAAATTTCATAATAATAAAGACATGGCCTATAGCTGTTTGGTAGAATTAAGTCACCACAACCAAATCTATCAAAGGAGGCTATAGAACCATGTCTGATAAGATTATACAGCTAAATGAGGACTTAATAAAGCACGATTTAAAGGATCTTGTCCGCAGCAGTGTCGAAGAAACCTTAAACGCTCTGCTTGATAAGGAGGCTGATGAGTTAGTCAATGCTGAAAGGTATGAGCGTTCCTCTGAACGCCAGGGATATCGTTCCGGGCATTATAAGCGGAATCTTCATACAACAGCAGGAGAAGTAGAACTGAAAGTTCCTAAACTTAAGGGCATTCCTTTTGAAACAGCCATTATTGAACGCTACCGCCGCAGAGAATCTTCTGTTGAGGAAGCGTTAATTGAAATGTATCTCGCAGGTGTTTCCGTCCGTCGTGTGGAAGATATTACCGAAGCTTTATGGGGAACGAAAGTATCTCCCGGAAGAATCAGCAACCTGAATAAAAAGGCGTATGAGCATATGGAAACCTGGCGTACCCGTCCGCTTTCCGTGGAATATCCCTATGTTTATGTAGATGGCGTCTACCTGAAACGCAGCTGGGGCGGCGAGATCCAGAATGTTTCCGTTCTGGCTGCAATCGGCGTCAGCCAGGACGGATGCCGTGAAATTCTTGGTGCTGCTGAGGGTATGAAAGAAGATCGTGAGAGCTGGCGCTCTTTCTTTGTATGGCTGAAAGAACGTGGGCTTACCGGGGTACGTTTAATCATCGGCGATAAAAATCTGGGGATGCTGGAAACTATTCCGGAAGTATGCCCAGATGCCAGATACCAGCGATGCACCGTGCATTTTTACAGGAACGTCTTTTCCGTTACGCCTCGAAACAAGATGAAAGTGGTAGCCCTCATGCTTAAGGCCATCCATTCGCAGGAAAGCAGGGAAGCAGCCCGTGAAAAGGCGATACAGGTAGCCGAAAAGCTGAAAACCATGAAACTGGCGAAAGCTGCCAAAAAAGTGGAGGATGGCATTGAAGAAACCTTAACCTATATGGATTTTCCTACTCAGCACTGGACCCGGATCCGGACAAACAACACCATTGAGCGCCTCAACCGTGAGATCAAACGCCGGACAAAAGCGATCGGCGCATTTCCCGATGGAAAAAATGCTTTAATGCTCGTATGTGCCAGACTGCGTCATGTAGCGGCAACCAACTGGGGCGCCAGACGCTACATGAATATGGACCATCTTTTCAAAGTAGAGGATGATCTGCCGTCTGATATCATAGCCAGATGACTGCCGGCTACCAAATGGCTGGATTTTACTTTTGCGAAAAAATCTTGACACAGTCGGAATCTTATAATCTCCCGCCTGACGATACTCAACACTTTGTTTTTCAAATATTGTTTTCATAAAAAAATCCTCCTGTAATTTGATTGTACTATCATTTTACAAGAAGATTTTAATTTATACCAATGTGCCGATTAATTATTATGCTTCTTATTTATTTTTGTATAATGATATTAAATCCAACCTTTTTTCTTGAACTCTTCAATACGAGCTAAGTCCTCAGCCGATGGTTTGTCCGCTTGAATTTTGCCTATAATGTTTAAGTAAGCATTGCTCCAATTTTTGAGAATCTTAATAATGGAATCAGATACTCTGATATCTCTTTTCATAATTGCATCCATATCCCAATCTTGAACATCTGATGTTCCCATTGCTTTTGTAATCGCAATTTTTGAAGCTGTGTATTCTTTCTTTTTCTTACCAAAGTATCCATTGCCAGCAACAATATTTAGATTCTTCTCAAACGGAATTTTGTTGCCGATATGCTCGATCTTCTCTTTGATAATATTCTCTGGAACATCTGGAAAATAATTTGTTTGCCACTTTTGCGGAAATATATGTTCAATTTCCCATTTGTTCGGCAACAGTGTATCCTGATGTTCGTAAGCAAGAGTTTTCAGTATCATACGAACCATACTACGATTAGGATTTTGAATGCGTTCCTCTATCTGGCTAACATCTATTTCTTTGAATTCAAATTTCGGCGTGCTTGATTTTATTATCGCAGAATTCAATTTCAGAATATCAGGCTTAACAGCGTTGATGGTAGGAAACAACAAGTATTTTGTCATCAATTCCATCAATAATTTATTTAAAAACAAACCAAATTTCATCTCAAAATCTACTTTATTACGATAACAAACATAGTATATTACAACAGGATATTTCCAAAACTCATTTGGGTATGATTTAAGTATATCAAGAGACTGTCTGATTTTTATATTCTTAGACCAATCCTCGTTCTCTATTTCTTCCCCTTTATTTATAACTTTCCACAGATTGAGAATTACAAATAATGTATCCAAGAGACCGTTTTTATACAGTCTTTCAAATTTATTTGCAGAATAATACTTTCTAACACCGGGTGTGGTTGTTTTGATGTCTTTTTCCAATGCACGAAGATAGAACATATTATAATAAAAAAGCTGTTGTATGCTTTCTTCTGCATCAGTTGCTTGTTCATCTAAATCTTTCCATCGGTCTATAAAATCTTTTTTCTCATATGAATCTAATTGATTATAGATTTTTGCTTTAAAAATATCCGCATCTGAAAGAGGCAACCCCCTATCATTCAATGTTGAGAAAATTGTTAATGCAGTATCTTGAGTATCTGCAGTAATTGGAAGCAGGATTGCTTGATTCAGTAAAGCGTAAATAAACTGATATACCATTAATGGATTTTCTATGGAATGTTTGTCAAATAACTCCTGAAAATATCTGTAATTCTTTGAATAATTATCCTTAGCATTCTCGTCAGTTTTTCCTGTTTCTAAAATTGAACGTAATATTTCATTTCCTTCATTGTTAACAACACGAGATGTTAAAAGAATATTCTTAAAATCAACAGTCCCGGTCAATTTATTAGTTCTCCAAATAGCCGGTTCAATCTTTCCGATAAAGTTATTAGCTTCCGGAGTTCTTTCGGAGGCAGGTGTTACAACTAACTTTGTATAAATTGCTCTGAGCAAAAGAAACAACGACGTAATACGTTGCTGTCCGTCTATAATTTCTTGCTCACCATCTTCATTTTCATAAGCCACAATACTTCCAAGAAAATACGAACCTTCTCGTTCAGTACCACCACTTATAGCTGTAAATTCCCATAAATCTTCAAAAAGCGTTTCTACCTGTTCATCAGTCCAGGCATAAGGGCGCTGATATTCCGGAATTACAAATGGTTTTGTTTTTCCACTTCCCAAAAGTGCCTCTACACTTTGCTTATTAACTTCTATCGTTGTAGGCATAAATTTACCCCCTTAATCTTTAAATCTTTTCGATTAAAATTTAATTAAAACTAAATCATCTTAAAATACTTAAGTGCATCCTCAATCATCTTCTCTTTTTCAGGTGGGCATTTTAGCTGTTTCGAATCCTCAGACTTTGCCTTATTATAGTTCTCACGTTCTATAATTCCGTGCTTGTCTTTTACCTGAGCAATGTACAGGTTAGTTACTTTCGTATCATATTTATCAGCAATATATTGCTTGATTTTTTCGTATGTCGCCTTACTTTCGGAAGATGTAATATCAAGCTCGTCCATATCAATTTTCAAGTCGATATGTGCGTCGGGAGTTTTTCTAACCAACTGAACTACCGTCTCCACATGCACCGTCATCCCAAACTGGTCCACACCCCTGGCTCTCTTCACCTCATACCCCCCATCGCACAGAATCTTCAAATCCCGGGCCAGGGTGGCGGAGTCGCAGCTCACATACACAATCCGCTCCGGGCGCAGCTTCAGCATAGCGGAAAGGCATGCCTGATCGCAGCCTTTTCTGGGCGGGTCCACCACCACCACATCAGGGGGCAGGATGGATTTTCCCAAGGCCTCCTCCGACAGCGCCTCCTGTACACTGCCAGCAAAAAATTCTGCGTTTTCTATACCGTTTAAAACTGCGTTCTCCTTTGCATCCTCTATGGCCTGGGGCACAATCTCCACTCCATACACCTTTTTTGCGCCTCCTGCAAGGAAAAGGGAAATGGTTCCAATGCCGCAGTACAAGTCCCACACGATTTCCTTTCCCGTAAGGCCTGCATATTCCAAGGCAAGACTGTAGAGCTTTTCTGTCTGTACGGGATTTACCTGATAAAAGGAAAGGGGAGAAATTTTAAAGGTCAATGCCCTTTCTGTGGCCGGATACCCTTCCCTTTGCATATCTCTTGTATGAAGCACATCGGTGATAAAGGGCTGTCCCCAAAGGTTATGTATTTCCTTTCCCATGATTACGTTGGTTTTTTCGGTATTGATACTGACTGACACACTTGTCATTCCTTGTATCCGGGCCAGTTTTGCAAGCAATTCTCCCTGATTAGGCAAAAATTCATTGTTTCGTTTCTGTGTGCCCCTGGCTTGATATGACAATTTTGTCATTTTTTTATTGAGCACAAGGCAGACCATGATTTCGCCGGTGGAAAAGCCTTTTCTGATCAATATATGGCGCACCAATCCAAGGCCCGTGGCTTCCTCATAGGGTGGAACATGGTTTTCTTCCATGTAATTTAAGATGACCTGCAAAATCTTCTGGTTCTCCTCCGGACCAAGAAGGCAGTCCTGATTGGGAATAATGTGGTGGGTGCGGCCCGCATAAAAGCCAGCCGTCACCCTTCCCTCTTTGTCTCTTCCCACAGGATACTGGGCCTTATTGCGGTAGCGGAAAGGGTTTTCCATGCCGATTACAGGCTCCATTCTGGCTTCCACATAGTCGGGAGAAAAGCCGCCGATGCGGATGAGATTGTTTTTGATTTTTTCCTGTTTAAACAAAAGCTGTCTTTCATAGGAAAGGGGCTGGAGCTGGCAGCCGCCGCACTGTCTGCACACAGGGCATTTTGGCTCCACGCGAAAAGGAGAAGGCGCAAGCACCTTCTCTAATCTGGCGTAAGCATAATGCTTTTTACTCTTTACAATTTTGGCCTCCACCCGGTCGCCGATAACGGCATCCTTCACAAACAAGGTAAAGCCGTCAACCTTTCCGATTCCCTGTCCGTCCTTATCCATATCCTCTATCGTGACGGTAACGTGATCATTTTTTTGATATTCCATGCCTTCTCCCGTTTTCGCAGCATTTTAATTTGAAATTTTCTTATTTGTCCAAAAGCTCCAGAATCATCTTCTCCATCTGTTCCTTATCCTGCTCCTTCATGGTGGACGTGATGGTGACGGTTGTATCTGTAAAAGTAATATTTTTACTCTTCTCAAACATTCCCTTTATCACTTTGGCAGCCATGGGCGCCCAGGAGCCGTTTTCTATAAGACCGATTCTGCGGTTTTGAAAGTTTCTTTCCAGAAGCCTTCGGATAAAATCCTCCATAAAGGGAAAAATACCGCCGTTATAGGTGCTGCATGCCAGCACAAGCTTATCATAGCGGAAAGCCTCTGATACGGCCTGAGACAGGTCGGTTCTGGCCAGATCATAAACCACAACCTCCCCTGCATTTCTTTTCTTCAATTCCTCCGCAAGGAAAAGAGCCGCCTTCTTTGTGTGTCCGTAAATGGAAGCATAGAAAACTGCAATTCCCTGGCTTTCCGGCGTATAGGAGGACCATTTTTCATACAGATCCAGATAATATCCCAGGTTTTCCTGTAAAATAGGGCCATGGAGCGGACAGATGGCGGCAATGTCAAGCTCTGCTGCCTTCTTTAATACATTCTGCACCTGCACTCCATATTTTCCCACAATACCGATGTAATAGCGGCGGGCCTCGTCCGCCCAGGGCTCTTCTTTATCCAATGCTCCAAACTTTCCGAAGGCGTCCGCACTAAAGAAAAGCTGCTCCGTCTGCTCGTAGGTCATCATCACCTCCGGCCAGTGAACCATGGGAGCAAAGAGAAACTGCAGTGTGTGGCTTCCCAGGGACAGGGTGCCTCCGTTCTCCGCCTTTATGCTTCTTTCCGCAATCTTCTCCTGTAAAAGGGCGCCGTCCTCTTCCCCATAAAGAAACTGTTTTATCATTTCAAAGGTTTTTGGTGTAGCTGCCACCTTTGCGTCTGGATATTTGCGCAGGAACAAAGGGATTCCCCCTGAGTGGTCCGGCTCCATGTGCTGAACGATCAGATAGTCGGGCCTTCGTCCATCCAGCTCTCTTTCCAGATTTTCCAGCCATTCTCCGGTAAAGCTCTCATCCACGGTATCCATAACCGCAATCTTTTCATCCAGAATCACATAGGAATTATAGGACATACCCATCGGAACAGGGTACTGGCCTTCAAACAAGTCCGTCTTGTGATCATTTACACCAATATATCTTACGCTGTCGCTGATTTTCATTTCAATCTCCCTTCTCAAACGTTTCTTTCCTTCTACTGCAGCCTGCTGGCTCTCAAATTGGAATCAAACAATCTGTTATAACCAAACCAGCCAGCATTGTCTGCATTATTTTCCAGAATTTCTTTAAAGGTCTCCAGCTTCGCATCCGTGTCGTCCGCATAATTCAGGGCCAAGGCTTCAATAATGGCGGGCACCTTGGGAGAACCATACTCGTATTTCCCATGATGGGCCAAAATACAGTGCTCCACCTGTGTCAGCAGGCTGTCCGGAAAATCCTTGATCTTGGCTGCTTTTCCCGCAACCATCTGGGCTCCCATAACAATGTGCCCCAAAAGCTGTCCCTCGTCTGTGTAATCATTTGCCGGAAAAGCGGATATCTCTCTGGTTTTCCCGATATCGTGGCACATGGCCGCCGTCAAAAGAAGATCCCGCTTTAAAATGGGATAAGCGCTGCAATAGTAATCGCACAGCTTTGTCACACTTAAAGTATGCTCCAATAATCCTCCCACAAACCCATGATGTACTGTTTTTGCTGCGGAGGAATTGCAGAATACCTTTACAAAGTCACTATCCTCCACAAAAAAGGCCTCCAAAAGCTGTCTCAAATAGGAATTTTGTATGCTTCGTATCAAAGAAACCAGCTCTTGATACATTTCATCAATGTTTTTGGAGCTTACGGGAAGATAGTCTGCAGCGTTGTATTCTCCTTCCCTGCACACCCGGATTCTTTTTACGCTGACCTGAAGGGTCCCTAAAAAATTAGTCACATCTCCGTAAACCTCTATATAATCCATGGTGTCATAATCGCCGATGCCGGGATTGTTGGGCTCCCACACCTTTGCGTCTATGGTTCCCGTTTTATCCTGGAGAATCACATTTTCGTATGCCTTCCCGTTTTTTGTCACCGCCGGCTGCTTATGCTTGCACAGGTAAATGTCAAAAATTCTGTCTCCCTCTTTAAAGTCCTTGATATATTTCATTTTTCACAGGGCCCAAAGCCCCTCTCCTTTCTCTATTCTGCTGTTCCCAGTACAATGCTGAAATTCATTTCCCTGTACTCGTTTTGGGCCTGGCGCATGATCTGAATATTTACCTGGTCTCCTGCCTCCATCTGCAGAAGCACCGTAGAATATTCCCCGAAATTTACAATGGTTCTGTCGTCTATGGCTACAATCACATCCCCTTGCTGTATACCGGCCAGCATGGCAGGTGAATCCATATCCACTTCCCTCACATAAGCTCCGTAGGGCACTCCCAGCTCCTCATGAGCCTCCTGTGTCACATCCACTCCACTGACGCCCAGATAGGCCACGCTCTCGCCGTTTGACATTTTTTCGATGACCTTTTTCAGCTCTGTAATACCGTAAGCGCCAATCACATTGGTCATGTCTGAACCGGCCTTTTCACTGGTTATAATTCCGATTACCTGTCCTTGCAGGTTAAAAAGCACCCCTCCCCCATTTCTGCTTCCGCTGATATCCGTAAACAGCAGCTTGTAATTTCTGTCCACAGCAAAGAGCTGGCTGTTGACGGCGGTAATCATGCCGTATCCCACTGAATTGCTGATCCCCATGGGACTTCCCATTGCAATCACCGGGGTTCCCACAATATTTTTGGCATTGGAGGAGCCAAGAACTGCCACCTTAATCAAATCCTCCTTGTTCTCCTGAGGAAGATCATTTAAGCTTACGGAAAGCACCGCCAGATTGGTAAAGGAATCCTTCTGCTTTACCTGGGCTTTTACCTGCACTCCGTTATAGAATTCCATGGAAAGCTCCTGTGCATCACTTATGGGCGTATTGTCCGCCAGCACAAGGAGCTCTCTCCCGTTGTTGGCAATAATCACGCCGAAGGATTGGTTCTGGCTTTCCTGCACGTTGTTAAACCAGTCAATATTGGAGGTGACCCCTGTAACCGTCACCATGGATTCATTGAGCTGGGAAACAAATTCCGACATGGCAGTGTACAGCTGTCTGTAATCCTCTTTATCCAGCTGAATCTGAGAAAGAATTGACTCAATCTGTTCCTCCTCTAACACAACCTCTGTTTCCTGTCTGCTTTCCTCCTGATTCTGGGCCTGCATATTGTCAGACAGCATTTCCTCCGGCGACATTTCCTCTTGGTCCTCTGGAAAGACAATGGGCTGAGGCTCCTCCTCAGGATAAAGCCAGTTGCTGATCACCGGCTCCAGCACAAGAAAGGTAAAGCAGGCAATCAAACCGAAAATAACGGCCATGGCGGCAGTGATAATAGTCCGCCGGATCAGCTTTCTTTTATTCACCGGCCGTTCCTTTATCTTTTCAATCAAGAAATCGTTTTTGTCCTTCTGTTCCAAACCAGACATCTTCTTCCTCTTTCCCTGGGCATCTTTCCCTAAAAGTATATCGGATTCCCCTATAAAAGTAAAGAATCCTATACCAAAATCCTTTTCACCTATGCTATAATGATTACGTTCCAGAATTTCAAAGCCGCCTGCGCGGCAGAATGAGAGGAAATATGAACGAAAAGGGATTAAGGACCTTGGAATATCATAAGGTCATACGGCTTTTAACCGATAAAGCGGATTCCGAACCGGGCAGAAACTGCTGCCGCGGCCTTCTGCCCTCCACAGATATCCGAGAAATACAAAAAGCACAGGAGGAAACGAAGGACGCTCTCTCCCGCCTGTTTAAAGCAGGAAGCACTTCCTTTGGCAGCAACACCAATCTTTCATTTTCCATAAAGTCCCTGGAGGTGGGAAGCACCCTTTCCGCATCGGAGCTTTTAAAGATCGCGGGCTTTTTGGACAATGTAAACCGGGTTCGCACCTATGGAAGAAGGGAAAGGGAGGAGGATAAGACAGACAGTCTGGACGGATATTTTGAACAGCTCACTCCTCTGACACAGATAGCCTCGGAGATCAACCGCTGTATTTTGTCCGAGGAGGAAATTGCAGACGACGCCAGCCCACAGCTCAAAAGCATCCGCCGTTCTATTTTGCTTACCAATGAAAAAATACATTCCCAGTTAAATTCCATGGTCAACGGCTCTCTTCGCACCTATCTGCAGGATGCGGTGATCACCATGCGAAATGACCGCTACTGCCTCCCCGTAAAGGCAGAGTACAAGGGACAGGTAAGCGGAATGGTTCACGACCAGTCCTCCACGGGCTCCACCTTTTTTATCGAGCCTGCCGCTGTGGTGAATTTAAACAATCAATTAAAGGAGCTTGCCTTAAAGGAGCAGGAGGAAATC
This sequence comes from Candidatus Acetatifactor stercoripullorum, assembly GCA_019114005.1. Lineage (GTDB taxonomy): Bacteria > Bacillota > Clostridia > Lachnospirales > Lachnospiraceae > Acetatifactor > Acetatifactor stercoripullorum. The sequence continues at coordinate 26,132 of DXGH01000025.1, forward strand.
GAACGAATCTTAGCCTCCTTAAGCGCCATGGCGGGAGAGCATACGGAGGAGCTCGCCCAAAATCAGACCGTGATGACACAGCTGGATTTTATTTTTGCAAAGGCAAAGCTTGCCATGGAGCAAAACGCCACCAGGCCCCAATTCAATACAGAGGGCTATATCCAGATCAGAAAGGGACGCCATCCCCTTTTGGACAAAAAGAAGGTGGTTCCCATCGACATCCATCTGGGAAAGGAATTCGACCTTTTGATCATTACCGGGCCAAATACCGGAGGAAAAACCGTATCCTTAAAAACAGTGGGGCTTTTTGCCCTCATGGGACAGGCGGGGCTTCATATTCCCGCTCTTGACCGCTCCCAGCTTTGTATCTTTACGGAGGTTTACGCGGATATCGGAGATGAGCAGAGCATCGAACAGAGCCTGTCCACATTTTCCTCCCACATGACCAGCATTGTCCACATTCTGGCCCATGCGGATGAAAACTCTCTGTGCCTGTTTGACGAGCTGGGAGCCGGAACGGACCCCACGGAGGGAGCGGCCCTTGCCATTGCCATTTTAAATCATCTGCATGACAGGGGAATCCGCACCATAGCCACCACCCACTACAGCGAGCTGAAGCTCTACGCCCTCTCCACCCCCTTTGTGGAAAACGCCTGCTGTGAATTCGATGTGGAAACCCTGCGTCCCACCTACCGGCTTTTGATCGGCATACCTGGCAAAAGCAACGCCTTTGCCATCTCCTCAAAGCTGGGGCTTCCCGATGAGATCATAAACGCCGCAAAGGAACAGATCGGCAAGGAGGAAAAGACCTTCGAGGATGTGATCGCAGATTTGGAGCAAAGCCGGATCACCATCGAAAGGGAACGGCAGGAAGCAGCCCAGTATAAAGAAAAGGTCCGCACCCTGGAAGAACAGCTCCGACAAAAGAACGAAAAAATCGACCGGGCAAAGGAGCGTATCCTGCAGGAGGCCAATGAAAAGGCCAGAGCCATTCTCCAGGAGGCAAAGGAAGTGGCGGACGAGACCATCCGGGACTTTAATAAAGCAGGCGCCGGATCGGATATCAAGGAGCTAGAGAAAAAAAGACAGAAGCTGCGAGGAAAAATAGAGGAAAAAAGCCAAAAGCTCAGCTTAAAGAATTCCTCCGAAACTTCCAAAAAAATCGGAATCGACCCCAAAAAGCTGAAAAAGGGGGACAGCGTAAAAATCGTTTCCATGGGGTTAAAGGGCACTGTAAGCACACTCCCCGACTCCAAGGGAGCCTTGTTCGTCCAGTGCGGTATCATACGCACCCAGACAAACGTAAAAGACCTGGTATTCGCAGAGGAGGAGACCGTAACCTCCCCCAGGCTCCAGCGCACCAATACCGGTAAGATCAAGCTGTCCAAATCCTATTCCGTTTCCACGGAGATCAATCTTCTGGGCAAAACAGTGGACGAGGCTCTTTCCCTTTTGGACAAATACTTAGACGACGCTTATCTGGCCCATCTTCCCAGTGTGCGCATTGTCCATGGCAAAGGAACCGGAGCCCTTAGAAACGCCGTGCACAATCATTTAAAGCGCCTGAAATACGTAAAGGATTTCCGTCTGGGAGAATACGGGGAGGGAGATGCAGGCGTTACCATTGTAACCTTCCGATAGAACTGTATGATTTATATAAAGGAGCAGGTATGGTAAATAAACAGAAAATTTTAATTGTAGATGACGACAACAACATTGCAGAACTGATTTCTCTGTATCTCACAAAGGAATGCTATGAAACCTTGATCGTAAACGATGGAGAGTCCGTTCTTCCTGCAGTGGAGAGCTTTTCTCCCAATTTGATTCTTCTGGATCTAATGCTTCCCGGCATTGACGGATATCAGGTCTGCAGAGAGGTGCGGGCAAAGCACACCATTCCCATCATCATGCTTTCCGCAAAGGGAGAGGTTTTTGACAAGGTGCTGGGACTGGAGCTGGGCGCAGATGATTACATCGAAAAGCCCTTTGACTCCAAGGAGCTGGTGGCCCGGGTAAAAGCCGTTCTGCGCCGGTATAAGCCTGCGGTAGTGCTGCCGGAAAACCCAAACGACAAATGTGTGGAATATCAGGACCTTTCCATCAACCTTACAAATTATTCCGTGGTCTATATGGGGCATACCGTGGAGATGCCTCCCAAAGAGCTGGAGCTTTTGTATTTTCTGGCCTCCTCCCCCAACCATGTTTTCACCAGAGAACAGCTTCTGGATCAGATTTGGGGCTATGAATACATTGGGGATACCCGCACTGTGGATGTGCACATCAAACGCCTTCGGGAAAAGATCAAGGATCACGCTAACTGGAAGATTTCAACTATCTGGGGAATCGGCTACAAATTTGAGGTGCGCAGTGAATCATGAAAAAAACCCTTTATCTGAAATTTGTGCTGGCTTATTTCATTTTCGGCGTTTTCGGCTTTATCATCGTCACCACCTTCGTCCCCAGCATGACAAGGGAGCATCTGATCCGGGAAAAAGCCGAAAGCCTTTACTATGAAGCCACTCTCATCGGAAATACTTACGCCAGCGGCCTTTACACCAACGAGACCAGTCTCGAAACCGTAAAAACACAGCTGGATTCCCTGGCAGTGTACTTAAACTCCGTGATCCGCATTATCAATCCTTCCGGGCGTCTGGTGTTGGACACCAATACTCCCATAGATGTGGAAAATGTGGTGGTGATCGAGAATTTTGATCCCACCATCACAAGCGGCTCCTATTATACCATAGGAGATTTTTTTGGAAGCTTCAACACGGATGTGCTCACTGTGCTGGCCCCCATCACCTCAAATTATATGGTAAAGGGATATGTGGCTATCCATTGTGATATGCAGGATATTGAGGAGTCCTGCAACAGCCTTTTGAATATTTCCTATATCACTCTGGTTATTTTATTTTTGCTTTCTCTGATTATTTTGATTTTCTTTACGGAAATCGTCTATATTCCTCTGCGGAAAATCACCCATGCCACAGAACAGTACGCCGCGGGAAATATGCACTACGAATTTCAGGTGGACAGCGAGGATGAAATCGGATATCTGGCCGCCTGCCTGAATTACATGGCAAGTGAAATTGCCAGGTCTGAGGATGATCAGAAAAAATTCGTGGCAAACGTATCCCACGACTTCCGTTCCCCTCTCACCTCCATCCGCGGATATCTGGAGGCCATGAAGGACGGTACAATTTCCCCGGATATGTACGACAAATATCTCACTATTGTATTAAACGAGACAGAGCGGCTGACAAAGCTCACCAACAGCCTGCTTACCCTGAACAATTTAAACACCAAGGGCATGCTGCTAGACCGCACGGACTTTGATATCAACCAGGTCATCCGAAGCACTGCCGCTTCCTTTGAGGGAACCTGCCGCCGGAAAAATATTGCCATCGAAATGGTTCTCACAGGGGATATCATGTATGTGAATGCAGATATGGGAAAAATACAGCAGGTTTTGTATAACCTGCTGGACAATGCCATTAAATTCAGTCATCAGAATTCCATTATTAAAATAGAGACTGCAGAAAAGAAAAATAAGCTGTTTGTATCGGTGAAGGACACAGGAATCGGCATCCCCAAGGAGGATTTAAAGCTGATCTGGGACCGGTTTTACAAATCCGATCTCTCCCGTGGCAAGGATAAAAAGGGAACCGGTCTCGGACTGTCCATCGTAAAAGAGATCATAAACGCACACGGCGAGCATATCAATGTGATCAGCACCCCGGGAGAGGGAAGCGAGTTTATTTTCTCTCTCCCCAATTCCAGCAAAAATGATGAGGAGGACTGACCCTTAAGTCCACCTGCTTTTCATACTCTCCATCACCCGGCGCACAGGATGGTACAACACAAGCATCAGCACAAAATTGCCCACGCCGTGGACGATATCCCATGGAATCCCGGCCACCCACCAGGTAAACCCCGCATAGAGGCCATTTTGGATTCCCCCGTCCCAGGCGCCGATCACCACATAGGGGATGGCGCAGAAAAACCCGAAAAACAGGCCAAACAGGCCGGACAGGGTGCTGAAAAACCAAACGGAGCCATGCTTTTTTAAAATCCATACAAGAAGCACCAATAAAGGCCACATATACAGATACATAACCCACCAGAGCCCAAAACCGTAAATACATCCCTCTATCAGGATAAAAACAGGAATCACTAAAAGGATTTTTCTGCCAAAATACAAGGTAAACAAAATCAGCCAGAAGGTGGTCAGCTCAATATTGGGCAGGAAGCTTAAAGCTGCCTTGCACACCTCGATCACCGCCACCATCATGCCGATTAAGGTAATATCTCTGACAGTTATTTTTTTCATTTTCATTCTTCCATGGTAAATACCGTATAGGCAATGGTGAAAACATCCCCGTCTGCAATGGGCTGGGAATCCACGCCGTAATTACAATATTCCCCGTTCACATAAAAGGCCCAGTACGCTCCGTCCGTATTGTAATCCGCCGTTTCACCGTTTACCGTATCCACGGTAAGGCCAAATTCGCTGTCTGTTCCGGCAAAGGTAAGGCCCTCTGCCTCCTCCATGGCCCCTCTGAGATATTCCGCGCTGGTCTGCACCTCATAGGAGGAGGTTTCCTGCTCCTTGTTCACTACCTCGATGGTAATATTCTTGGTTCCCTCTGTGGGCTTCTCGCGAAATACTGCGTACACAATTCCCAGCACTGCAATCAACACTACCAGAATCAGCACGCCAATCACTGTTTTTTTACTGCTCTTTTTTGTTTCTGTCATTTTCATTTTCCTCCCTGATTTTATAAGGAAAGATACACACCTGAATCCTCCCTGGCAATGAAAAAAGCTCCTGCAGACCGCAGAAGCTTTATACACAAAAAACAGGGATATCATTTCCAGCAAAAATCCTATCCGTCCTTCTGTACAAACCAAATCCGCGTGGTCTACAGCATCCGTTACGGGCAGGTCTTCTGACTTAAGTATCCTCACCCTGCTTTCTCTTCCCAAAAACAATGATGTTTTCAGTGAGTGAAACCTTGCGGCAAAGCAGGACTCCTCTATTACAGCGACGGGTTCGTGCAGGACTTCCACCTGCTTCCCTTTTCACCGGAGCCAGACAAAGAGCAGCTTCAAAAAATTTTCCGTGCCCCTGTCCTCCGACACCCATAACGCTATTTAATTGACGTGCCTAGTGTAGCACAATTCTTTTTAAAATACAATAATTTTTATGGCTTATAAAATCTACTTTTTAAAATTTTCAAACCACATGCACCAGATTCCAGCTGCCGCCGCAATGACAGTCAAAACGATTGCTATAACATTTTCCAGCATAAATAACTTCCTTTCCTGTAAGCTTTTCCGCTGAAAATCAGCTGAAAATTTCCTTTACCCTTTATCATAACAAACAAAAATGAAATCCACAATTTTGTAACTGTTTTTCTAACGAAATCTTTATTCTGTCACCAAACAGTCTGGTATAAAAAAGAATTTCCCGCTTTTCCCACCTGCTTTACCACTCCCACATAGCTTAATATGTTCAATACCGTTCTGGCCAGAGATACCGGAATATGAGCAGCCTTTGCAAAGTCCCTTGAGGTAAAGGACTCTGCAAGCTCCCAGGGAACAAACTGCAGGTAATCTTGAAGGCAGGTAATGTCCACCTCCTTTACAAGCTGCGTGGGAATCCTGTCAAATCTGGTGGAGCCCTTCTTTTTATCTCTGCTCCATCCGTTTAACAGACGGTATTCCTCCATATCCAGCAAAACGATCTTAAGACGCAGATTCGGGTCTTTTAAAAACATTTTGATCCGATAAAGCTCTATAAAGGCAAGATACGGATTTCCCTTTGCAGGAGATTTTCTTTTTGGGCTGGCCTCTCCGCTTTCCTCATCAATCCAGATCAGCCATTTTTCCCGTGGTATGGGGTATACGATAGTCACCGGATATAAGGAGAGAAAGCATTTGAGCTTATCCCGCATCTTGTTAAACTGGCGGGTTTGAATTTCAATGATCTCTCCCTGAGAATAGATGTCAGCCACAAAATTTTCAATAGGAATTTCCTGTTTATCCTCATCCGGCTCATAATAATTCTTCAAAACAGCATGTACTGTTTTTTCCGACAAGGTACCGATACCAAGCCTCTGCCTGTCCGTTCCTATGACCTTTTTTTTAGCCTGTTCAAATCTATCCTGATTGATCAGACCTTCCCTGCTCTCAAACATCCCCATGTGCGTTATCCTTTTTTATTCACAGCTTATCTTTTTATTGCAGATTTTTTCCACAAAAGCTCGATCATGCTCCACCATCAACAGCGTGGGACGGTATGTGTGCAAAAGCGTCTCAATCTGCATTCTGGAAAAAATATCAATATAGTTTAAGGGCTCATCCCAAATATAAAGATGGGCCTTCTCACAAAGGCTTGCAGCAATCAGCACCTTTTTCTTTTGTCCCTCACTGTAATGCTCCATATCCTTTTCAAACTGCTCTCGTTCAAAATCAAGCTTGCGCAAAAGCGCCAGAAATACAGGAATGTCCAGTCCCCTGTTTTCTGCATACGAAACCAGGTTCCCCTTTAAAAATCCACTTTTCTGAGGAACATAGGAAATCACAAGACCGGACGTCTTTTCTAACTCTCCTGTCCACTTCATTTCCGTACCTTCTTTCTGCAAAATTGCCTTAATTATGCTGGACTTTCCGCAGCCGTTTCTTCCCTGCAAGGCCACGCAGTCTCCATTTTCAATAGAAAAGCTTACCTTTTTTAACCTCTTTTCTCCGTAGAAAATCTGCACATCCTTAAGCTCTACCAATCTTTCCTTGGGATGCCTTAAGGGAAACAGCTTCAAATCCTCCACAGCCTCCAAATTTTTTAAAAGCTTGGATTTTTCTTCTATTTCACGGCTTTTTCTCTTCTCAAGAGTCTTTCTGCGCATCTGTGTCTTTCTTGATTTTTCACCAATATAGGCTCTGGAGGCAATGGTTTTATCGCACACCCTCCCGATTTTTACAGCCTCCACTTTGTCGGCTCTCTCTCCCGCTTCCCTTGCCGCCGCTCCCAGCCTTTCTATCTCCCTTTTCAGACGCTTATTTTCAGAAAGCTCGAAGGCATCCTGCTTCTTTTTCTGCTCCCACCAGGTACTGAAATTTCCCTGGTATACCTCTATATTAGTTCTGTTGATCACCAAAATATGATCCACACACTGATCCAGAAAATCTCTGTCATGGGACACCAGAATAAATCCCTTTTTCCCCTTCAAATACTCTCTCACACTTTCTCTGGCTTCTTTGTCCAAATGATTGGTAGGTTCATCGATCAATAGAAAATTTTCTTCCATGGAAAAAAGCACGGCCAGCATCACCTTAGTTTGTTCTCCGCCGCTTAAGGTGCAAAAGGGCCTGTATAAAATATCTGCATCCATCTGTAAAAGAGAAAGCTCTCTGCAAAGCTTCCAAAATTCATAATCCGGGTACATTTCCTCTACAATATCAATGGTATTTCTTTCCGGACACTCCACGAAAAAAGGAAAATAATCCACTTTTTCCGGACAGGTAATATTTCCCCCATACGCAAAATTTTCATTTTTCAGGCCGCCCTCTCCATTGCTTCCAGCCTTAAGAAGCTTTAAAAAGGTTGTTTTTCCCTTGCCATTTCTGCCGATAAACCCCAGCCGCCAATTTGTATCTATCTGAAAGGATACATCATCAAAAATATTTTGCGGGCTCCCCTGATAATAAAAAGTTAAATGATCTACACGAATCTGAGACATAGCAAATCCTCCTTTACCGTTTAAAAAAGGCGCAGGAATAAAAATTCCCACACCTATTCATCACCATAAATCCGTCAAGGATTCATTGCTGTCAATCATAAAAAATCGGTTAAAGATGAGAATGATTATTCCGCTGCGCAGAAAAAAGCCCTCTTTTACGAGACCCTCTTTCACCTGTTTTGTTACCTTAAGCAGCTGCTGAAATAATCATTTTCCACCTCTCCCATTTTTTCTTCTGTTTTATCATAGCCTTATCCTGGTTTTTTGTCAATACGGCCAAAAAATTTAAGAGGTATAAGCTTATTTATTAAAATAAAAAAATGAAATATTAATAGACGAATATTTGATAATATATTATAATAAATATAGAACATTTGCTATACTATTTTTTAATACTAATTTTGAAATAAGGGGATAAGATGAAGAAAAATTTATTTTTGACACTATTTTTCTTTCTTTTTTTTCTTTGCTCATGCGGTACTGAAAAGGAGGAAATGCAGACCCAGGCAGAACTCAATCTGGAGGACGTCTCCCTTTTATCCTTTGAAGAAACAGAAAATCTTACAGAGGCTTTGCTGATTCAAACAGGAACCTTTCCCGCTGCAGATATGATTCAGGGTAGTTTCTGCGTTTACGAAAGCAGGGTATATTATGAAGTAAACTATTATGATATGCTCATAGACCAGACGGGACAGATTGGAAATATTCCCTTTGAAGAAAATTATAATACTCAGATCAGAGTCTATGATACAAAGACGGATTCTGATGAGCTTGTTTACCAATACCATGAGGATGGTTGTGTGGATATTTCAGATATAATATTTGACGGAACCTATTTAATCTGGGAAGAGGTCAAAGATGACAGAACTGTTTATATGCTGGATCCTGCTGCGCAGACACAGCCAAAAAAGCTTGATTTAGAGTCTCAAGCTGTAAATCCCTTTACCTTATGCGGCAATTATGATATTTCATTAGAAAAGGGTGACGGTACCTCCTCCATCACCATACAAAACATAGATAACCATGAAAAAAGAACTCTTTCTGTGAAAGGCGCCGTGCACAGGCCTGTTGCCAATGAATATCTCTGCATTTGGACAGAAGAATCGGGAGATGCTGATATTTTGTATGTATATGATTTTAATGAGGGAAAACTCTCTCAAATAGAATTTTCCCCCGGCCGTCTCTTTTCTTACGCTCTTCTGGATCATTATATAATTGCAAACCAAAGAAGAGAATCCTCTTACGGAAAGGAAGGAATCTATTGCTTTGATCTGGAAGGAATGACCTATGGACAATTATTTTCCTCTGAGGATGATGCGTATACCTTTCTTTTTACATTCCAGGGAGTTGATCATTCTGTATATTTTGAATTTGCAGATCAGACGGACAAAAATAAAATTGTCATCCTTAACGTAAAATAAATATTACACAACAACGCACACATCCACCCATTCCGCGCCGGGACAGGATTTCTCCAGCTCCTCTATGGTAAGCCTGACGCAGCTGCTTGGGCTTCCCGCCGCAGGAAGAGCCATGGGATAACGCTTTAGAGATTCATCCAGATAGACCTTTACCTTGCCCTCCGGATTGGCGTAGGGGCAGACGCCCCCTATGCCATGTCCCGTATATTCCATTACCTCATCAGGAGTCAGCATTTTTGCCTTGGTTCCGAATTTTGCCTTATACTTATGATTGTCAACCTTGGTGTCCCCGCTGGTGACGATCAAAATTCCATGATCCTGCATCTTAAAGGAAAGGGTCTTTGCAATCATGGCGGGGATAACGCCGGCAGCCTTCGCTGCCAGCTCCACCGTTGCGCTGGACTGGGTAAATTCCTCTACCTTTCCATCCAGATCAAACTGCTTTAAATAATTTCTGACTGCATCTACAGACATTTATTCTTCCTCTTCTTCCCTGGGCATATTGATTTCCTTTTCTTCGTCGTCCAAAACATCGTTATATGCCGCATTATTTACCTTTTCAGAAATCTCCTCAAGAGCGTCATCCACATTGTCAAATTCCTGATCCCCGTTGGAAACCTTCTCCCGCACCTTGGCAATCTGGGCCACCTTGACACCCTCATCCAGATGAATCATTTTCACCCCTGAGGTGATTCTTCCCATGGTGGAAATATCCTGCATCCGAAGCTGGATAATGATGCCTTCCGTGGTGATCATCATAATTTCATTGTCGTCATTGACCGCCTTGACGCCCACCACATCTCCGGTTTTCTCGGTGATCTTATAGCATTTAACACCCTTTCCGCCTCTCTTCTGCACAGTGAATTCATCAAGATAGGTTCTCTTTCCCATGCCGTTTTCCGATACGATCAAAAGAGAGTCTCCCTGAGTCTGCAGCTGCATTCCTACAACTTCATCCCCGTCGGACAAATTCATGCCAATCACACCCATGGAGGTTCTTCCCGTAGGGCGCACATCTGTCTCTTGGAAGCGGATACACATTCCCTGTCTGGTCACAAGAAGAATTTCACTGGTGCTGTCCGTGGTTTTTACCTCTATCAGCTCATCGTCATCCTTTAAGTGAATGGCTGCAAGGCCGTTTTTCCTCACATTGGAAAATTCCATCAGGGAGGTTTTCTTTACGATTCCCTTTTTGGTCACCATAAACAGATTTTTCTGGCCGTCGTATTCCCGGATGGGTATCATAGCCGTTATCTTCTCCCCGGGAGAAAGCTGCAAAAGATTTATAATGGCAGTCCCTCTGGCAGTCCGTCCCGCTTCCGGAATTTCATAGGCCTTCAATCGATACACTCTTCCTAAACTGGTAAAGAAATGCAGATAATGATGGGTTGTGGTCATGAGAAGATCCTCTATGTAATCATCCTCTATGGTCTGCATTCCCTTGATTCCCTTGCCGCCTCTGTTCTGGGCCTTAAAATTATCCACAGTCATACGCTTGATATATCCAAGACTCGTCATGGCGATTACAGTATTATCTCTGGGAATCAAATCCTCCATGGAAATATCAAATTCATCATATCCGATTTTGCTTCTTCTTTCATCGCCGTATTTTTCGCTGATCATCAGCATTTCTTCTTTGATTACTTTTAAAAGAAGCTTTTCATCCGCAAGAATTGCCTTCAATTCTCCAATCTTAATCTGCAGCTCCCTGTGCTCGTTTTCAAGCTTTTCTCTTTCCAGACCTGTGAGGGCGCGGAGCCGCATGTCTACAATGGCCTGAGCCTGGGCGTCCGAAAGTTCAAAGCGCTCCATCAGCCTTTCCTTTGCTATCTGGGCATTCTGGCTGCTTCGAATAATAGAAATCACTTCATCAATAAAATCCAGAGCCTTTAAGAGTCCCTGCAGAATATGATCCCTTTCCTCAGCCTTGTTGAGATCATATTTTGTCCTTCTGGTGACAACCTCCTCCTGATGCTTCAGATAATAAGTAAGCATATCCAGAAGGTTCATTACCTTAGGCTCGTTGTTCACCAGAGCCAGCATAATCACACCAAAGGTGTCCTGAAGCTGTGTATGCTTAAAGAGCTGATTCAGCACCACATTGGCGTTGGCGTCTCTTCTCAGCTCGATCACCACGCGCACGCCCTCTCTGTTGGACTCATCCCGGATATCCACAATGCCGTCGATCTTTTTCAGCTTTACAAGCTCCGCAATCTTGATAATCAGATTTGCCTTATTTACCATATAGGGAAGCTCTGTGGCAACAATCTGGCTTTTCCCATTGGGAAGAGTTTCAATATCCGTCACCGCCCGGACCCTGATTTTTCCGCGGCCGGTTCTGTAGGCCTCCTCACAGCCTCTGGTTCCCAGAATCAGTCCGCCCGTGGGAAAATCAGGAGCCTTTATAATGGGAAGTATTTCTTCGATGGTAGTGGCTCTTCCTTCATTTACTTTGTTATCTATAATTTTTACAACAGCGCTCACCACCTCACGCAGATTATGAGGCGGAATATTTGTGGCCATTCCCACCGCAATGCCGGTGGTGCCGTTTACCAAAAGATTTGGATAACGGCTGGGAAGCACTGCAGGCTCTTTTTCCGTATCGTCAAAGTTAGGAATAAAATCCACAGTATCCTTATTGATATCAGCCAAAAGCTCCATGGAAATTTTAGAAAGCCTTGCCTCCGTATAACGCATGGCTGCCGCGCCGTCTCCGTCCATGGAACCGAAATTGCCGTGTCCGTCCACAAGAGGATATCTGGTCGACCACTCCTGAGCCATATTTACCAAGGCACCATATATGGAGCTGTCTCCGTGAGGATGGTATTTACCCATGGTATCACCCACAATACGGGCGCTTTTTCGGTGAGGCTTATCAGGGCCGTTGTTCAATTCTATCATGGAATACAGAACTCTTCGCTGCACAGGCTTCAAACCGTCCCGTACATCGGGAAGAGCTCTGGAAGCGATTACGCTCATGGCGTAATCGATATAAAAGGTTTCCATGCGCTCCTTCAAATCCACTTCGTGGATTTTATCCACCTCAGACTCCGGATTCTTGTCAAAAATATCGTCGTTCATACTTCCTCTTTCTCGCCTTTCGGCAAACTATTATATATCCAGATTTTTTACAAACTTTGCATTTTCCTCGATAAATTCCCGTCTGGGCTCTACCTTGTCTCCCATAAGGGTGGTAAAGGTGAGATCGATTTCCGACTCCATCTCCTCGTCATAATTTACGCGCAGCAAAATTCTCCGTTCCGGATCCATGGTAGTCTCCCAGAGCTGTTCCGCGTCCATCTCTCCAAGACCCTTATAACGCTGAATTTTGTTGCTCTGATCCCGTCCCACTTCCTTCAGAATCGCATCCAGCTCCTCATCGCTGTAGGCGTACCATACCTTTTTATTTTTCTCAAGCTTATAGAGAGGAGGCTTTGCAAGGAAAACATGGCCCTCCTTGATCAGATCCGGCATAAAGCGGTAGAGGAACGTAAGCAGAAGGGTACTGATATGAGCCCCGTCCACATCCGCATCTGTCATGATAATGATCTTGTCATAGCGAAGCTTTGTGATATCGAAATCCTCGTGAATGCCGGTGCCGAAGGCAGTGATCATAGCCTTGATCTCCGCGTTTGCATAAATCTTATCCAGCCTTGCCTTTTCCACATTGAGAATTTTTCCGCGCAAGGGCAAAATTGCCTGGGTTGCACGGGAACGGGCCGTCTTTGCGCTTCCTCCTGCGGAATCTCCCTCTACAATGTAAATCTCACAGTTTTTAGGGTCCTTGTCCGAACAATCTGCAAGCTTTCCAGGAAGAGACATGCCCTCTAAAGCCGTTTTCCTTCTGGTCAAATCCCTGGCCTTTCTGGCAGCCTCCCTGGCTCTCTGAGCCAAAATAGATTTCTCACAGATTGCTTTTGCAATGGCGGGATTCAGCTCCAAAAAATAGGTAAGCTGTTCACTGACAATACTGTCAACTGCACCTCTGGCCTCGCTGTTTCCAAGCTTCTGCTTGGTCTGTCCCTCAAACTGGGGATCCTCTATTTTTACGCTGATAATAGCCGTAAGTCCCTCTCTGATGTCCTCTCCGGAAAGATTTGGCTCGCTGTCCTTTAAAAGCTTTGCATTTCTGGCATAATCATTAAAGGTTTTGGTAAGTGCATTTCTAAAACCCTGAAGATGGGTTCCGCCCTCCGGCGTATTGATGTTATTTACAAAGCTGAATACACTTTCATTGTAGGAATCATTGTGCTGGAAGGAAACCTCCACATACACATTATTTTTTTCACCCTCAAAATAAAGGATATTGTCATAAATAGGAGTTTTGCTCTTATTCAGATAAGCCACAAATTCCTTGATTCCACCTTCATAATGAAATTCTACTACCTTTTGCTTTTTTACAGGCTGCGCTCTTTCCAAAAGCTGGGAAATCTGTTTTTTTTCCTGCTCCTTTTCCGTACTCAGATCAGGATCTTTCTCTGTGTTCTCCTTACCCTCTTCTGTTAAATTCTCTTCCCTTGGTTCCTCCGTTACCCTGTTATCACGCAAAATGATATGAAGGCCCTTTGTCAAAAACGCCATTTCCCGCAGACGGCTCTTTAAGATATCAAAATCAAAGACTGTGGTTTCCGTAAAAATTGTCTCATCAGGCAGAAAGGTAACCTTAGTCCCCGTCTGATCCTCTGGACAGGTCCCGATTTCTTTTAAAGGAAAGCAGACGTTTCCCTTTTCGTAGCGCTGCTTATATACTTTTCCATCCTGACAGATTTCCACCTCAAGCCAATTTGACAGGGCATTTACCACAGAGGCTCCAACGCCATGCAGTCCGCCGGAAACCTTATATCCCCCGCCGCCGAATTTTCCTCCTGCATGAAGAATGGTAAATACTACCTCCACAGCAGGAATACCAGCCTTGTGATTGATTCCCACGGGAATTCCACGTCCATTATCCGTAACAGTGACGGAATTATCCTCATTGATAGTCACATCAATAGTGTCACAAAAGCCCGCCAGAGCTTCGTCCACCGCATTGTCTACAATCTCATATACCAGGTGATGAAGCCCTCTGCTGGAGGTTGTCCCAATATACATGCCGGGCCTTTTTCTCACGGCCTCCAGACCCTCTAAAATCTGTATCTGGTCTGCTCCATATTCCCCTTCTGTTGTCGTATCCTTCATGAATTCTTCGCTCATGACTCTCCTCATTTCTGCGCTGTCTTTCGTCACTGATTGCTCATACACACAACGCTGCCTTCCGCCACTTTAAAAACGCGGTCAATCTCAAATCTGTTATTGATAAATTCTTCAAGACCCGTACAGGTAATAATCGTCTGAATCTCTCCGATGCTGTTTAAAAGATAATTCTGCCTGCTGCTGTCAAGCTCAGACAATACATCATCCAGCAAAAGTACCGGCGTATCCTTTGTCATCTTTTTTACAAGCTCTATCTCAGAAAGCTTTAAGGACAGCGCCGCCGTTCTCTGCTGACCCTGAGAACCATATTTTCTGATATCCACCTTTCCTGCAAGGAAGGAAAAATCATCCCTGTGGGGACCCACAGAGGTCATTTTTGCCCTGATATCTCTTTCCTGGCTTAATTGAAGCTTTTTTTCAAAGTCCTCGATTTCCGTGTCAGGCTCATACTCTATGAAAAGCTCCTCCCTGCCGCCGGAAAGCTTCTTATGTATCTCGTAGATAATCTCATTGAGCTGCTCAACAAATAACCTTCGGCGCTCGATGATCTTGCTGCCAAAGGACACAAGCTGCATATCCCAGATATGCAGTGTATCCTTCAACTGGGGATTTAAATACATATCCTTCAGCAACTTATTGCGTTGATTCACTATTTTATTATAATGGTTGAGATTATACAGATAAAAGCCATCCAGCTGGCACAGCTCCATGTCCATAAATCTTCTTCTCTCAGAGGGACCATTTTTGATAATTCCCAAATCCTCCGGAGAAAAGAAAACTACATTGCAAAGACCTAACAGATCTGCAGCCCTTTTTATCTTCTGGCCGTCAATGGCAATTCCCTTGGATTTATTTTTCCTAAGGTGCATGTCCACTCTGGTTTCTATGCCTTCTTTTTCCACATAGGTTCTGATATGGGCCTCTTCCTTTTCAAAATTTATGATCTCTTTGTCCTTGCTTCCTCTGTGGGATTTTGTGGTGGCTGACACATAAATGGCCTCCAGAATATTGGTTTTTCCCTGAGCGTTATCCCCGTATAAAATATTCGTTCCTTTGTCGAAGGTAAGCGTAAGAAAATCATAATTCCTGTAATCCGCCAGTTCAATTGATTTGATAATCATATTTTACCCGATTTCTACTTTTCAATTTTGATGAGCTTCCCATCATATTCGGCTGTGTCGCCTTCAAAGAGCTTTCTTCCTCTTCTCGTCTCCACCTGGCCGTTTACCTTCACAAGACCCTCCTGAATTTTAAACTTGGCGTCCACGCCTGACTCCGCAAAGCCGGAAGCCTTTAATGCCTGTCCCAGCTTGATAAAATCGTCCCTCAAATGAATGATTTCCATATTTTCCCTCATTTAAACCTGTTATGATTTATTTTTATCTGCTTTACTACAGTGTAGTAAAGTTTACTGTACTGTGGTAAAGTTGACCGGCAGTATCAGATAAATATAGCTTTCTTCCTGATTCTTGATAAAGCAGGGAGCCTTGGGATTCACCATATAAAGCTCTACCTCCTCATCATCTATCACTCGCAGCGCATCAATCAAAAACTTGGGATTGAATCCAATCATCAAATCCTTTCCCTGTTTTTCAATATCAATATCCTCATTCATGCTTCCCAAAACAGAATTGATCTTAAGCTCCATGGTTTCGTCAGTGATATGAATGATAATGGGCTTTTTATCTCCCTCTTTTACCAAAAGCGTAGCTCTGTCGATACAGTTTAAAAGCTCCTTTTTATTGATTTTAACCTTGGTCTCATAATCGCTGGAAAGCATCTGGTCAATGGGGAAATACTCTCCCTCCAAAAGTCTTGAAACCACCGTGGTGGAATCAAACTCAAAGACAATATGCTTTTCAGTAAAGGAAATCAGTACGTCGCTCTGGGCGTCGCCAGGCAGAATTTTACTTACCTCGCTTAAGGTTTTTCCCGGAACCACCACCTTTTTCGGCTGATAATGGTCTCTGAGCTTAATTTTTCTGATAGAAATCCGATGGCCGTCCAAAGAAACCACTCGAAGCTCGTCCCCTTTTATGTCAAACAGCTCTCCTGTCATCAGCTTATTGTTCTCATTGTCGGAAATGGAAAATATAGTCTGCCGCACCACTTCCTTTAAGGTGAATTGGCTGATAACCAGACTTTCCTCCTTTTCCACCGCAGGAAGATAGGAAAAGTCCTCCCCCGATTTTCCGATAATGTTAAATTTTGCTTTTTCGCAGGTAATGGTAGTTTTGAAGGAAGCGTCCGTCTCAATGGTAATATCATTGTCCGGAAGCTTTCTTACAATTTCCAGAAAAATTTTTGCATCCAGCGCAATGATGCCTTTCTCCACAATCTGGCCTTCTATCACAGTCTCTATGCCAAGCTCCATATCATTTGCCGTAAGCTTGATTTCCCCCAGAGACGCATCTATTAAAATACATTCCAAAATAGACATGGTTGTTTTATTAGGGACTGCCTTGGATACAATCTGTACACCATTTAAAAGATTGGATTTGGAACAAATTAATTTCATGCTTTTCCTCATTTCTGTAAATATAATATAAAAAAGAAATTCTTCATCTTCTTCTTAACAGCTGTTGATAAGTGCATAACTGCTTTTATTATACTATTATTCGGCTTAAAATGGAATGGATAAGTGGTGAATTCTTTCAGAATAACTTTTGGATAACCAGCCAGTTATTCACATTCATTTTTAACTGCCGTTTTTCGCGGGAAAAATTATCAACATCCATTCCACTTCCTTCAACAGACAAACCACACCATCCTGTGGAAAACTAAGAAGGATTTATCTTCTTTGTGATAATATCCACCTTATTGCGCAGCTCCTCATTGGCGTCAAGCTCTGCGGTAATTTTGTTTACGCCGTGAATAATAGTGGTGTGATCCTTTTTGCCCAGAAGCTTTCCGATATTGGTAAAGGAGGTATCTGTCAGCTCTCTGCACAGGTACATCACCACCTGTCTGGGCTGGACAAATTCGGAATTGCGCTTTTTGGAGGTAATATCCTCTGGCTTTACGCCAAAATGCTCCGCTACCACATTGATAATCAAAGACGGCGTGATTTCCTTTGGTTTGTTTGGATAAATCACGTCTTTCAGGGCTTCTTCCGCAAGGGAAAGAGTAAGCTCCACCTTGTTTAACCTTGCAAAGGCGATAATTTTGTTAAATGCGCCCTCAAGCTCCCTGATATTTGATTTTACATTGTTTGCAATATATTTTATGATCTCCTCGTCAATCTGCTTGTCGTAGGATTCTGCATATTTGCGCAGAATAGCCATACGGGTCTCGTAATCGGGAGGCTGAATATCAGCGATCAGGCCCCATTCAAAACGGGAACGGAATCTCTCATCCAGAGTCTCCATTTCCTTAGGCGGCTTGTCCGAGGAGAGAATAATCTGCTTGTGGGCTCCGTGAAGCACATTGAAGGTGTGGAAAAATTCCTCCTGGGTACTTTCCTTTCCTATAATAAACTGCACGTCGTCTACCATGAGCACATCCACAGTTCTGTACTTTTCCCGCAGCTTTGTCATGGATGCAGCGTTACCGCTTCGGATGGATTCGATCACCTCGTTGGTAAATTCCTCGCTGGTAACATAGAGAACCTTCATATTTGGATTCTGATCCAGGATAAAATGTCCAATGGAGTGCATCAAATGGGTTTTTCCGAGGCCCGGACCACCGTAGAGGTAAAGGGGGTTGTAAACCTGTCCTGGGGATTCTGCTACCGCTAAAGAAGCCGAATGTGCAAATTTATTGTTGCTTCCCACCACAAAGGTGTCAAAGTTGTATTTTGAATTTAAGTTTGCGTTTTCATAATTGATATTATGTGCAGAACCCATGGAGGAGCTTTCGCTTTCAGGAAGCTCCTTTATGCTCACGTCATTTTCCAGCAGAAAATACACATCATAATTATGGTTGAACATTTCCGTGATGGTAACCTGAAAAAAGCTCTTATATTTGGTAGAGATATAATTTAAGGCATGAGCCTGATCTGATGGGATGATAATGTTCACCACATCATTCTCTACATTAAAAAATTCCAAAGGCTCCACCCAGGTATGATAAGAAATGTCAGAGAGATTATATTCTCTTCTGACGGTCTCCTTAATGGCTGTCCAATTTGTCTTTATGTCGTCCATTTTGCCTGTCCTTCCATAAAAAAGTACATAAAAAAAGCATTGTGATCATGTCTTTTCATTGTAATATAGATTGTGGAATATTTCAAATGCAAGTTATAAACAGAGGTTCCGATAAAGTTATCCACAGTTTGTTGATAAGTATGTTTATAAATAGGAAAATCAACAAGGCTTGTGGATAGTTTATGAGATATGTGGATAAATAAGATTTCATTTATAAAAAGAGAAAAATCCCCTGTTTTCGGGAATTTATTTTCATTTGATCACATCTTTTACACAGCTTTTGCAGAATAAAATGAAAATTATCCACAAATAATCAACAGGCTGTGTATAACTTCAGGTGAATAAAATTATGTGTATATCTATGTGGATAATGTGAAAAAAAATTTTTTTTGCCTGGATGGAACCCTCCTATTTGCTGATTTTTCTTGATTTTTCAGTATTTTCCCTTGACATAGACTTGATTTTTTTATACAATCAATATGCTATTTTCCTGACGGCAGGCATGAAAAGAGATGCCTGTTACTGAAAAAATTGAGTTTACCTTTTTAGATAAGGTGTAAGAGAAGGAGGTGCCTTTCCATGAAGATGACATATCAGCCGAAGAAGCGTTCCCGTTCTAAGGTACACGGTTTCAGAGCCAGAATGAGTACTCCTGGCGGAAGAAGAGTTTTAGCAGCAAGACGCGCAAAAGGAAGAAAGAAATTATCCGCATAGGTCACAGAAATGTGGCCTTTTTTTCTCTTCATTGAGAAAACAGGAGTATATCATGAAATTCTCTGAGTCTTTGAAAAAGAACCACCAGTTCCAATTCGTTTATAAAAACGGCAGATCATATGCCAATAAATATTTGATTATGTATGTAAAGGAAAATGGCTTTTCGAAAAACAGAGTTGGAATCAGTGTGAGCAAGAAGGTTGGAAACAGTGTTGTAAGACATCGTGTTACAAGACTGGTAAGAGAAAGCTACCGATTACATGAAAGTATATTCAATAGTGGTTTGGATATTGTAATCATCGCAAGAAAAAGTGCCGCTTCCGCAGGATATGAAGAGGTGGAAAGTGCGCTGCTGCATCTTGGAAAACTGCATCAAATTATAAAAGTTTATTTTTATTTTGATGAGAGAGTTTGATAAAGAATATGAAAAAACTATTGATTGCAGGCATCAGATTTTATCAAAGATATATATCGCCTTTAAAAAGCACAAAGTGTCCTTATGTTCCCACCTGTTCTCAGTATGGGCTGGAAGCCATTCAAAAATACGGCGCTTTCAAGGGAACGCTGTTAGCTGTGTGGAGGATTTTAAGATGTAATCCCTTTTCAAAGGGCGGTTATGACCCTGTGCCTTAATCTGGTCCGGCAATGCTAGGAGGATAAATGAACATATTTTTCTTAACCCAGAACACCACTCCCATTATAGGTCAGGTGGCGTGGGTGCTTGGTAAAATCATGGAGGCAATTTTTACGGTCATTGATTTTATCGGGATTCCCAACATTGGTTTAGCCATCATTTTGTTTACCATTGTAGTAAACCTTTTGATGATGCCCCTCACAATTAAGCAGCAGAAATTTTCCAAGCTTTCTGCAAAGATGAATCCTGAAATACAGGCGATTCAGGCGAAGTATAAAAATAAGAAGGATAATGAGTCTACCATGGCTCAGAATCAGGAAATTCAGGCGGTGTATGCAAAGTATGGCGTTTCTCCTACCGGAAGCTGTCTGTATCTTTTGATTCAGATGCCTATCTTGTTTGCATTATACCGAGTGATCTATGCAATTCCTGCCTATGTTACGAAGATAGGAGATACCTTTCGTGTGCTTGCGGATAAGATCATATCTGTGGATAACGGCAGCTTTCTCCAGAATTCCGGAGTGGAGAGCATTGCAAGCACGGTATCCATGTATGGGACAAACATGACGGACGGCAATCTGCAGAACGGCATTATAGACGTTCTCAATAAGCTTTCCTCCTCGGATATGTCTATTATTTCTGATCATTATGGACTGGCTTCCCTGACCTATGAGGGAGAGCTTATATTAAGCAATGAGACCACAAGAGGACTGCTGGATACCTATAACAATTTTCTTGGCCTGAATATAGGAGATTCCCCCTGGCATTTGATTACGGAGGCATTTGCAAACGGAGCCTGGCTGGTGGTGATCGGAGCTCTGGCAATTCCTGTTCTTTCCGCCGTAACACAGTGGGTGAACGTAAAGCTGATGCCACAGCAGACTTCTTCAGACAACAAAAATGATCAGGCTTCCACTATGGCTTCCTCTATGAAAACCATGAATATGATTATGCCGATTATGTCTGCCTGGTTCTGCTTTACCCTTCCCTCCGGTATGGGACTTTACTGGGTGGCCGGAAGCGTGGTCAGAAGCATTCAGCAGGTAATTATCAACAGGCATATCGATAAGATGGATTTTGATGAAATCATTCAGAAAAATTCTGCAAAGAGTGCGAAAAAGCTGGAGAAGATGAAGGAAAACCAGGAAAAGCTCAATGCCTATGCCAATATGAATACCAGAAACATTCAAAAGAAGGCAAATATTTCTTCCGGAATGACAGAAGAGGAAAAGGAAGAGGCCATGAGGAAGGCCACAGAGTATTATAACAGCGGCGCAGCAAAGCCGGGAAGCATGATGGCCAAGGCAAACATGGTGAGACAGTACAACGAGAAGAATAACAAAAGCAGCAAGGAAAATACGGACAAAAAATAATGGGAGGGTTTCGTATATGGAATATATTGAAGTATCTGCCAAAACAGTAAGTGACGCAATCACAGAGGCTTGTCAGAGACTTGAGGTTACCAGTGATAAGCTTGATTATCAGGTTGTGGATGAGGGATCAAGCGGATTTTTGGGAATCGGCTCCAGACCTGCTGTGATCAGGGCCGCAGCAAAGTGTTCCGTTACGGATAACGCTAAAAATTTTCTGAATCAGGTTTTCGATGCCATGAATATGACGGTTGCTGTTCAGATTGAATATGATGAAGAAAATCATTTTATGAATATTGATTTAAGCGGAGATGAGATGGGGGTCTTAATTGGAAAAAGAGGACAGACTCTGGATTCTCTGCAGTATCTGGTGTCCCTTGTGGTCAATAAGGATGCGGAAAGCTATATTAAGGTAAAGGTAGACACAGAAAATTACAGGCAGAGAAGAAAGGAAACCTTGGAAAACCTTGCAAAGAATATTGCATATAAGGTAAAGAGGACAAAGAGGCCTGTTTCGCTGGAGCCTATGAATCCTTACGAGAGACGTGTCATTCATTCGGCTCTGCAGAATGATAAATATGTGACCACCCACAGCGAAGGGGAGGAGCCCTTTAGAAGAGTGGTTGTCACATTAAAAAGAAAAGAGAATTTATAAGAAAAAAGACCGGATATATGACAGGATTCGTATATCCGGTTTTTTCAGAAGGCTTTCGGGATATTTTTGATTTTGAAAGGGATATCATAATGAATACGGATACCATAGCGGCCATTGCCACGGCCCTTTCAGATTCCGGCATTGGGATCGTCCGCATCAGCGGAGAGAACGCCATTGCAGTGGGAGACGCTGTTTTTCGAACGAAAAAGGGAGAAAAAAAGCTAAGCAGCGTTAAAAGTCACACCATACATTATGGGTTTATTGTAGATGAGCAGGAAAATATTGTGGATGAGGTAATGGCGGCAGTGATGCTGTCCCCCCATACCTATACCAGAGAGGATACGGTGGAAATCAACTGCCATGGGGGAGTCCTTGTGATGCAGAAAATTCTGGAGACAGTTCTTAAAAATGGAGCCAGAATGGCCCAGCCGGGAGAATTTACAAAGAGAGCTTTTTTGAATGGCAGAATCGATCTTTCCAAGGCGGAGGCCGTGATGGATTTGATTCATGCCCAGAATGAGTATGCCCTTTCCTCCTCCATCAATCAGCTGAGGGGAGAGCTTTCACAGCAGGTAAAGAAGCTTAGAGCTGAAATTTTATATGAAATTGCCTTTATTGAATCGGCTCTGGATGATCCGGAGCACATCAGTCTGGAGGGCTATCCGGGGAGACTTTTGGAAAAGGTGAATTCTCTGTGTGAAGAGATAGAAAAGCTTATTTCCACCGCAGATAACGGGAAGAGGATAAAGGAGGGAATTTTCACTGTAATCGTGGGAAAGCCAAATGCGGGAAAGTCTTCTTTGATGAATCTTCTCACTGGGGAAGAAAAAGCCATTGTCACGGAGATTGCGGGCACTACCAGGGATGTGCTGGAGGAGTATATCAGTCTTCATGGGATTGGATTTCACGTAATAGACACTGCAGGAATTCGGGATACCCAGGATACTGTGGAAAAGATAGGTGTGGAAAAGGCAAAAAAATACGCTTCAGATGCGGATTTGATTGTGTATATGGTGGATGTATCCGTAGAGCTGGATGAAAGCGACAGAGAAATCATTTCCCTGATCGGAGAGAAGAATGCTGTTATTTTGTTGAATAAGAGTGATCTGAAAAATATTGTGACAGAAGAAAAGCTGAATGCCCTGATAGCGGAGGTGCTTCCAGGGCATAAAAGGATACCTATGATAAAAACCTCCACCCTTGAAAAAACGGGAATTGATTTGTTTGAAAATACAGTGAGGGATATGTTTTTTCAAGGAGATATTCAGAGCAATCATCAGGTTGTGATTACGAATCTGCGCCATAAGGCGGCTTTGCAGGAGGCCTGTGAAAGCCTTTATCTGGTGAGAAAAAGTATTTTAGAGGGAATGCCCGAGGATTTTTATTCCATTGATTTGATGAGCGCTTATGCTTCTCTTGGAACCATTATCGGCGAAGAGGTGGGAGAGGATTTGATTGAGGAAATCTTTTCTAAGTTTTGCATGGGAAAGTAAAGTGACAGGACAGTATGGGAGTGAATTGTGCAATGAGTGAAGTACGTAAGAAGACGGATGTATGTGTGGTGGGCGCCGGCCATGCGGGCTGTGAGGCAGCCTTGGCCTGTGCCAGACTGGGACTGAAAACGGTTATTTTTACGGTCAGTGTGGACAGTATTGCCCTGATGCCCTGTAATCCCAATATCGGCGGCACCTCTAAGGGGCATCTTGTGCGGGAGCTGGACGCTCTGGGCGGAGAGATGGGAAAAAATATAGATAAGACCTTTATTCAATCTAAGATGTTAAATGTTTCAAAGGGTCCGGCCGTTCATTCCCTGCGGGCCCAGGCTGATAAGGCGGAGTATTCCAGAGCCATGAGAATGGTGTTGGAAAATCAGGAAAATCTTTTGATAAGGCAGGCGGAGGTCTGCGAGCTTTTGTGGGAGGATGAAAAAATCGGAGAGGATGTCTCTTCCTCTTTTCAAAAGAAGATTACGGGCGTAAAGACCTTTACGGGAACCATTTATGAGTGTAAGGCTGTGATTCTCTGTACGGGAACTTATCTGCGGGCCAGATGTCTGTGTGGAGAGGCCATAACCTATACAGGACCAAACGGACTCCAGGCGGCAAATCATTTAACGGATTCCCTGAAAAAAATGGGAATTGTAATGAGGCGGTTTAAGACGGGGACTCCTGCCAGAATGGACAGACGCAGCATTGATTTTTCCAAGATGGAGGAGCAGCCCGGGGACGAAAGGATTGTTCCCTTTTCCTTTTCCACGGACCCGGAAGCCATACAGAAGGAGCAGGTTTCCTGCTATTTGACCTATACCAATGAAAAAACCCACGAGATCATCAGAAATAATCTGGACCGTTCCCCTATTTATGCGGGAATTATAGAGGGGACAGGCCCAAGGTATTGTCCCTCTATTGAGGATAAGGTGGTAAAATTTGCAGAGAAGGAAAGGCATCAGGTTTTTATAGAGCCGGAGGGACTTTCTACCAATGAGATGTATGTGGGAGGCATGTCATCCTCTCTTCCGGAGGATGTACAGCTTGCCATGTATCGAACAGTGCCCGGGCTGGAGCATTGCGAGATGGTGAGGAATGCTTATGCCATTGAGTATGACTGTATTGATGCAAAGCAGCTTTATCCTACGCTGGAATTTAAAGATATAAAGGGACTTTTCAGCGGCGGACAGTTTAATGGAAGCAGCGGTTATGAGGAGGCTGCCTGTCAGGGTTTGGTGGCCGGCATAAATGCCTCCATGGAAATCCTGGGAAGGGAGCCATTTATTTTTGACCGTTCTGAGAGCTATATCGGGGTTTTGATCGATGATCTGGTTACAAAGGATAACAGGGAACCTTACCGGATGATGACCTCAAGAGCAGAATATCGTCTGCTTCTGCGTCAGGATAATGCAGATCTGCGCCTTAGGGAAAAGGGATACCAGGCTGGCCTGGTTTCAAAGGAACAGATGGATGCACTCCTTCGGAAAAAAGAGCTGATAGAGAAGGAGATAGAGCGTTTGAAGCATACCATTGTGGGGGCAAACAAAGAGATACAGCTCTTTTTGGAAGCTCACGGAAGCTCTCCCTTAAAAACTGCGGCTTCTTTAGCAGAATTAATGTGCAGGCCTGAATTGAGCTATGGGAAGCTTTCTGAAATTGACAAGGAGAGAACCGGGTTTTCCATGGAGCTTACCGGAAAGCCCTCTCTTCCGGCCCAGGTCATTGAACAGGTTGAGATTGAGATCAAATATGAGGGCTATATTGTCCGTCAAAAACGTCAGGTAGAGCAATATAAAAAGATGGAGAAAAAGAAGATACCGGAGGGACTGGATTATGATCAGGTGCCGTCCCTACGTCTGGAGGCAAGGCAGAAGCTGAAGGAATTTAAGCCTGTGTCTGTGGGGCAGGCTTCTCGGATTTCAGGGGTGTCTCCTGCGGATATTTCTGTGCTTCTTGTTTTTTTGGAGCATTATAACAAAGCATGAAGTTTTGGAGGAACACTTTGAATAAAGAATATAATACAGTGCAGTTTGAAAAAGATTTAAAAGAGTTTGGCATAGAGCTTTCAGAAAAGCAAAGGGAGCAGTTTCTTCTCTATTATGAACTGCTGATTGAAAAAAATCAGGTGATGAATCTTACGGCCATTACGGACTATGATGAGGTGATGAAAAAGCATTTTGTTGACAGCGTCTCTTTGGTTCGTGCCTGTGACATGAAGAGAGGGATTTCAGTGGTTGATGTGGGAACGGGAGCGGGCTTTCCGGGACTTGCTTTAAAGATTGTGTTTCCTGATTTAAGGGTGACTCTTTTAGATTCCTTAAATAAGAGAGTATTATTTTTGAAGGAAGTGGTTGAAAAACTGGGTTTGAAGGAAGTTACGGCGCTGCATGGAAGGGCTGAGGATCTGGCAAGGCAGAAGGAGCTGAGAGAACGATTTGATCTGTGTGTTTCCAGAGCCGTTGCAAATCTTTCTACTCTTTCGGAATACTGCCTTCCTTTTGTGAAGGTGGGCGGCAGCTTTATTTCTTATAAATCTGAGAAGATTTCTGAAGAGCTTCCCCTTGCAGAAAATGCCATACAGGTTTTAGGGGGAAAAATCAAGGATCAGGTTTCCTTTTATCTCCCGGATTCTGATATTTACAGAAATCTGTTTGTTGTGGAAAAAATAAAGCAGACTCCAAAAAAATTTCCCAGGAAGGCAGGAATTCCTGGGAAAGAACCTTTGTAATTATGAATTTAAAAATAACTGAATGGCAGATAGTGTTTCCTCGGGCCGTTCCAGATGGGGGAGCTGCTTTGTTTTTTCGATAAAAGTGGTTTCAATTGCGCCGTTGTAATACACGTAATTTTCGATGATGGTATCAATGTCTGCTTTTTCCTTTCCGGAAATGAGATAAATGCTGTTATTGATTTCCTTTAAGGCGTGCAGAATGTTGATGTTTGTGTATCTTCCCACATAACTGGCATAGGAATGCTTAGAGTGGTAATCTGTGGTGTGAGAAGCCTCCATGTAGGATAATATATCTTTTTCTTCTATTTTGTAAGGATTGTAAAAGTAACTTTCTTCAAATAATTTTTGAAAAGCCGTTCTTCCTGTCTGCATATTGTAGAGGAAAGTACCCAGTACGGGAGTGTCCAGAAGAAGCTTTAAAATTTTGGTCTGCCTGGAAGGAATCTGATTCAGCTGAAAAAGACTCTGAGGATTTATGCCGATGAGTTTTCTCACTGTCTCACTGTCGTTATGGCATACCATCACTGCAACTGCAAAGGCGTCCCCCGAGGCTGTGATATCTGTTTTTTTACCGATTACGTTTTTGATAAAATCGGTGACCATTTGGACGTATAGATAATTGGTAAAGGTGATATCCGGCTTGTCGGAAAGTCCATAACCTAAAAAATCAATGGCGTAAACCTCGTGGTCCTTTGCCAGTTGATTTAATATTTTTGAAAATTCGTAGCAAGAGCTTCCTACTGTCAGGTTGTGAAGCAGAAGAAGAGGCGTTCCCGTTCCCTTTTTGATATATCTGATTTTCCCAAATCTCCATTCATAGTATTGATTATCGGGAAATGCCAGAACGTTTTTTCCTGTGGAAGCGGCATACTGTAAACGGTTTATGATATGGATGGTGCCTGCTGCCAAAGCTGTCAGAAATAAAATTTTTTTTGCTTTTTGATTCATGCCAAACCCCTTGTCTTTTCCTGTTTTTCTTTTATTATATAGGAAATAATTAAAACATACAAATAAAATGTGTTTTACATATGATTGATTTTATTATATTATGTTAATGTAGAATACATAGGAAGCATATTTGAATCAAAGACGAAATGAAAATATAGGATTAGAACATATGTTCTTAATAAGCTTATGAATCATGCTAATTATAAAAAGCTTTCTCACCTGCTCCAGGAGCTGGAGCAGGAAAAAAGAGAAATTGAAGAAAAAATAAATGATAATTTATTGAAGATAAAAGAATTTGATATTTATACGGCTTCTATTTTAGAAAAGGAAGATCGTGATTTTAAAGTTTTTTCTCCCAGGGATGCAGAGAGTATTCATAAGGAGGAATTTGAGAGGATAAAAAGAGAAAAATTGTCCTGCCTTGCAGAAAATGAACGTCTGCATCAAAGGAGAGACATCCTTATCTCCAGGGTGGCTACTGTGAAGGATATTCTGGAGGAGGAAAAGGATTTGTCCAATCTGATGGCTTTAAGCATTCAGGAGGAGGACAGACAGAGGATTGCCAGGGAGCTTCATGATACATCACTGCAGAACCTGGCCCATTTAATTCATAAGATTGAGTTAAGCAGTTTATTCATTGATCAGGACCCGGTGAGGGCAAAGCTGGAATTATCCGTTGTGAATAAAAACCTTAGAGAAATTATTGAAGAAATCAGATGTACAATTTTTGATCTGCGTCCTATGAGCTTTGATGATTTGGGTTTGAAGGCTGCCTTTGAGCGTTTGGTCAGTGGAATCAATGAAAAAGGTAATTATGAAATTGATTTGTCTTTAGAAGAAGTTTCATGTGAAAACAATCTGATTTTAATGTCTATATACAGAGTTGCAAAGGAATGTCTGATTAACATTGTAAAGCATGCAGATGCGGATCGCATTTTATTTCATTGTGAATGTAAGGACAACCTTTGCCTGATTCATATAGAGGATAATGGAAAGGGTTTCGATCCGAACAGACCGGGTGAAGATTCTGATAAGCATTTTGGAATTTCTGTAATTAAGGAGCGAATTGCCTTGATTGGTGGAAAAATAGAAATTGATTCTAAAATAGACCAGGGCACTAAAATAAGAATAGAAGTGCCTATTTTTAATAAGTAATTGCGAAACGTATAGAAGTGAGTTTTGGAATTACTTAATAAATTTTGAATGAGAGGACATGGATATAATGTGTGTAAAAGTGATGTTGGCCGATGATCATATTCTTATGAGAGAGGGTATCAGACAGCTTTTAGAATTTGACGGCAGTATTGAGGTTGTGGAGGAAGCAAATGATGGAGAAGAATGTTTGACAAAGTTAAGAAAAGCAAAACCGGATGTCCTTCTTTTAGACATTAATATGCCAAAGAAAAATGGAATAGAAGTTTTAGAGGAGATAAAGAAAGAAAAAATAGATGTAAAGGTATTGATTCTTACAGTACATAATGAGATTGAATATTTGATAAGAGCAATCGATATTGGAGTAGATGGTTATATTTTAAAGGATTCAGAATCGTCCGAATTAAAGAAAGCAATTCATATGCTGATGAAGGGTGAAAATTATATTCAGCCTAATTTGATACCTGCTTTGAATCACCGATTGATTGTAAGAGATTCGGACAGAGATAAAATAGAGTCTCTTACAAAGAGAGAATTAGAGGTTTTAATTCAGGTTGCTAATGGTATGTTTAATAAGGAGATAGCTTCTGCTTTACACATCAGTGAGAGAACTGTGAAAAATCATATTTCAAATATATTTAAGAAAATAGATGTTTCAGACAGAACCCAGGCTGCGGTTTTTGCTATAAAAAATGACTTAATTAAGCTTTATTAGTGGGAGAGAAAAATGTTTCACGTGAAACATTTTTCTCTCCTTTTCATAAAACACAAGATAATGTTTCACGTGAAACATTTAAACCCAAGATATTGTGACCAATATCCGTGAAACATCATATAAATCAGTGTGAAACATAATTTTGTAACAGTTCAGCCATAAGCTGTATGACAAGCAAATCATGCTTGCATGAAGTTGCTTGTTGTGCAGCTTATGAGCGGAGCGCCCGATAATGAGCAAAGGCAGCTGCATAGCAGCGGAAAAGCGCCTTGGCGCGGCTTTGCGAATGGCGCAGGCTGAACAATTACACTTTATACCAGTTTTCAATATTTTCATGTAGATATCTTTTGCTATAAGTGATATAATTGTAAAGCGAAACATAGGAAAGGCGAAAAAATATGGGAAGAATTATAGCAATTGCAAATCAAAAGGGGGGCGTTGGAAAAACTACTACCTCGATTAATTTATCTGCTTCATTGGCATCCAAAGGAAAGAAAGTGTTAGTGATCGATACAGACCCACAGGGAAACACTACAAGTGGATTTGGTATAGATAAAAATAATCTGGAAAATACAATTTACGAATTAATTTTGGGAGAGTGTTCTATCAGAGATTGTATTATAAAGGATGTTATTCCAGGTGTTTCTGTGGTTCCCTCCAATGTAAATCTTGCGGCGGCTGAAATTGAGCTGATTGGCATTGACAAGAAGGAGTACATACTGAGCAATGAGGTAGATTATATTAAGGAAGAATATGATTTTATCATTATTGATTGTCCTCCTTCCCTGAATATGCTGACTATAAATGCCATGACTACAGCTGACAGTGTTTTAGTACCCATTCAATGTGAATATTATGCGTTGGAAGGTTTAAGCCAGTTAATTCATACGGTAAATTTGGTTAAGGAACGATTAAATCCGGAACTTGAGATGGAGGGTGTAGTCTTTACTATGTATGACGCCAGGACAAACTTGTCCATGCAGGTTGTGGAAAATGTAAAAAAGAATTTAAACCAAAGAGTTTATGAGACTTTAATTCCAAGAAATATCAGGCTGGCGGAAGCTCCCAGCTATGGATTGCCTATCAACATGTATGATGCAAAATCTGCAGGAGCAGAGGCCTACATGCAGCTGGCGGAGGAAGTAATCCGTAATGAATAAGCTTTTAAAAACAATTAATTGCGAAACTTGCTGATACCAGGAATCGAGCTTCGCAATTACATGAAGGATTTTAAATAAGGAGAGGATGATCGATCATATGGCGGCAAGAGGATTGGGAAAAGGGTTAGATTCTTTGATTCCAGATGCAGTTGGGGAAGCAAAGACAAAAAAAGAAATAAAGAATGCTGTTTCTGAAAATAATGGGCCGGAGACGATTGTGAAGATAACAAGAGTGGAGCCCAACAGAGAGCAGCCTCGTAAAAATTTTGATGAGGATGCACTGCAGGAGCTGGCAGACTCTATCAAACAATTTGGACTTTTGCAGCCTATTTTGGTACAGGACAGAAAAGAGTATTATGAGATTATTGCAGGGGAGCGCAGATGGCGGGCTGCAAAAATGGCGGGATTAAAAGAGATTCCTGTAATTATCCGCAATTATACAGATCAGGAGATTGTTGAAATATCCCTGATAGAAAATATACAGCGCGAGGATTTGAATCCCATTGAAGAGGCCCAGGCTTATAAGAGACTGCTGACAGAATTTCACTTAAAGCAGGATGAAGTAGCTGAGAGGGTTTCCAAAAGCCGCGCTGCGGTGACAAATTCCATCCGTCTTTTGAAGCTTTCAGATGAGGTGCAGCAGATGGTTATTGACGAAATGATCAGCACCGGACATGCAAGAGCTCTTTTGGCAGTGGAAAATCCGGAGGAACAGTATACCCTTGCTCAAAAAATCTTTGATGAAAAGCTTAGTGTCAGAGATGTGGAAAAGCTGGTAAAAAATCTACATAAGCCTGTCAAGCAGAAAAAAATGGATGATAAAGCGCTGCAGGCCATCTATCTGGATATAGAGGAAAAGCTAAAGCAAAAGCTCAGCACAAAGGTGATCGTATCCGCAAAGGGTGAGGGGGCTGGAAAAATTGAAATTGAATTTTACAGCCATGAAGATTTGGACAGGCTGCTTGAAATGATCGGGAAGTAATAAATAAAGTACAGAGGAGAAATTGAAATCGGATAAAATGAGTGCAAATTACAGTAATTTTTTAAATCAGATAGGACTGGGCGCGTTTGATTTGGGATATCTGTTGATTGGGATGGCTATATTGGCAGTCCTTCTTCTTATATTTATTGTGATATCTGTTATCCTTTTAAGAAAAATCGGAAAAATGAAAAAGAGGCTGGATCAGTTTTTGACGGGAAAGGATGGGGGCAGCCTGGAGCAGGATATCGTAGCGTTATTTGAGGACAATAAAAGCTTAAAAGAAATTGCAGAAAAGAATAAGAAGGATATCCGTACCCTATATAGAAATATGGAATCTGCATTTCAGAAAATTGGTCTGGTAAAATACGACGCATTCAATCAAATGGGAGGACAGTTAAGCTTCTGCCTGGCACTGCTTGATGAGAATAATAATGGATTTATTATCAATTCTGTTCACAGCACAGAAGGCTGCTATTCCTATACTAAGGAAATAAAAGGAGGGGAAAGCTCTATTTCTCTTGGCAAGGAAGAAGAGGAAGCATTGTCAATGGCAATGGGGGAAATATAAATGGAATTAAAAAGAATTGATGAACTTAAGGGTGGAGAAATTTTGGCAAAACCCATTATGACATGGGATTATCAGATTATGCTTCCGGAAGGGGCGAAGCTGAAAAAGGAATATATTGATAAGATCATTGAGCTTGGGATTTTCTATGTATATGTGAAGGAAGAAAAAATGGAGGAGGGCGAGATGGTCATTCTGCGCTCAGAGATCGAGGAAAATATTAAGTCAAAGGTCCGAGATATTCTGGAGAGACATACCTATCATCATAATCAGGAACTGGAAGAATTAAGTTTAGAGACGGATCGAATTATTTCCAGTATTTTAGAAGAAGATCAGGTCGTAGAAAAGGTTTTTGACATCAAGGAGAGAAGCTCTGATCTCTATGAGCACTCTATCAGTGTATGTACCTTTGCCATTCTTACGGCGCTGAAGCTTAAGGCAGACAAAAGTATGATTCATGAAATCGGCGTAGGCTGTCTGCTTCACGACATAGGACTCAGATATATTACAATGGATTTTAATGATATAGCTTTGGCATCCATGAACAAACAGCAGATTGCAGAATATAAAAAGCATCCTGTGTATGGCTTCAGCAATTTAAAGACGGAAGGCTGGATTTCAAAAATCAGCAAAAATATTGTACTGTATCATCATGAGAGACTGGATGGTTCTGGTTTCCCTTTGCGGATCAGAGAGATTCCCTTTGAATGCAGAATAGTAAATGTATGCGACGCTTTCGACGAAATGATATGCGGAATTGGCTGTAAAAGAGTAAAGGTATATGAGGCCATCGAATATTTAAAAAATTATAAAGATATTTTATTTGATGCTGAAATTGTAGACACTTTTCTGGCCTTCACGGCAGTATACCCATCAGGAACACATGTTCTAACCAACGAAGGAGAAGTGGGAGTAGTTTTGTCCCAAAACAAAAATTTCCATGAGAGACCAGTGTTGCGCATTATAAAGGATAAAGCAGGAAATGATGTAGAGGGTGTATTGATTAAGGATCTTGTCAAAGTACACAATATTTATATTGAAAAAGCATTGGATTAAATAGGCGTTTGCGAAACTCACTGACAAAGTCACGAACCTGGTCATAATAACCAAAAACGGGTTCCGAAGCAGTGGCTAGTCACCCTTATTTTGGTTATTACGCCCAGTTTCTGATACCAGAGAGCGAGTTTCGCAAGTACCTAATTAGATTAAAAATCGTAAGGATACGATAAAAGGGAGGAAGCTATGATAGACATTAAATTTCTCAGAGAAAACCCTGAGGTTGTGAAGGAAAATATTCGGAAGAAATTTCAGGATTCCAAAATTCCCATGGTGGATGAAGTGATCCAGCTGGATGCAGAGAGCAGGAAGGTAAAGCAGGAGGCAGATGACCTGCGTGCTTCCCGCAATAAAATATCCAAGGAAATCGGCGCTTTGATGGCACAGGGGAAAAAGGAAGAGGCAGAAGAAAAAAAAGCCCAGGTGACAGCAGGAGCACAGAGACTTGCCCAGCTGGAGGAGAAAGAGGTGCAGCTTCAGGAGAAGATCACAAAAATTATGATGGTGATTCCCAATATAATAGATGCTTCTGTTCCTATCGGCAGGGATGATAGTGAAAATGTGGAGATAGAAAAATTTGGTGAGCCTATTGTGTCTGATTTTGAGGTGCCCTACCATGCAGATATTTTGGACAGCATAAATGGCTTGGATAAGGAGAGCGCAGGGCGCACCAGCGGAAACGGCTTTTATTACCTGATGGGAGACGCAGCCAGAATTCACTCTGCCATGATAAGCTATGCCAGGGATTTTATGATTGATAAGGGATTCACTTATTGTATTCCCCCTTTTATGATCCGCAGCAGCGTGGTAAATGGTGTGATGAGCTTTGCCGAGATGGAAGCCATGATGTATAAAATCGAAGGAGAGGATTTGTATTTAATCGGCACCTCCGAGCATTCCATGATTGGAAAATTTAAAGGACAGATCGTAAAGGAGACAAGTCTGCCGATTACCATGACTTCCTATTCTCCTTGTTTTAGAAAGGAAGTAGGCTCTCACGGCATTGAAGAAAGAGGAGTGTACCGGGTACATCAGTTTGAAAAGCAAGAGATGGTAGTATTGTGCAGACCGGAAGAATCCATGGATTGGTACAATAAAATGTGGACCTACACGGTAGAATTTTTCCGCAGTCTGGATATACCGGTGCGCACTCTGGAATGCTGCAGCGGCGATTTGGCAGACCTGAAGGTGAAATCCTGTGATGTGGAGGCATGGAGTCCCAGACAGAAAAAATATTTCGAGGTAGGCTCCTGTTCTACTCTTGGAGATGCTCAGGCAAGACGGCTTGGCATCCGCACCAAGGGAGAGAATGGAACTTATTTTGTGCATACCTTGAATAATACTGTTCTGGCATCGCCCAGAGGATTAATTGCATTTTTGGAAAACAATGTAAATCAGGACGGCAGCATCAGCATACCGGAAGCGCTGCGTCCCTATATGGGAGGAAAGGATAAAGTATATCCCTCTCAAAAATAAATTAAAACACATATGAAAAAAAATAATATTGTATTAAAATTGGTTTTTGGCATTTTAGCAGTGGTAGGATTTATTTTCTTCATAGTCGGTATCATATTGCTGGTGTCCAGCATACGATTTCAGGAAGAAGCGGTAGAGGTCAGCGCTGAAATTACTCAAATTGAGAGCTATCGGGATATAGATGGAGATATATCTCATAGAGTGTATGTGACCTATTCCTATGGCGGAAAAACATATGAGAATGTAAATCTTCAGGAATACAGCAGCGGAATGTATGAAGGAAAAGAGATTACTCTGCTGGTACAGCCGGATGACCCTTACAATGTGTCCACAGGATTAATCAATATTTTGATTGGAGGTATCTTTGTCGGGATTGGGTTTATTTTTCTGTTGATCTGCATTATTGCGCTGATCCTTTTTGCCAGAAGGAACCGGAAGAAAAAAAGATTGTTGGAGGCCGGACAGCTTCAACAGTGAAAATATATGGACAAATCCTGAGCCGGTAATCACTTTGGGCAGTGAAGTCCGTGTCTATGTGGATGGCAATGATTTCAGTAAGTATTATATAGACATACAAGGCGTTTTACAGGGAAGAATTGTGGATTATACCTGACACCTTGTAAAATTGAAATGTAAAATCGGGAGAGAAGGTGAAGAGTTGCATAGATATATGCGTGCTATCGGCTTCAGTGATTATTCTGACCGTAAAAAAATAAGAAATTTGTTGACGGATGTCATTATGAATTCCGATCAACGTGCATATACCTTAAATCAGGAAGGAATTATGCTGGGAGAATTCAGCAAAAACTTTGCCGGTTCCGTGGGAGTGACAGTCTGCGGTGAATTTGACGAGGAGGATAAATTTATTTACGACTATTATTTTCCCTATTTGAACGGCACCGGAATTACAACCCATGAGGATGTCTCTGTGGAACGCCATGCGGCCAAGGATTCTTATGCTGGCGTGTGCGATGATGTCAAGGTTGGGATATCCCTGATTTTTTACCTGAAAAACAGAATTCCTTATGTAAAGGCGCAGACAACGGGAAAGCTTCCCATCAGAGGAACCACCCTGACTCTTTCGGCTCTTTCCGTAAGCGGCAGTATTATGATGCCCATACAAAAGGATGAGGAGCAGAAGCTGAGAGTCAAGAAAAATTCTGCCAACAGGAATAATCTGCTGGCGGCGGCCAGAAAGGGAGATGAGGACGCTATTGAGACTCTGACCCTGGAGGACATGGACATGTACACCACCATTTCCCGCAAGATTCAGAAGGAAGATGTATTCAGCCTGGTAGATACCTATTTTATGCCCTATGGGGTGGAATGCGATCAATATTCCATATTGGGAGAGATTGTTTCCATGCAGGAGGCTGCCAATGATGTCACCGGGGAAAAAATTTATATTTTAAGAATTTGCTGTAATGAATTGACATTTGACGTTTGTATTAATATAATAGACTTGTTTGGGGAACCCCAGGTTGGCAGACGGTTCAAGGGAATTATCTGGCTGCAGGGGAAAATTAATTTTCCGGAGGATCTGTAGCGGGCCGGAGGAAAATTGAATAAGTTTGGATTCCTGCTTATCAGCAGGTTTTCATAAATGTCCTCGTAGCTCAGTTGGATAGAGCGATCGCCTCCTAAGGTTGTGCTCAACCAATCAACTCGAAGCCAAAAGTGATAGTTACCAATTCAATTTCATATAAGTCTCTGTAGCTCAGCAGGATAGAGCGTTCGCCTCCTAAGCGAAAGGCCGTGGGTTCG